>JASGFG010000080.1:0-17548 GCA_047605605.1 Paracoccaceae bacterium | reverse complement strand
ACGGTCGAGGCGATGAAGATGGAAAACATCCTCAAGGCCGAACGCAAGGGCGTGGTGAAAAAGATCAACGCGGCGGCGGGGGCGAGCCTCAAGGTCGATGATGTGATCATGGAGTTTGAATGAATGCGCGCCGCCGTCCGGACCTTTCTTTGGGTCTGGCCTGCCGCCGTTCTGGCGGCGGGGTTGGCGGCGGGCGTGGTGATCGGCGGCGTCCTGCACTTTGGCGGCTCCGATCCATCGGGCGATCTGGCGCGGCTGGTGGTAATGGCGGTGGCGGGAACGGTGCTGCCGGTCTCGGTCGCCCTTGTCGTGCTGGCGGCGGGACGCAGGGTGGGTCTGGGCACATGGCCCGCGTGGGGCTTTTGGCTCTATGGATCAGTCGTGGCGGTGTTGCTGGTCTGGGGCGGGTTGGGCGCGACCATGCTGAACCTGCTGTCACCGGCCATGGCGGGGCTGCTGATCTTTGGGATCAGCGGGCTGGTGACGTGGGCGATGTTGCAGTCGTCGGGAAATCCGGCATGAACCGCCGCTATCGCCCCGCAGGACGCCTCTCCAGCATCTCCTGCCGGCGCAGGGGGGAACGGTCGATGGTATGGGTGATCTCGCGCACGTCGCGGGGCAGGGGTTTGCGCAGCAAGGGCTTGCCGTCCTTGTCCAGCACGATGATGGCAAAGCCGTTGGGGCGCAGCTGCTGGCGGAACGGGCTGCGTGCGGCGGGGTCGGTGTCGGTGATCACCACCGCGTCGCGTTCGGCCAGATCGGCGGGGGCACGGGACAGAAGCTCGATCTGGCGGATGAAATTCGCATCTTCGGGCGTGTTGGCGAACACCACGATGGGCCGCTGGTGCCACAGGAAGGACGCGGGGTCCGCCTCGGTTGCCGGAATGGGGGCGACGGGATCGGCCGCCTGCGCCATCGCGGCCAGGGGCAGAAGGGCCGCAAGGGCAAGGATTTGAACGGGTTTCATCGCGCCTCCGGTTCCCACCGATATAGGGCAGGGCGCGCGGGAACCCAAGGGATTTGCCGGGTGCGCCCGGCCACGGGAACGAGGGACGGACATGTCGGATAATCTGGACGCATGGCGCGCGGCGGCGACGAAAGAATTGAAGGGCGCAGACCCCGAAACCCTGAACTGGCAGACGCTGGAGGGGATCGAGGTCAAGCCGCTTTACACCGGCGCGGATACAGCCGGTCTGGCGCATATGGACAGCCTGCCGGGCCTCGCGCCCTTCACCCGCGGGGTGAAGGCCACGATGTATGCGGGCCGCCCCTGGACGATCCGTCAATATGCGGGCTTTTCGACGGCCGAGGAATCGAACGCCTTTTACCGCAAGGCGCTCGCCGCCGGGCAGCAGGGGGTTTCCGTGGCCTTCGATCTGGCCACCCACAGGGGCTATGACAGCGACCACCCGCGCGTCGTGGGCGATGTCGGCAAGGCGGGCGTCGCCATCGACTCGGTCGAGGACATGAAGATCCTGTTCGACGGCATCCCGCTGGATAAAGTCAGCGTTTCCATGACGATGAACGGCGCGGTGATCCCGATCCTGGCGAACTTCATCGTCACGGGCGAGGAGCAGGGGCATCCCCGATCGGTTCTGTCGGGCACGATCCAGAACGACATCCTGAAAGAGTTCATGGTGCGGAACACTTACGTCTATCCGCCCGAACCCTCGATGCGGATCATCGCCGACATCATCGAATATACGTCGAAGGAAATGCCCAAGTTCAACTCGATCTCGATCTCCGGCTATCACATGCAGGAGGCGGGCGCGAACCTTGTGCAGGAGCTGGCCTATACCCTGGCCGACGGGCGGGAATATGTGCGGGCGGCGATTGCGCGGGGGATGAACGTCGACGATTTCGCCGGGCGGCTGTCGTTCTTTTTCGCCATCGGCATGAACTTTTTCATGGAGGCGGCCAAGCTGCGCGCCGCGCGGATGCTGTGGCATCGCATCATGTCGGAGTTTCAGCCGAAAAAGGCGGGAAGCCTGATGCTGCGGACGCATTGCCAGACCAGTGGCGTGTCGTTGCAGGAACAGGACCCCTACAACAACATCATCCGCACGGCTTATGAGGCGATGGCGGCGGCACTGGGCGGCACGCAGTCGCTGCACACCAATGCGCTGGACGAGGCGATTGCCCTGCCGACCGAGTTCTCTGCGCGGATTGCGCGGAATACGCAGCTGATCTTGCAGGAAGAAACCGGAATCACCCATGTGGTCGATCCGCTGGCGGGCAGCTATTACGTCGAAAGCCTGACCGCGCAATTGGCCGATGAGGCCTGGAAGCTGATCGAGGAAGTCGAGGCCATGGGCGGCATGACCAAGGCCGTTGCCAGCGGTATGCCCAAGCTGCGGATCGAGGAGACGGCGGCCCGGCGTCAGGCGCAGATCGACCGGGGGCAGGAGGTGATTGTCGGGGTGAACAAATACCGGCTGGCGAAGCAGGACCCGATCGACATTCTGGACATCGACAACGTGAAAGTGCGCGAGGCGCAGATCGCCCGGCTGGAACACACCCGCGCCACGCGGGACGAGGCGGCCTGTGAGGCGGCGCTGCTGGAACTGGGCCGCCGCACCGTCGAGGGCGGCAACCTGCTGGAGGCAGCGGTGGAATGCGCCCGCGCGCGGGCCAGCGTGGGGGAGATTTCGCTGGCGATGGAAGGCACGTTCGGGCGCCACAGGGCAGAGGTGAAGACATTGGCCGGGGTCTACGGGGCCGCCTATGAGGGCGACGAAGGGTTCGCGCAGATACAGCGCGATGTGGAAGCCTTTGCCGAAGAGGAAGGCCGCCGCCCGCGGATGCTGGTGGTCAAGATGGGGCAGGACGGGCATGACCGGGGGGCCAAGGTGATCGCCACCGCCTTTGCCGACATCGGGTTCGACGTGGATGTGGGACCGCTGTTCCAGACGCCCGAGGAGGCGGCGCAGGACGCAATCGACAACGACGTGCATGTGGTGGGCATCAGCTCGCAAGCCGCGGGGCACAAGACTCTGGCGCCGAAGCTGGTGCAGGCGCTGAAGGATGCGGGGGCCGGGGATATTCTGGTGATCTGCGGCGGGGTCATTCCGCAGCAGGATTACCAGTACCTGTATGACCACGGGGTCAAGGCGATCTTCGGGCCGGGGACGAACATTCCGGCGGCGGCGAAGGACATCCTGAACCTGATCCGCGCGGCGCGGGGGTAGGGGCGGGCAGGGGGCGCTCGCGCCCCCTCTTGGCCTGCGGCCAATTCACCCCCTGAGGATATTTAGGCAGAGAGGATGAAGGGGGGCGCCTTTCAGAGTTCGATCTCGCCCGTGCCGGGAATGCCGGGGGGCAGGTCAGGGTCGGCGCCTTCGGGAAAGACCGGAGGCGGCGGGGCGCCGGGGCGGCGCGGGATCAGGATGTCGCCGTTCGGCAGCATCCGCGGCTTGTCGTAGTTCTTTATGTCGTCGATCAGCCGGGCCATGTCGCGCAGCGCGGGTTCAATGTCGGACAGGGCCTTGCCCATGTCGTTCAGCGCCGGCTCCATTTCCTTCATCAGGCCGCGCAGCATCATCCGGGCGCCTTCCTCGAACAGCGAGGGGGCCTTTTCCCCTTTGGCCGGGGCCTGCGCGTCGGGCTTTTCGTCATCGAAGAACTGGGCGGCCGCAGGCAGCGGCAGGGCGATGGCGAGGATCAGGGCAAAGGGCGCGAGGCGCATGGTCCGGGCCTTTCCGGGCAGGGATTTCCCAAGGGAATATGGGCTGCCCTTGGGCGATTTCAAATCAGAGCGCCAGGTCCACCGTCACCGGAAAGTGGTCCGAGGCGGCAAGCAGTGCATCGCGCAGTTCCGGCGCGGCCAGGGCGGCGGGGTCGTTGAACGGGTGCCAGATCCGCCAGTCGGGCGCGGCGGTGCAAAGATCGGGCGACAGCATGATGAAGTCCAGCAGCGCCTCGAAATAGCGCTTCATCGCCGCCAGCCAGAACCGGGCCGAGGTCGGCGACAGGCCGACCCGCTGGCGCAGGGCCATCGCGGCATGGCGCTCCTGAAGCCGGAGGTCATCGGGCGCATCGGCGCCCATGACGATCTCGACCCCCGAATAGCCGAACAGCGCCTCGTATTCGTCCAGACCGGGGCCGTCGTTGAAATCGCCCATCACGATCAGGCTGTCGCCGGCGCGCAGGTGCTGTTCCACCCGCGCCCTGATCCACAGGCATTCGGCCAGTTGCTTGCGGCGGTTCTCGATCGAGATGCGGTTGAACTCGTCCTGTTTCTTGACGCCGTGGGGCGCCTTGGATTTGGCATGGACGCCGATCAGCCGCAGCTTGCGCCCGCCCGCGGTTTCGACGGCAAGTTCCAGCGGCGGCTTGGAAAACCGGATCGTGTCGAACACGCCGTCGTTGTTCAGATCGTAGCGGTAGCTGGCGTCGAAACGCGGCACGTTCCCCACCTCTGGGCCGCCCTGCGGGTCGTGGCGGGCGGTCAGGCGGTCGGGGTCGTAGAGAAAGGCGATTTCCTGTTCCGTCTCGCTGGAAAAGCCATGCACGGCCTTGCGGGCGCGCAGGCCGAATTTCGTGGCGAAATTTTCCAGAGCGCGGACGGTCGACCGGCGGCTGCCCTGGTCGGGCGCCTCGATGATCATGAGGCCGTCGGCATCCAGAGCGGTGAAGACAATGCCCAGCGACCCGATCTGGTCGGCGCGGGTAACGTGATAGCGGGCCGACGGCTCCAGATCCTCCAGCAGGCGGCCGCTGTCGTCGAAGAGGGCGTTGAACCATTCGACGTTGAAGGTCGCCAGCCGCAGCCGTTCCATCAAGCGGCCTGCCGGGACGAGATTTCCTCCCAGGCGCGGTTGACGGCGATCAGCCGTTCCTCGGCCAGGCGGATCGCCTCGGGCGGGACGCCGCGGGCCTGCATCGCGTCGGGGTGGCTGTCCATCACCGCCTGCCGCCAGGCGGCGCGGGCCTGGTCCAGCGGCGCGTCGCAGGGAATGCCCAGCACGTCATAGGGATCGCACTGGCAGGCGCCGGTATAGCGGGTGAGAAGGGTGGAGAAACACTTTTCCCCCACCCCGAAGATGTCGGCGACGGTATGAAGGAATGCTTCTTCCGCATCATGCAGGGCGGCGTCCGATACGGCGATGCGGAACAGGCTTTCCAGCAGATCGGTCAGAACCTGCGGCGCCGTGCCATCCGGCGTATCGGCGAACATGGCGCGGATCTTGCGGGCATAGGCGTCGAAGCCAGCCACGTCCTGACGGGCCAGGTTGAAGACGCGGGCGGCGTTCGCCTCCTCTCCCGGCGGGATGGTGAACAGGCGGCGGAAGGCTGCCACCTCGTCCCGCGTGACCTCGCCATCGGCCTTGGCCATCTTGGCGCCCAGGGCGATCACCGCGATGGTAAAGGCGACGGTGCGTTCGGGGCTGCGTTCCGGCACGCCGCGCAGGCGGTCGAAGACGGCGGCCAGCCCCTCACCCTGCGACAGGGCGGCGACGGCATCGGCGATGCGGGACCAGAGGGATTGTCTGTTCGTGTTCGGCATGGGGCGCAGCATAACCGGGCAGGGCGGCGCTGTCAGGTCAGGATTTTCTGCATCAGCACAAGGTCGATCCAGCGGCCGAATTTCCAGCCGACCTGCGGCAGCACGGCGATTTCGGCATAGCCGAGGGCGGCGTGAAAGGCGCGGCCGGCGGGGTTTTCGGCACTGACCCCCGCGATCAGCGAATGGTGGCCGGCGGCGCGGGCATGGGCCTCGACCCCGGCCATCAACGCGCGGCCGATGCCGCGACCCTGTGCCTGCGGCGACAGGATGATCGTATGTTCCATGGTGCGCGCGTAACCCGCGCCGCCGCGGAACTGGGCATAGCTGGCAAAGCCTAACACCCCACCTTCGTCGGCGACGAGGAAGGCGTGGCCCGCCGCCTGCCGGTCGGCGATCATCGCCGCCACATCGGCGGGGGTTTTCGCCACCGGGTTGAAGGTGACGGCCGTGCGCTCGATCAGCGGCGACCAGAAGGCCGCGATCTGCGCCGCGTCCTCTGCCACTGCGTCGCGGATCATCCGATGACCCGAGGCCCGTGCGGCGTGTCGAAGGTGCCGCGCATCGCCTTTTCCGGCCCCGGAACGATCACCACGCGGGCCTCGTCGATCCGCCCGGCAAGGGCGTCGCGCAGGGCCTCGGCCAAGGGGTGGGCGATTTCCAGCCGCGCCAGCCGCACGCCCCGGTCGGGCAGCAGATTGGCCGGGTGCAGCGTGCCCTCCCATTGCATCAGCGCCGGAAAGGCATCGTCGAAGGGCAGCTTGCCCGAGGGCGGGATGGCGAATTGCCAGCGCAGGTCGCCGCGCGACAGCGGCGTGGGAATGCCGGTGAAGCCGGGCCCCGAGGCCGCGACATCGGCGGCCAGATCATCGCTGCGGCAGATCCAGTTGGTGATGCGCGGCGCGCCGCGGAAATTGTCCATGTCGAACCACAGCGGCCAGTCGGGGCGGGGTGCGCCGGGATCGGTCGCGATGATCTCCATGTAAAGATCCCCCAGACCCAGCAGCCGGTTGTGGGTGCCCATATGCGGATGCTTGCCGCCGGGGGCGAGTTCGACGCCAAGCGCGGATTCGACGGCGGCGACGCCGTCCTCCAGCGTTTCGGCGGTGATTGCCAGATGGTCGAAGGTCAGCATCACACAGTCCCCTTTATCGCGACGGTCGCGCCAAGCGCCTGCGCCAGCGAGGTAAAGCGCGCCTGCGCCACCTCTCCGAACAGGCCCTTGCCGCGTTCGGTCAGCGCCAGTTCCAGCAGCCGTTTCTTCGGCGCCCATTTCAGCGCGCCGGCCTCGGACGGGTCGGCGGCGGAAAACATCGCGCCAAAGCGCATGGCCTTGCCCAGCACCTCAGCCTCGCGCATCTCGTCCTCGGTCAGCAGACGGAACAGCGGTTCCAGCCGCGAGCCCGACCGCGAGTTCTTGTAGCGGTGCAGCAGCGACAGGCCCAGAAACACCCGCCCCGGATGGTCCAGCCCCCCCAGGTTTGCGCGCGTCGCGTTGTCGAAGCAAACCTCGGCCCGGTAATCGGGATGCGCGCGCCAGGTGGTGTCGTGCAGCAGGCAGGCGGCCTTGATCAGCCGCAGCCGTTCGGGCGTGGCGCCCTTGAACAGCGGTTCCAGAAAGGCGAACAGCTTCTTGCCGAAACCGGGGATGCGGGCGCTGGTCAGTTCGGCCATCCGCGCCGCCTCGATCAGCGGATCGCGGGCGCGCAGCTTGGCGGGCATCTGTTCATACAGCAGCCCCTCGCGGATGCCATAGGCCGACACGTCGATCTCGGACGGTTTCAGGATGCGGATCAGTTCGCGCAGCACCTCGCAGGCCAGCGGCACCAGCGCCATCCGGTCGGTCGACGTGCCGGTGCGGGCGCGCAGCACGGCAAGGTCGTTCTGGCCGATCCAGTCGATGGTTTCCAGAACCGACCGGGGGGTCATGCGGTATTCGTGCAGGACGGTCAGCGGATAATTCCGCCGCTCCATGTCCAGCCGGGCGATGACGCGCCACGACCCGCCGACCAGATAAATCCGCTCGCCTTCGGTCTTCAGCTCTGCCGAAAGGCGGCGCAGCACGCGGTCGATCAGGGCGCGGCGCTTTTCCGGCCCGCCCTCGACCTGTTGCAGGCGGAACGGCCCAAGCTGGGTCGAGGCGCGCCGGCCGACCTGGCCGCCCTCGATCCGCGCCAGTTCCATCGAGTTGCCGCCGATGTCGCAAGCGATGCCCTTGGCGTCGGGCCAGCCCAGCAGAACGCCCTGCGCGGAAAGCCGCGCCTCCTCGTCCCCGTCCACGACCCAGAGCCGCAGGCCGGTTTCGCGGAACACCTGGTCCTGAAACTCTGGCCCGTCCTTGGCCTCGCGCGTGGCGGCGGTGGCCACGACGGTCAGGGTGGTGGTGTTCATCCCCTGCGCCAGCAGGGCGAACCGCTTCAGCGCGGCAAGGGCGCGGACCTTGCCCTCGGGGTTCAGCATTCCGGTTTCGGCAAGGCCGCGGCCCAGCCCGCACATGATCTTTTCGTTGAAGAAATAGGCCGGGCTGCGCGCCGCCCCGTCAAAGACCACCATGCGGACCGAGTTCGACCCCACATCCACCACCCCCACGCGCGAGAGCGCGCGGGCGGACGGATCGTCGAACAGGGGGCGGCCGAACGGTCCCCAATCGTCATCTTCGGGTGCCATCCGATTCCCCTTCTGCCGGAACTCATGCGCTAGATGTGCCGCGCTTCACGCAAACGTCAATGCGGCGAGGCGTCAGGCAAGCTTTGGCACATCCTTGGCTCCGGCGGTGCCGCGGCCTGAAAGCGACGGATTTTCCATGAAGAACCTGTGGCAGTTGAACAGGTTGCCCTCCGCCGGGCCAAGGTCGCGCAGATAGGTGCCGTCGGCCTGAAGGATCCAGCTTTGCGCCTCGTCCGCCAGGTTGGCGGCCATGATCTGGTTGACGATCTGCGCCTTGACGGTGGGGTTCATCGCCTCGACCAGGGTTTCGACCCGGCGGTTGAGGTTGCGCCCCATCCAGTCGGCGGAGGAGATGAACACCCGGGCCTCTTTCGACGGCAGGCCGTGGCCAGAGCCGAAGCAGACGATGCGGCTGTGTTCCAGGAACCGCCCGACGATCGACTTGACGCGGATGTTTTCCGACAGCCCCTTGACCCCCGGCCGCACGCCGCAGATGCCGCGCACCACCAGGCTGATCTTCACCCCCGCGTTCGAGGCGGCGTAAAGCGCGTCGATCACCTCGGGGTCGATCAGGCTGTTGACCTTGGCCCAGATTTCCGCCGGGCGCCCGGCGCGGGCATGGTCGGCCTCGGCCCCGATCAGGTCCAGCAGGCGGGGTTTCAGCGTGGTGGGCGAAATCGCAAGGTTTTCAAGGCCCTGGGGCTGGACGTAGCCCGACAGGTAGTTGAACACCTTGGTCGCGTCGCGCCCCAGGGCCGCATCGCAGGTGAACAGCGACAGGTCGGTATAGATGCGCGCCGTGATCGGGTGATAGTTGCCGGTGCCGAAATGGGTATAGGTCACAAGGTTTTCGCCCTCGCGCCGCACAACGGTGGAAATCTTGGCGTGGGTCTTGAGGTTCATGAACCCATAGACGACATGCGCGCCCGACCGTTCCAGCCGGCGGCTTTGGCGGATGTTCGCGGCCTCGTCGAACCGCGCCTTCAGTTCCACCAGGGCCATGACGGATTTCCCCGCCTCGGCCGCTTCGCACAGGGCGCCGACGATGGGACTGTCCCAACTGGTGCGATACAGCGTCTGCTTGATCGCCAGCACGTTCGGATCGCGCGCCGCCTGTTCCAGAAACCGGATCACCATGTCGAAGGTTTCATACGGGTGGTGCAGCAGCATGTCCTTTTGCCGGATCGCGGCAAAGATGTCGCCGTCATGGTCGGTCACGCGTTCGGGAACACGCGGGGTAAAGGGCGGCCACAGCAGGTCGGGGCGACTGGACAGGACCAGTTCCTTCAGGTCGGCGATGCCCAGCAGGCCCTTGACCTCCACCACCTCCTGCTCGACGACGCCCAGTTCCTCCATAATCAGGGCGCGCAGTTCGGCCGGCGCCCCTGCCGACAGTTTCAGGCGGATCACCTCGCCCCGGCGGCGGCGTTTCAGCGCGGTCTCGAACTCGCGCACCAGATCCTCGGCCTCCTCCTCGACCTCCAGATCGCTGTCGCGCAGCACGCGGAAGGTGCAATGCCCGCGGTCGGTATAGCCGGGGAACAGCATGTCCAGATGCAGAAGCAGCAGTTCCTCCAGCGGCAGGAAGCGGTTCTCGCCCTCGGCCGCGGGCAGCGGCACGAACCGCGCGATCTGCTGCGGGATGGGCAGCAGCGCCTGCAACGGGCGGCGGTCGCCCACACGCTCCAGCTCCAGCGCCAGGGAAAAGCCGGTGTTGGGGATGAAGGGGAAGGGGTGCGCCGGGTCGATCGCCATGGGCGACAGCACCGGGAACACCTTGTTCAGAAAGTGGTCTTCCAGCGATTTCAGGTCGCGCGCCGTCAGTTTCGACCGGGTGACGATGGTGATCCCCTCGGCCTCCATCTCTTTTTTCAGGCGGTTCAGAACCGACTGCTGCATGTGCATCAGGCGGCGCGCATCCTCGTGGATCACGACCAGCTGTTCGGCGGCGGTGCGCCCGTCTTCGGACAGCGAGGGGTTGCGCGTGCGCACCAGCGCCCGCAGCCCCGCCACGCGGACGGTATAGAACTCGTCCAGGTTGGTGGCCGAGATCGACAGGAACCGCAGCCGTTCCAGCAGGGGAACGGCTGGATTGGACGCCTCGTCCAGCACGCGCCAGTTGAAGGCAAGCCACGAAAGCTCGCGGTTGAAGAACCGGCGCGGGCCCGAGGTTTCGGCCTCGGGCAGGTCGACGGCGGCGGGGAACGGGGCTTTGAGGAAATCGGCCTGGGTCATGGTAATCGGGCTTATCGCGGCAGTTTGTGAAACTGCTGTGACAATGACGTTACAGTTCTTCGCCGTCCAGAGCTTCGCCCAGGGCGGCGGCGGCCAGCGCGCGGGTGATCGGCCGCCTTTCGGCCAGGGCGCGGGCGTCCAGCACGGCGACCAGATCGCGCGCGGCGGCGATGGACCGGTCCATCCGGGCCACCAGATAGGCGATCAGGTTGGGCGGCACGGCGATCTGGCGGTCGGCGAACAGCTTGACCAGCACGGCCGACAGCAGCCCATCGTCCGGCCCGTCGATCCGCGCCACGGGCGCCGCCTGCATCCGCGACAGAAGGTCGGGCAGCACCAGCCCCCAGTCGCGCACCGTCCTGCCGGCCGTGACCAGCAGCCGCCCCTGCGGCACCACCATGTTGTGCAGATGGAACAGCAGCGTTTCCGCCCGCCGGTCGCCCGCGATGGTTTCGGCATTCTCGACCGCCACCCGGCCAAGGGCGGCAAGCTCGGGCAGGTCGCCCTGCGCCAGATCGGCCGCACCCACCACCTCGGCCCCGGTCTGCGCGGCCCAAAGCCGGGCCAGATGGGTCTTGCCCGCGCCATGCGGACCGGTCAGCACCAGCTTGCCCCCCGGCCAGTCGGCCCAGCGGTCCAGTGTCGCCAATGCCAGTGCATTGGCGGGCGAGACGAAGAAATCCTCGCGCCGGTAGCGGACCGGCGCGGGCAGGTCGAAGGCCAGCTGGCGGCTCACGGCTTGTCCCTGAACTCCGCCTTGACGATCAGCACCTTTTCATCCTCCTTCAAGGTGGTGATCACCTTGGGCGCCCCGCCGCGGTAAAGCTGGCTTTCCTTGTAACGTTCGATGGTAAAGCGGATCAGCACCCCGATGGCGGCGGCGACCGGCACCGCGACCAGCATCCCGGCAAAGCCGAACAGCGCGCCAAACGCCGACAGGGCAAAGATCAGCCACAGGGGATGCAGGCCCACCGAATTGCCGACGAGCTTGGGCGAGATGATGTTGCCCTCGACGAACTGGCCAAAGGCGAAGATGCCCGCCACGATGCCGATCGACACCCAGTCGCCCCAGAACTGGAACAGCGCAAGACCGATGGCCAGGATGCCGCCGGTGATCGACCCGATATAGGGGATGAAGGTGATCGCCCCGGCAAAGGCCCCGACCAGCAGTCCATAGTTCAGCCCCGCCACCATCAGCGCGATGGAATAGAACGTGCCCAGGATCAGGCAGACCGACATCTGCCCCCGGATGAACCCCGACAGCGCCGTGTCGATTTCCCGGGCCAGCCGGCGGATCACCGGGGCATGGTCGCGCGGCAGCAGCGCGTCGATGCGCGCCACCATCCGGTCCCAGTCCAGCAGGAAATAGAAGGCCACGACCGGCACGATCACCAGAAAGACGATCCCGCCGATGAAGCTCATCGCCGAGGCCAGCACGCTGTTGGCGAGCTCGCCCCCCCGCGCCTGGATCGCCTGCCCGATCTGGGTCAGCGACTGGCGGATGGTCGAAGTGCGGTCCTGCAACTCGGGGAACCGCTCCAGCAGGAATTTCTGCGCGGTGTTGAACAGTTCCGGCGCCGCATTGATCAGAGCGGTCAGCTGCGACACCAGCGTGGGGATCAGCGACAGCATCAGCAGGATCACGATCAGCGTGGCCACGACCGAGATCACCGCCGTTGCCATCACCCGGCTGAGGCCCGCGCGTTCCAGCCGGTCGGCCACAGGGTCCAGGAAATAGGCCACCGCCGCCCCGGCCAGGAACGGCATCATCACATCGCCCAGAAGCCAGAAGAACAGAAAGAACACCGCCGCGGCGATGCCCCAGTATTTCGCCTGCGAACTGATCGGCAAAGCCATTCCCGCGCACCCCCAAACCCGTTCCGAACCCGATATGTGGGCCGGATCACCGCCCCTGACAAGCGCCGCCGCCCCGGTTCAGTTCACAACCCTGACTTCCTGTTTCAACGCGCCCGTTCCTCGGTCGAAGATCAGGATGCGCCCGTCGCCGGTGACGACCGCATACCAGCCCGGCCCGAAGGTCACGGCGGCGGCGGTGGTCCCTGCCGGCAGCTTCACCTGTTCGGGCAGCGAAACCGCGGGCGTGCGCCCCGGCATCCGGGTGACAACGGCCGCGACGGTGACTATGACACCGACGATCAGGGTGGTCGTCAGGCCGATCACCAGCCATTGCAGCAGCCTTACCCCCGGCGGCAGCGGCGGCATCGGCGGCGCGGGGGGCGGAGTATCGGTCATGTCGAACCCTTCGTCTGAGGATGTCCTGCCGGACGAAACCCTCGCCGTCACCATCGCCGAGGCAGATCGGCTTGATAAGGCTCTTGCGCGCGCTGTGCCAGAGGATGCGGCACTGTCGCGCTCCCGCCTGATGCGGATGATCGCCGAAGGCGCGGTGACGCGCGACGGCATCCCCGTGACCGACCCCAAGATCCGCACGGCCGAGGGCGAGATCTACCTGATCCGCCTCGACCCCGCGGTCGAGGTGGAGACACGGCCCGAGGACATCCCCCTGACCGTGGTGTGGGAGGATGCCGACCTGATCGTCATCGACAAGCCTGCGGGCATGGTCGTCCACCCCGCGCCGGGCACGCCCTCGGGCACGCTGGTCAACGCGCTGCTGGCGCATTGCGGCGATACGCTGTCGGGCATCGGGGGCGAAAGGCGGCCGGGCATCGTGCACCGGATCGACAAGGATACCACCGGCCTGCTGGTCGTGGCGAAATCCGACCGCGCCCATCACGGCCTTGCCGCCCAGTTCGAGGCGCATACGGTGAACCGCCACTACCTCGCCGTCGTCCATGGCGTGCCCGATGCCGCGGACCCCCGCCTGCGCGGCCTACGCGGCGTGACGGTTGAGGCGGCGGGCATCGTCAAGATCGCGACCGAACTGGCCCGCCACAAGACCGACCGGCAGCGGCAGGCGGTGGTCTGGGACGGCGCGGGCCGCCATGCGGTGACGCGCGCGCATGTGGTGGAAACCTTCGGCGGCGGCGCTGCGGCGCTGGTCGACTGCTGGCTGGAAACCGGGCGCACCCATCAGATCCGGGTGCATATGGCCTATGCCGGGCACGGGCTGATCGGCGACCAGACCTATGGCGGGCGGCGCAAACTCTCGCCCCGGGCGGTGGGGGAAGGCGCGGCCGAGCTGGGCAACGCCTTTCCCCGCCAGGCGCTGCACGCCGCAACGCTGGGCTTCCTGCATCCGGTGACGGGCGAGGCGCTGGAGTTCGATTCCCCCCTGCCAACAGACATGGCTGCCCTGCTGGACGCGCTGCGCGGCTGAGGGGCGGGGCAGGGGGGCGCTGCCCCCCTCGGCCTTCGGCCTCACCCCCCGGAGTATTTCGGAAAGGGAAAGCGGGCTTGGATTTTCCCTTTCGGAAATACTCCCGCCGGAGGCAATCCCCTCGCCGGTTGGCGCGGCACGCACCAGAGGCGAGACAAAAGGCTTGCGGGCGGCACGCCCGCACATGATGGTTTTCGTGGCGCGCAGTGCATTCACGCACAGTGACTTTCCCGTTATGGCCGGGGCTTTCCGCTTTGCGCGCGACGGATCTGGTCTCATGATCCGTTAACGCTATCGTGGCAGGATCGGGCACCTCTTGCAGAGCCGGACCGCGATACCTATCTCACGCGACCCCCGGGGGCTCATGGCACCGGGGCAGAACAGGGGGCAATGAATTGAGCACCTACGCAAATCTTCCCGCGCCCAGCCCGGAACAGGGGCTGAATCGCTACATGCAGGAAATCCGCAAGTTTCCCCTGCTGGAGCCGGAAGAGGAATACATGCTGGCCAAGGCCTGGGTCGACCATCAGGATTCGGCCGCCGCGCATCGGCTTGTGACCAGCCACCTGCGGCTGGCCGCCAAGATCGCCATGGGCTATCGCGGCTATGGTCTGCCGCAGGCCGAAGTCATTTCCGAGGCGAATGTCGGCCTGATGCAGGCGGTCAAGCGGTTCGATCCCGAAAAGGGGTTCCGCCTTGCCACCTATGCGATGTGGTGGATCCGCGCGTCGATCCAGGAATACATCCTGCGGTCGTGGAGCCTGGTGAAGCTCGGCACCACCTCGGCGCAGAAAAAGCTGTTCTTCAACCTGCGCAAGGCCAAGGCCAAGGTCGGCGCGCTGGAGGAAGGCGACCTGCGCCCGGAAAACCTGGCCCAGATCGCCAAGGACCTGTCGGTCAGCGAATCCGACGTGATCGACATGAACCGCCGTCTTTCCGGCTCGGACGCCTCGCTGAATGCGACCGTGGGGTCGGACGGCGACGGCTCGACCCAATGGCAGGACTGGCTGGAGGATGAGGACAGCGATCAGGCCGCCGCCTATGCCGACAAGGACGAGTTCGAGACCCGGCACGGGATGCTGATGCAGGCCATGTCGGTGCTGAACGACCGCGAAAAGGACGTGCTGATGAAGCGCCGCCTGTCGGATGAACCCGTCACGCTGGAGGATCTGTCCGAACATTATGGCGTCAGCCGCGAACGCATCCGCCAGATCGAGGTCCGCGCCTTCGAGAAACTGCAGGCCAGGATGCGCGAACTGGCCCGCGGCAAGGGGATGACCATTCCGGCCTGACCCTGCCGGCCGCGGGGGGCGTGAAAACTCTTGTTGCGCGGCGGATGCGGCCCTGTCCCGGGACCGGTCGGGCGAAGATGAAATCCGTTCTTCGGTCATCGCGGTTCGTCGGTACGCTTCCCACCCGGCCCGGCCTCTGACCTGTGTTTCGAGTCCTCGATCGCCATCGCCAGCCCGTGTTTTCGGGGCCATCCGGGGTCCGGCGCCCTGCCGCCTGTGCGATGGGGCGCCCGCATTGCCGATTGATCCCCGCCGCATCCTGCGGCAGACATGGGCGGACCGGAGGCTTCGCCCATGTTTCGTTTCGCCTTGCTGCTGTTGCTGCCGCTTGCCGCCTGCCTATCTGCGCCGCCCGCCCCGAAAGAGCCTTTGGCGCAATTGCTGGAAGGGCGCCGCGTCGCCTATCAGGATGCGGAAAGCCCGGGTCAGCGACAGGTCTGGCAGGCGGACGGGACGACCACCTATTACCCCTCGGCCTACCTTGGCTTTGGCGAGGCGGGTCGCTGGCGGGTGGAGGACGGGCGCTATTGCTCGATCTTCGGCGAGCAGCAGGACTGGACCTGCTGGCGGGTCGAGACGCCCGCGCAGGGGCGCATAAGGTTCACCGAAATCCCGAAGGGGCGGCTCGGGCCGGAACTTTTCGGCCTGCGCCGGTTCGAGGGCGCCTTCATCGACTGATACGGGGGCGGTGGCCGCTTCGGCACGCCGCCTTTGCCATTCCCCTCCGCAGCCGTTAGCGTTACCGGCGGCGCAAGGACGGAGGGATAACATGATGCGGCCGGTCAGGTGGGGCGTTCTTGGCGCCTCGAACTTCGCGCGGGAAAAGATGGCCCCCGCGATCCATCAGGCGGCCGGGGCGGAGCTTTGCGCGCTGGCGACCTCTGATCCGGCCAAGGCCGAAGGGTTCCGGGCATTCTGCCCTTCGCTGAGGGTTCACGCCGGCTATGAGGCGCTGCTGGCCGATGCGGAGGTCGAGGCGGTCTATATCCCGCTGCCGAACCACCTGCATGTCGAATGGGCGCTGAAGGCGGTGGCGGCGGGCAAGCATGTGCTATGCGAAAAACCCTTTGCCATGCGGGCGGGCGATTTCGACGCGCTGATCGCGGCGCGCGACGGGTCCGGTCTGCTGGTGGCCGAGGCGTTCATGATCGTCCAGCATCCGCAGTGGATCCGCGCAAGGGAACTGGTCGATCAGGGGGCCATCGGCCGGGTCCGGCATCTGGATGCCGCCTTTTGCTACAACAACCCCGACCCTGCCAATATCCGCAACAAGCCCGAAGCCGGGGGCGGGGGCTTGCGCGACATCGGCGTCTATACCTTCGGCGCGGCGCGGTTCGTGACCGGGGCGGAGCCGGAGCGGCTGGCGGCGAATGTCATCCTTGAAAACGGCGTCGATACCTTTGCCGAGGTGACGGGGGTGATGGCCGGGCCGGGGGGGCGGTTCACCTATCGGTCCATGACCTCGACCCGCCTGCCCAACCGGCAGGAGGTGGTGGTGCAGGGTGAGGCCGGGCTGATCAAGCTGACGACGCCCTTCAACGCCAATGTCTTTGGCGAGGCGCGGCTGGAGCTGCACCTGCCTTCGGCACGCGGGGCTGGCATCCCGGTCACGACCGAACGCTGGCCGGGGGTGAACCACTATGTGATCCAGGTCGAACGCTTCTCGCAGGTGGTGCGCCAGGGGGGCGCCTATCCCTGCCCGCTGGAGTTCAGCCGGGGCACGCAGGCGATGATGGACCGGGTGTTCGAGGTGGCGCGGGAAGTCTCGCTGTAGGCGCTGTTTTCCGGGAGCGGGATTCGAAGGAGCGCTGACGCGCGGGTTTGTTTGTCTCGCCTCTGGCCTGCGGCCAACCGGCTCGGGTATGCCTCCGGCGGGAGTATTTGGAAAAGGGAAAGCGGGGGCTTTTCTTTGATTGGCACCCGAGGGGCAGGGCGTCGGGCAAGTTGTCGGCCCTTTTGAAAGGCCTGTGGATGGACGGAGCCGCTTCCCGTCTACCCGGTCGGGTATGGTCTGACCGAAGTTTGAAAGGGAAAACCCTTGCGGCTTTCCCTTTCATAAATACTCATGCGACGGATCGGCCTGCGCGGCGGGTGGGAGTTATTCCATCGCCTCCAACTCGTCGATGAAGCCGGCGATCATGTTCAGGCCCTTGTCCCAGAACGCCGGATCGGACAGGTCCAGCCCGAACGGAGCCAGCAGTTCCTTGTGATGTTTCGACCCGCCCGCCTTGAGCATGTCGAAGTATTTCGCCTGGAACTCCGGCAGGCCATCGGCATAGGTGGCGTAGAGCGCGTTCACCAGCCCGTCGCCGAAGGCATAGGCATAGACGTAGAAGGGCGAGTGGATGAAATGCGGGATATAGGCCCAGAAGGTTTCATACCCGTCCATGAAATCGAAGGCATCGCCCAGGGATTGCGCCTGAACGCTCATCCACAGGGCATTGATGTCGTCGGGGGTCAGTTCGCCCTCGGCGCGGGCGGCGTGGAGTTTGCATTCAAAGTCGTAGAAGGCGATCTGGCGGACGACGGTGTTGATCATGTCCTCGACCTTGC
>JASGFG010000079.1:0-17964 GCA_047605605.1 Paracoccaceae bacterium | reverse complement strand
TAGGTGGAATACATATAGGGGGTCTGCGCCTCGAACTCGGCGGCGCAGGTGTCGATGCGTTTGAACACCGCCGTCACGCCAAGGTTGCGGCGGGCGCGGCGGACCTGGCCCTCATCCCGGCCGGTCAGTTTTGCCAGACGGGCGTCGGTGAAGCCCAGCATTTTCAAGCGGCGCAACCCATCGGCGGTGACGGGCAGGCCGGATTTGCGGATCTGCTCCTCGACCTCGATGATCTCGCGGATGCGGGCCAGGAACCACGGATCGAAGGCGGTGATGGCGTTGATCTCGTCATCGGTCAGCCCGTGGCGCATGGCCTGCGCGATCACCCGCAGCCGGTCGGGCGTTGCCTTGGACAGGGCCAGCGTGATCGCGGCCTTTTCCGGGGCGCCAGGAATGGCGATCTCGTCAAAGCCGGACAGGCCGGTTTCCAGAGACGCCAGCGCCTTTTGCAGCGATTCATGGATGGTGCGGCCAATCGCCATCGCCTCGCCCACCGATTTCATCGCGGTGGTCAGCAGCGGCTCGGACCCGGGGAATTTCTCGAAGGCAAAGCGCGGGATCTTGGTGACAACATAGTCGATGGACGGCTCGAACGACGCGGGCGTCACTTTGGTGATGTCATTGTCCAGCTCGTCCAGCGTATAGCCGACCGCCAGCTTGGCCGCGATCTTGGCGATGGGGAACCCCGTCGCCTTGGACGCAAGGGCCGAGGACCGCGACACGCGCGGGTTCATCTCGATCACCACCATGCGGCCATCCGCCGGGTTGATCGCCCATTGCACGTTCGACCCGCCGGTTTCGACCCCGATCTCGCGCAGCACGGCGATGCTGCCGTTGCGCATGATCTGGTATTCCTTGTCGGTCAGGGTCAGCGCCGGGGCGACGGTGATGGAATCGCCGGTATGCACGCCCATGGGATCGACGTTCTCGATGGAGCAGACGATGATCGCATTGTCCGCCTTGTCGCGGACAACCTCCATCTCATACTCTTTCCAGCCCAGCAGGGATTCATCGACCAGAACCTGCGCGACGGGGCTTGCCTCCAGCCCCGATTTCACGATGGCCTCGTAATCGTCGCGGTTGTAGGCGACGCCGCCGCCGGTGCCGCCGAGGGTAAAGGCCGGGCGGATGATCGCCGGCAGGCCCACATAGTCCAGCGCCTCGACTGCCTGACGCACACCGGCGGCGATGTCGAATTTGCCGTTGACCTTGGGCGCGGCGACGATGGTGGCTTTCGGGTTTTCAAGGCCGATGCGGTCCATCGCCTCGCGGAACAGCTTGCGATCTTCTGCCATTTCGATGGCATCGCGATTGGCCCCGATCAGCTGGACGTTGAACTTTTCCAACACGCCCATGTCGGCCAGCGCCAGGGCAGTGTTCAGCCCGGTCTGCCCGCCCATGGTGGGCAGCAGCGCGTCGGGGCGTTCGGCCTCGATGATCTTGGCGACGACTTCGGGCGTGATCGGCTCGATATAGGTCGCGTCGGCCAGACCCGGATCGGTCATGATCGTGGCGGGGTTAGAGTTCACCAGGATGACGCGATAGCCTTCCTCGCGCAGCGCCTTGCAGGCTTGCGCGCCGGAATAGTCGAACTCGCAGGCCTGGCCGATGACGATGGGCCCCGCACCGATGATCATGATGGATTTGATGTCGGTTCTTTTCGGCATGGTCCGGCCCCGCAGCTTTGCCCCGGTGCCGCATGGGGCGGTGCCGGGTTCTGGATTCGTCAAGCGTTACGCAAATTGGCGCGGTTATAGAGAGACGCGCGGGCGGCGCAACCCTTTGCAGCCGGGAAAAGCTGTGCCGCGGCCCTAGCCTGCCGGGGGCGCGGGCGGGGCCGTCGCAGCCACGCGCTGCGCGCTGACCAGATCATGCACGAAACCCAGCTTTGCCTGCACCGGATCGGGCAGGGTAAAGGGGTAAAGGTCGGGCTGTCCCATCGACCTGTTCAGCGCGTTCAGCGCAACGGTCAGCGGCCGCCAGGCCGCGATCAGCCGCTTTGCACGCCGGACGCGATAGGGGTCGAAGTCGATTTCGGCCGAAAGCTCTCCATCCTCGTCGATCTCGGGCTCGACCCGGATGCCCAGAGACGAGGCGGTTTCCAGGGTGTCGACCATATGAAGGTAATGCGCCCAGGTTTCGGCCCAGTCCTCCCAGGGGTGCATGGTGGCATAGGCGGAAACATGGTCGTTTTCCCAGCCTGCGGGTGCGCCGGTCTGGTAATGCCGCTGAAGCGATTCCGCGTAATCGGCGCTTTCATCGCCGAATGCCGCCCGAAAGGCGTCCAGATGGCCGCCGTCGCGGACCAGAATGTCCCAGTAATAATGCCCGACCTCGTGGCGGAAATGGCCAAGCAGGGTGCGATACGCCTCTTGCATGTCGGTGCGCATCTGTTCGCGCTGGGCGTCGTCGGCCTCGGTCAGGGCGATGGTGACGACGCCGTCATCATGCCCGGTCAGCACACGCCCAGTTCCCGGCGCATCGGCCAGAAAGTCGAAGACCAGCGGTTCCGGATGGCCGTCGCCCGGCACCGGCAGCGGCAGCCTCATCCGGCGCAGCGTATAGATCAGCCGCCGCTTGGCCGCCTCGATCTTCTGCCACCGCAACAGGTTCAACGGATCGGACAGATCCGGCACGGTGCGGTTGTGCTGGCAGGCAAGGCAGAAATCGTGGTGGGCGGGATTGTCGGCCTCGGCCACCTCGACCATCCAGTTGCAGGCCGACAGTTCCCAGTTGCGGCAAAACCGCCAGCGGCGCGCATCGGGGGCGGTGCCTGTGGCGGTGGCGACGGCCCAGGTTGCGCCGTCGGCCTCGACGGCGACCATCCGGTCATCCTCGGGCAGATAGCCGATGGCGCGCCCGCACCGCAGGCAGGTGGTGTTCTCGAAATGCAGGACCTGCCCGCAGCACTGGCATTGGAAAAGCTTCACGACCCTGTCCCCGACCACGACGCTGACCCAGCTAGCGCGCCGCGGCGCGGCGACCAGAGGCGCGCCTCATTCCCGTGCGAAGATTTCGGCCAGTCGCGCCGTGTCGATGGCATGGCAGGTCTTGCCGGGGGGGCGGACAGTCTGCGCATCCTCGCCGGCCACCATGGCGTTGATCACCGCCTCGTCCACGGCCTCGACCGCGGCCTGATAGATCGGGTCGAGGTGGTCGGGATTCAGTTCCGTCACCGTGCGGGTAAAGGCCTTGCGCTCGGCCATCGGCTGCGGGCTCGCGGTGGAAAACGCCAGGAAGATGTCGCCCGAGGAATTGCCCCCCGCCGTGCCCGACCGCCCGATACCAAGCGCCGCCCGTTTCGCCAGCGCCCGCAGCGACAGGCCGGACAGCGGCGCATCGGTGGCGATCACCACGATGATCGAACCCATCTCTTCCTCCAGCAGGCGGCCTTCGGGCATCATCCGGCCGACGGGTTTGCCAAGGATGGTCAGCCAGGGCCGGATGCCGAAATTCGCCTGCACCAATGCGGCGACCGTATAGTCCGCGCCCGCGGTCACGCGGCGGGATGCCGTGCCGGTGCCGCCCTTGAATTCATAGGCGATCATGCCGTTGCCGCCGCCGGTGGACCCTTCGGCCACAGGGCCGGGGCGGGCCCCGTCCAGCGCGGCGCGGGCATGGGCGGGCGTGACGGCCAGCCGGGTGATGTCGTTCAGCACGCCGTCATAGGTTTCGGCGCAGACGGGCATCGCCCAGGCATGGCCGCGGAAATGGTCGGCATAGGTGTCGATCATCCATTGCACCGCGCCGGTATGACAGGCCCCGATGGCATGGGTGTTCGAGATCATCACCGGCCCCAGGAAATAGCCCGCATCGTCGATCCAGTGGGTGCCTGTCATCTCGCCATTGCCGTTCAGCGCATAATGCCCGGCCCAGACCGGAATCGGCGTGGTCCCCCGCCCGCGCGGCAGGATGGCGGTCACGCCGGTGCGCAGGGATTGAGCCGGATCGGTCAGGGTGCAGAACCCGACCTCTACCCCCGGCACGTCGGTGATGGCGTTGTGCGGCCCCGGCGTGCCGGGAAAGGGCAGGCCCAGGTCGCGGGCACGGGGTTTGGGGGGCATGTCTTTCACTTCCGGTTCTCTCTGGCGCGCAGCCACAGGCCAAGGGCGGCGATCAGCACCGAGGCCAGGATGATAAGCGTTGCGATTGCGTTGATCTCGGGCTTCACCCCGCGGCGGATCATGCCGAAGATGTAGATCGGCAGGGTCTGCGACCCGGTGCCCGAGATGAAATAGGTGATGACCAGATCGTCCATCGAAATGACGAAGGCCAGAAGCGCCCCGCCCAGAAGGCCCGGCGCCAGCTGCGGCAGCGTGACCTTGCGAAACGTCTGCAACGGCCCGGCGCCAAGGTCGGCCGATGCCTCCTCCAGTGCGGGGTCGAGGCCGGCCAGCCGCGCCTGCACCACGATGAAGACATAGGAGATGAGGAAGGTGCATTGGCCAAGGATGATGGTGATCAGCGAAAGCTGCATCCCGACGGTCGAGAAAAAGATCAGCAGCCCGATCCCCAGCACGATGTCCGGCATCATCATCGGCAGGTTCAGCCCGGCGGCATAGATCCCCCGCCCGCGAAACCGATGGCGCAGCGCCAGCGCGGTGCAGGTGCCAAGGACCGTCGCGATCGCCGTGGTGGACATCGCCACGATCAGGGAATTGCGCAATGCGGCCAGCAGCTGCGGCGTGCTTTCGATGTAAAGCGCGCGCTGGTTGGGGTCCATCGCCCGCTCGCCCAACCCGAACAGGCCCTTGTACCAGTCCAGCGTAAAGCCGTCCCAGATCAGCATGTTCACCGGATTGGCGTTGAAGGAATAGCCGACGATCACCAGAAGCGGCGCGTAAAGGAACACGAAGAACAGCAGCGAAAAGCCGGTCAGGAACGGACGCTTCATGCCACGCCCCCCGCCTTGCGCGCGCGGCTGCCAAAGACCATCAGCACGGCCAGCACCACCGCCATGATCACCATGGCCAGCGCCGAGCCGAAGGGCCAGTTGCGCGACGACAGGAACTGCTGCTCGATCAGGTTGCCGGTCATCAGCCCCTTTGCCCCGCCCAGCACGTCGGGCACGATGAAGTTCCCGACCGAGGGGATGAAGACGATGATCGACCCGGCCACGATCCCCGGCACCGTCTGCGGCAGCGTGACCTTCAGGAAGGTCTGCCAGGGCCGCGCGCCCAGATCGCCCGACGCCTCGGCCAGCGCGGGGTCCAGCGTGTCGATCGAGGCGAAGAGCGGCAGGAACATGAAGGGCAGCGCCACATAGACCATGCCAAGGACGACCGCCGTGGGGGTATACAGGATCTCCAGCGGCTGGGTGACGATTCCGGCCGACATCAGCACCGTGTTCAGCAGCCCCGAGGGTTTCAGGATCAGCAGCCACGCATAAAGCCGCACGATCAGGCTGGCGAAGAACGGCAGGGTGATCAGGAACAGGAACACCATCCGCCAGCGTTCCGGCAGCTTTGCCACCCAGAAGGCGACGGGATAGCACAGCAGCAGGCACAGGATCACCGTCGCCGTGGCCAGCACCAGCGACCGGCCCAGGATTTGCAGGTAGACCGGCTCGAACACCTCGTTCATGCCGTCGGCCCAGCCGAAGATCCGGCCATAGTTCCAGTGATAGAAGGCCCATTCCACCCCGCCGTAAAGGCCGGGGGTCAGAAAGGAAAAGACCGCGATGGTGGCCAGCGGGATCAGAAAGAAGATGCCAAGGAACAGCGTCACCGGCGCCAGCAGCCCCAGCAGGCGAAGGCGGGCCGCGCGGATCATGCCGCGCCCTCCATCAGATGCACCTGCGCCGGGTCGACCGAGAGGAACACCCGGTCGCCTTCGCGCGGAGCCTGCGCCGTGTCCCGCGCGACGACCCCTATCTCGGGCCCCTCGGCATCGGGGGCGACCTTCAGATGCAGGTCGGCGCCCAGATAGGTCGCGCGTCGCACGGTGCCGGGAAGGCCCGCGGGGGCCAGCGCGAAATCGGCCGGCCGGATCGCCGCCAGAACCCGCGCGCCGGGTTGCAGACCGGCCGCCGGAACGGTCAGGTCAAGCCCCGCCACGGAGATCAGGGCACTGTCGAACGAAATTGCGGTCACGGTGGCGGGCAGAAGGTTCGTCTCGCCGATGAACTCGGCCACGAAACGGGTGGCGGGCCGGCGATAGATCTCGCGCGGGGGGCCGGCCTGTTCGATCCGCCCGGCGCGCATCACCACGATGCGGTCGGACATGGTCAGCGCCTCTTCCTGGTCATGGGTGACGAAGACAAAGGCGATGCCAAGGCGGTGTTGCAGATCCTTCAGCTCGAACTGCATCTGCTGGCGCAGGTTGCGGTCCAGCGCGGACAGCGGCTCGTCCAGGAGCAGCAGCCGGGGCCTGGCCACGATGGCGCGGGCCAGCGCCACCCGCTGCCGTTGTCCGCCCGAAAGCTGTGCGGGGCGGCGGCTGCCGAAATCCGACAGGCCCACCTTGGCCAGGGCCTCGGCCACCTCGGCCTCGCGCTGCGCGCGGGGGGCGCCCTGCACCTCCAGCGCATAGCCCACATTGCGGGCGACGGTCATGTGCGGGAACAGGGCATAGCTCTGGAACACGGTGTTCACCGGGCGACGGTGCGGGGGCAGGCCGGTCAGGTCGGCCCCCTCCAGCCGGATCGCGCCATCGTCCAGCGCCTCGAACCCGGCAATCGCGCGCAGAAGCGTGGTCTTGCCGCAGCCCGAGGGGCCAAGCAGGGTGACGAACTCGCCATCCCCGACCGTCAGGTCCACCCCGTCGAGCGCCGCGAAGCTGCGGCCCTCGGGCGTGGTGAAAATGCGGCGGGCGGCGCGGATTTCCAGCAGCGGTTTCATTGTGCCGTGCGGATCGCGTTCCAGGCCCGGTCATAGAACTTCAGCGCGGCGCCCAGGTCCTGGAAGATCTGCAACCGCGACAGGGTTTCCGCGGGCACGTTGATGTTTGGGTTCGACTTGATGAAATCCGGCGTCAACTCGTTCGCGGGCTTGTTCGGCGTGCCGTTGAACTGCTGGCTGACGTTCAGCGCCGCAATCTCGGGCTTCAGGTAGAATTGCAGGAACTTCATCGCCGCCTCCTTGTGGGGGGCGTCCTTCAGCACGCAAAGGTTTTCCTGATACATCGTCGCCCCTTCCTCGGGGATGACGTATTTGACGTTGGGCTTGTCGACGAAGAACACGTTGCCGCCCACGAAGTAATGCGCCGCCGCGATGTCGCCCGATTGCAGCAGCGCCATGGATTCATAGGTGAAGGCGGTCACGTCCTTCTTGTGGCCGATGACGTAATCCGCCGCCGCCTGGATCTCGGCCGGGTCGGTGGAGTTCACCGACTTGCCGGTCATGATCAGGCCCATGCCCAGAACCTCGCGCATGTCGTCCAGCAGGGTGATCTTCTTGCCGGTCTTTGCCGGGATCTCGAAGAAATCCTTCCAGCCCTTGATCGGGCCGGTCTGGCTTTCGTCATAGAAGATGCCGACTGTGCCCCAGGCATAGGGCAGGCAATAGCTGCTGGCCGGATCCTCCTTTGACCGGAGGAAGGCGGGGTCGATATTGGCAAAGGCCGGGTCCTTGTCGATGTTCGTCTGTTCCAGCAGGCCCAGCTTGACCATGATGTCCTGCATCCAGACCGAAGGCAGGACGATGTCATAGCCGGTCGCCCCCGCCTGTATTTTCGCCAGCATCTCCTCGTTGGAGGAATAGGTGTCCAGCGTAACCTTGATTCCCGTCTCGGCGGTGAACTTGGTCAGAACCTCGGGGTTGATGTAGTCACCCCAGTTGTAGATCGCCAAAGTCTCTTCGGCCTGTGCCGTGGCGGCGGCAAGGACAAAGGGCAGGGCGCAAAGCATGGCTTTCATGGCATTTCTCCCGGTCGGGGCGCGCATTCGGCGCCGATTCTTGTTATGCTGATGACAGAACGCTAACATCGAAAAGAAATGACACAAGAAATATCATGAACGACAGCGCTGAACCCGCATCGCCCTCTCCGCTCGTGCTGCGTTTGCAGGCAATCGAGGGAGAGTTGACGAAATCCGAGGCGGTGATCGCCCAATGGCTGACCCGGAACGAGGCGGTTCTGGGGCTGGAAACCGGCGCGACCATCGCCGCGAAAACCGGCGTGAGCGAGATCACCGTCAGCCGGTTCCTGCGCCGCCTGGGCTATCGCGGGATTGCCGCGCTGAAAGAGGAGTTTCAGGCGCGCGGCGCGGTGCAGCTTTCGGGCGGCGATCTTTACCTGCGGCTGCTGGATGGCGAGATGGGCACGCTGATCCGCCGCGATGCCGAGGCGGTGCTGGCCATCGGCACGCAGGTCGCCCGCCCCGAATGGGGGCAGGCGATGGCCGCGATCCACGCCGCGGACGAGGTGTTCGTGACCGGGTTCCAGACCGTCAAGGGCGCGGCCGAGGATTTCAGCCGCCGCCTGTCGATCATCCGCGATGGCGTCCGCTTCGTCACGGCGCATGACTCCGGCCTTGCCGAATGGCTGCCCGGCCGTCCGCAGGGCCGCTGTCTGATCCTGATCGACACTGTGCCCTATGCGCGCGAGGCGGAGCCGGTGGTAAAGCTGGCCGTGGCGGCGGGGATGCAGGTCGTCGTCGTGACCGAGGAGCTGAACACCTGGGCCGCCGCGCATACGCCCTTTGTCTTCTTCGTGGTCAGCAAGGTTCACGCCTATGTCGAAAGCTCGGGGCCGCTGGCCTCGCTTCTCAGCCTGATCACCCATTCGGTGGCGGCCTGCGACCCGGCCAGCGCGCGGGCGCGGCTGGCGGCCTGGCCCGCGCTGCTGCGCGAGTTGAACCTGTTCTGACGTTTGACATTCGGGCGTGACGCGCCTACCGCCTGTCGCGGCAGGGGAAACGGAATGCCAAGAACCGCCTTGATCGAGGAATTGATGCAGGGGCTGCCGCTGACGGCGGCCTCGTTCATCGTCACGGTCTATGGCGATGTGGTGGTGCCGCGCGGCGAAGTGCTGTGGATGGGCAGCCTGATCGAGATCTGCGACCGCGTGGGGATCAGCGAAAATCTGGTGCGCACCGCAACCTCGCGCCTGGTGTCCTCGGGCCGGCTGGAAGGGGAACGGGCGGGGCGGCGCAGCTTCTATCGCCTTGCGCCCGAGGCGCGGGCAGAATTCGCCGAGGCTGCGCGGCTGCTTTACACGCAAGAGGTGGAGCCTGCCCGCTGGTTCGTCCTTTACGCCCCCAGCCTGGCCGAGGATGAGGCACGGCGGCACCGGATGGCGCGGATGGGGGGCGATGTCTGGCTCTGCCCCGACCGGGGAGAGGCGATGCCCCCCGCCGCGCTGATCCTGCGGGCCGAGGCGCCGGCCGACCCTTCGCCCATGGCGGCCTTCTGGGATCTGAGCGCCTTGCAGGCGCGCTATCAGGCGATGTTGGACCGGTTCGGCCCGTTGCTGGCGGATCTGGCGCTTGGCCGCAGGATCGGCGCCGAGGATGCGCTGGTCGCGCGGCTGCTGCTGGTCCATGTGTTCCGGGGCGTGCTGCTGCGCGACCCCTGCCTGCCTGCCGCGGCCCTGCCCGCCGACTGGCACGGGGCCGAGGCGCGACTGCTGTTCCGCCAGCTTTACGCAGCCCTTTCCCCTCAGGCCGATGCCCAGATCGGGCGGCTGCTGAAGGACGGGCGCGGGCCGCTGCCGGTTTCCACCTCGCAAACCGACGCAAGGCTGTTGGCCCTGGCCTGAAAGACGCTCTGCCTGCTGAGGCTTTCGCAGGCGCAGAAACATTACATCATTACGAAAATATCACTTCTCACTGTAATGTTTCTTTGCTATAAGCTGACCAATCGGTCGGTGAATTGGGAGAATCGCCGCCGTCAGCCAACAGGATCGGGGGGATTATGCGCGAAGCCTATATCTGCGATGCGGTGAGGACGCCGGTGGGCCGGTATGGCGGGGCGCTGGCTTCGGTCCGGGCCGACGATCTGGCGGCGCTGCCGCTGCGGGCGCTGATGGAGCGGAACCCCGGTGTGGACTGGTCGGCGGTCGATGACCTGATCTTTGGCTCGGCCAACCAGGCGGGCGAGGACAACCGCAACGTCGGGCGCATGGCAGTGCTGCTGGCCGGGATGCCGATGGGCGTGCCGGGCACCACGGTGAACCGGCTGTGCGGATCGGGCATGGATGCCATCGGCATGGCGGCCCGCGCGATCAAGTCGGGCGATTGCGAATTCGTCATCGCGGGCGGCGTGGAAAGCATGACCCGCGCCCCCTTCGTAATGCCCAAGGCGGAAAGCGCGTTCAGCCGCGCCAATGCCGTCTATGACACGACCATCGGGTGGCGCTTCATCAACCCGTTGATGAAAAAGCTGTTCGGCGTCGATTCCATGCCGCAGACGGCGGATAACGTCGCCGCCGATTTCAATGTCTCCCGTGCCGATCAGGATGCCTTTGCGGTGCGCTCGCAGGATCGCTGGGCTGCGGCCAATGCGGCGGGCGTGTTCCGGGACGAGATCGTTCCCGTGACCATCCCGCAGAAAAAGGGCGATCCGGTCGTCGTCGATACCGACGAACACCCGCGCCCCGGCACCAGCGTCGAGCAGCTGGCGAAACTGAAGGGCGTGAACGGCCCCGACCTGTCCGTCACCGCCGGAAACGCTTCGGGCGTGAATGACGGCGCGGCGGCGCTGGCGATCCTGTCGGCCGAGGCGGCAAAGACGCAAGGCTTGACCCCCAAAGCCCGCATCGTCGCAATGGCCGCGGCGGGGGTGGAACCGCGGATCATGGGCATCGGCCCGGTTCCGGCGACGCGCAAGGTTCTGGCGAAAGCCGGCCTCACGCTGGACCAGATGGATGTGATAGAGTTGAACGAGGCCTTTGCAGCGCAAGGGTTGGCCGTTCTGCGCGAGTTGGGGCTGGCGGATGACGATGCCCGCGTGAACCCCAACGGCGGCGCGATTGCGATCGGCCATCCCCTTGGCATGTCGGGAGCCCGACTGGTCACGACCGCGATGTATCAGCTTCACCGCACCGGGGGCCGTTACGCCCTTTGCACCATGTGCATCGGGGTGGGGCAGGGCATCGCCATCATCATCGAACGCGTCTGAAAAGGGGACTGCCATGTATGCACAGCTTGTAAAGTCCGAAGGTTCCAAATCCCGTGAGGAGATGACGCCCGAGGAACTCGCCTTTCAGGAGCGGATCGACCGCAACGAAAAGATCGAGCCGAAGGAATGGATGCCCGAAGGCTATCGCAAGACGCTGATCCGCCAGATTGGCCAGCACGCGCATAGCGAGATCGTCGGACAGCTGCCCGAAGGCAACTGGATCACCCGCGCGCCGACGCTGGAGCGCAAGGCGATCCTGCTGGCCAAGGTGCAGGACGAGGCGGGGCATGGCCTCTACCTCTATTCCGCGGCCGAGACGCTGGGCGTGACGCGGGACGAGCTGATGGAGAAACTCCACAGCGGGAACATGAAATATTCCTCAATCTTCAACTATCCGACGCTGACCTGGGCCGATATGGGCGCGGTCGGCTGGCTGGTCGATGGCGCGGCGATCATGAACCAGGTGCCGCTGCAACGGACCAGCTACGGCCCCTACAGCCGCGCGATGATCCGCATCTGCAAGGAGGAATCCTTCCACCAGCGGCAGGGCTACGACATCATGATGAAGATGTGCGCGGGCACCCCGGAACAAAAGGCGATGGCGCAGGATGCGCTGAACCGCTTCTGGTATCCGGCGCTGATGATGTTCGGCCCGTCCGACAAGGATTCGGTCCATTCCGCGCAGTCGATGTCGTGGAAGATCAAGATGAACACCAATGACGAGCTGCGTCAGAAGTTCGTCGACCAGACCGTTCCGCAGGCGAAATACCTGGGCCTGACCGTCCCCGACCCCGATCTGAAATGGAACGAGGAAAAGGGCGGCCATGATTTCAGCGAGCCCGACTGGTCGGAATTCTTTGCGGTGATCGCCGGGAACGGCCCCTGCAACGCCGAACGTCTGGGGGCCCGCGTCAAGGCCTGGGACGATGGCGAATGGTTCCGCGACGGCCTGATGGCGCACGCCGAAAAGGCCGAAGCCGCCGCCCGCGCCGCGCGCGTCGCCGCCGAGTGATCTTGACGGGCGTATCCACGCCCGCCCCACACATCCAGCTTTCTTGGGAGGAAGCAAGACATGTCCAGCGAATGGCCCCTGTGGGAAATCTTCATCCGTGGTCAGCACGGGCTGAACCACCGCCATGTCGGCAGCCTGCACGCGCCCGATGCCGAAATGGCGATCCGCAACGCGCGTGATGTCTATACCCGCCGGAACGAGGGTGTCTCGATCTGGGTGGTGCCGTCGAACAGCATCACCGCCTCGTCCCCCAGCGACAAGGGCCCGCTGTTCGAGCCTGCGAACAGCAAGGTCTACCGCCACCCGACCTTTTTCGACATCCCCGAAGAAATCGGGCATATGTGATGGGCACCGCGGTTGAAACGGTCGACCGGACCGCATTCGTCGATTGGCTGCAACGGGTTGGCGACAACACGCTGATCCTGGGTCACCGGGTCTCCGAATGGTGCGGGCATTCCCCCGCGCTGGAGGAGGACATTGCGCTCGCCAACCAGGCGCTGGACCTGATCGGCCAGTGTCAGTTCTGGCTGGGCTATGCGGGCGAGGTGGAAGGCCAGGGCCGCACCGCCGACCAGATCGCCTATCTCCGCGATGCGGGCGCGTTCCGCAACGCCCTGCTGGTCGAACGTCCGAACGGCGATTTCGGCCAGACGCTGATGCGGCAATTCCTGTTCGATGCGTATCACATCGAACTGCTGCGGGCGCTGAAGGCATCTTCCGACCCGCGCGTGGCCGAGATTGCGGCCAAGGCGGAAAAAGAGGTGGCCTATCATCTGGAACGGTCGGCCGATCTGGTGATCCGGCTGGGCGACGGCACGGCGGAAAGCCATGCCCGGATGCAAAAGGCGCTGGATGGCCTGTTCGGCTATACGGGCGAATTGTTCATGGACGATGCCGTTGATCAGGCGGTGGCCGATGCCGGGATCGCGCCCTTGCCCTCGACCCTGAAACCGGCATGGGACCGCACGGTTTCGGCGGTTCTGGTCGAGGCGACACTGATCCATCCGGGGCAGGTCTATATGCACAAGGGCGGGAAGAAAGGCGTTCATTCCGAATACCTTGGCTTTATCCTGGCCGAGATGCAGTTCCTGCAACGCGCCTATCCCGGCGCCGTGTGGTAATGCGATGGACGGCGCTTTCCACCCTGATGTCGATCAGGTCTGGCGCTGGCTGTCCGAAGTGCCGGACCCGGAGATCCCGGTCATCTCGCTGACCGATCTGGGGATCATCCGTGATGTCGCATGGGACGATGACACGCTGGTCGTGACGGTGACGCCCACCTATTCGGGCTGCCCCGCGACCACGATCATCAACCTGGACATCGAAACCGCGCTGCATGATCGCGGCGTCGGCAAGGTGCGGCTGAAACGGCAGTTGTCGCCGCCCTGGACCACCGACTGGCTGACCGAGGCCGGGCGCGAAAAGCTGCGCGCCTATGGTATCGCGCCGCCTGTCGACGGCACGGCGGCGGACGGGCGGCTGGCGGGGCGCATCTCGCGCCTGGCCGGAACCTCGAACCTGACGATCGCCTGCCCGCGCTGCGGATCGACCCACACGGAAAAGGTCAGCCAGTTCGGCTCGACCCCGTGCAAGGCCAGCTACCGCTGCAAGGACTGTCTGGAACCCTTCGACTATTTCAAATGTATCTGAGGAACGCACCCGAATGGCACGCTTCCATCCGCTGAAAGTCACCGATGTGCGCCGCGAAACCCGCGATGCCGTGGTCGTCACCCTGGCCCCCCGGCCCGAGGACAAGGCGCTTTTCGATTTCACCCAAGGCCAATACCTGACCTTCCGCCGCGATTTCGACGGCGAGGAATTGCGGCGCAGCTATTCGATCTGCGCGGGCCGGGACGAGGGGTTCCTGCAAGTCGGCATCAAGCGGGTCGATGGCGGCGCGTTCAGCACCTGGGCCAACGAAAACCTGGCGCCGGGGGATGAGATCGAGGCCATGCCCCCGATGGGCAAGTTCTTTACCGCGATCCAGCCGGAAACCGAAAAGACCTATCTGGGCTTTGCCGGCGGGTCGGGGATCACGCCGGTCCTGTCGATCATCAAGACGGTTCTGGCACGAGAGCCGAAATCGAAGTTCACGCTGGTCTATTCCAACCGCCAGATCAACACGATCATGTTCCGCGAGGATCTGGAGGATCTGAAGAACCTGTATCTCGGCCGGTTTTCCGTCATCCATGTGCTGGAGGCCGAGGGGCAGGAGATCGACCTGTTCACCGGCCGCATCGACGCCGAAAAGATGAAGGGCCTGTTCGAGCATTGGCTGGATGCCAGGACCATCGACACGGCGTTCATCTGCGGGCCGGAGCCGATGATGCTGGCCATCGCGCAATCCCTGCGCGACCACGGGCTGCGCGACGACCAGATCAAGTTCGAGCTTTTCGCCAGCGGCCAGCAGGGCCGGGCCAAGCAGAAAGCCGTGTCCAAGGTCGCCGTCACCCCCGGCAGCGGCGTGCAGGCGACGGTCACGCTGGACGGTGCGACCCGCAGCTTTGAAATGCCGCGGGGAGGCGAGACGATCCTTGACGCCGCTATCGCCGCCAAACTGGACGCGCCCTATTCCTGCAAGGCCGGGGTCTGTTCGACCTGCCGCTGCAAGGTGCTGGAGGGCGAGGTGGAAATGGCCGTGAACCACGCGCTGGAAGATTACGAGGTCCGCGCCGGATACGTCCTGTCCTGTCAGGCGACACCGATCAGCGACCGTGTGGTCGTGACCTACGACGAATGAGGGATGCCATGTCTGACACGATGAACATCGAGGACTATCTGGCCCAGGGCGGCATCCTGACCGCGCCCGGCAACGTGCCTGCCCGGTATCGGGGCGAGCTGATGCGGCTGATGTCGTCCTTTGTCGACAGCGAACTGTCGGCCTCGGCCGGGTTCGCCAATTCGATCAACTTTGCCCCCGCGATCAAGGAACGCATCGCTGCCAGCCGGATCACGCTGGAAAAGGCCGATCATGCCGAACGGGTTCTGGCGGTGATGGAAACATTCGGCACCGATGCCGCGCGCTATCAGGCGCAGCACGACTGGGCCGCGCGGGTGGGCCGCGACGCCGATCTGGGGGCGGCGCGCACCGGGGGCGACATGCGGCTTTCGGTGTTCAACTATCCGATCACCGGCTGGATCGATGCGGTGGTGATGAACGTGCTGCAAGGTCTGGCGACGGGCGTGCAGATGACCGAACTGACCCGCGTGTCCTATGGCCCGCTGGCCGAGGTGTTCCGCGAGATCGCCCCGCGCGAGGCGCGCCATGCCGAACTGGGGATCGAGGGGCTGGAGAAGATCGCGGCAACGGCCGAGGGCAAGGCCGCCGTGCGCGAGGCCGTTGCCTATTGGCACCCGCGCGTGGCCGCGACCTTTGGCGTGGCGGGGTCGGCCCGCTATGACACGCTGCGGAAATTCGGCCTGCGCCATACGCCGAACGAGACGCTTCTTGCCCGGTGGCAGGCGCTGGTCGCCGACCATCTGGCCACGCTGAACCTGTAATTCCGGCGGGCCATGGGGGAACAGGCCCCGCGCCCGCCCGCGCCTGAAAAGGAAACGCCATGAACGTCCCGGTCCGCGATCCGCGCCGTCTTGAAAGCTATGTCTGCGGCGCCTGGACGCCGGGGCAAAAGGAAGGGCAGACCGTCCTTGACGCCGCGACCGGCGCGCCGGTGGCCTTGGTGGATTCCACCGGCCTCGACTTTGCCGATGTGCTGGACCATGGCCGCAAGGTCGCGGGGCCGAAACTGCGTGCGATGTCATTCCACGACCGGGCGGCGATGCTCAAAGCGCTTGGCCTTGCGCTGATGGACCGCAAGGAGGAGTTTTACACCGAAAGCTTCCGCACCGGGGCCACCCGCGCCGATGGCTGGGTGGATATCGAGGGCGGCATCGGCACCATGCTGACCTTTGCATCGAAAGGTCGGCGCGAACTGCCGAACACCCGCGTCCTGACCGATGGCGAGGTCGAGGTCCTGTCCAAGGACGGCAGCTTCGTCGCCCAGCACATTTTCTCGCCCCTGCAAGGGGTTGCGGTGCATATCAACGCCTTCAACTTTCCCGTCTGGGGGATGCTGGAAAAGATCGCGCCGACCCTGCTGGCCGGGGTGCCCTGCGTGGTGAAACCCGCCAGCCAGACCGCTTATCTGACAGAACTGGTGGTGCGCCGGATCATTGAGACGGGGATCCTGCCCGAAGGCGCGCTGCAACTGATCTGCGGGTCGGTGGGCGACCTGCTGGACCATGTGACCGGGCAGGACGCCGTGACCTTTACCGGGTCGGCCTGGACCGGGCGCAAGCTGAAATCCCACCCGGCGGTCATCGCAAATTCCACCCGTTTCACCATGGAGGCGGACAGCCTGAACGCCTCCATCCTCGGCCCCGATGCGGTGCCGGGCACGCCCGAGTTCGACCTGTTCGTCAAGGAGATCGCGCGCGAGATGACCACCAAGGCGGGCCAGAAATGCACCGCCATCCGTAGGGTCATCGCGCCGCGCGCGCAGGTCGATGCGCTGATCACGGCGCTGCGCGACCGGCTGGGCAAGACCGCGCTCGGCCTGCCGGATCTGGATGCGACGCGGATGGGACCGCTGGCCAGCCTGGACCAGCGCGACGAGGTGCGCGAGCGCATCCGCGACCTGCAAGCCGTGGCGGAAATCGTTGCGGGCGACCCGGATGATGTGCGGGTGAGTTCCGGTGATGCAGCGAAGGGCGCCTTCCTGAACCCCGTGCTGCTTTATGCCGACCAGCCCTTTGCGGCGGATCAGGTGCATGAGGTCGAGGCGTTCGGCCCCGTCTCGACCATCCTGCCCTATGACGATCTGGATCAGGCGATCACACTGGCGCAGATGGGCAAGGGATCGCTGGTGTCCTCGATCTTCACCGACGACAAGGCGGTGGCGGAAGAGGTTGTTCTGGGCGCCGCGCCCTTCCACGGGCGGGTGCTGATCGGCAACCGGCTGTCGGCCAAGACCTCCACCGGGCATGGCTCGCCCCTTGCGCCGCTGGTCCATGGTGGGCCGGGACGCGCGGGCGGCGGCGAGGAGATGGGCGGCATCCGCGGCGTGAAACACTACATGCAGCGCACCGCCGTTCAGGGCGCGCCGCGCCTGCTGTCGGCCGTGACCGGCCGCTGGATCGAGGGCGCGGACGTGCAGCACGACATCCACCCCTTCCGCAAGTCGCTGGCCGAGCTGCGGATCGGCGACCAGCTGATCACCGCGAAACGCAAGATCACGCTGGAGGATGTCGAGCATTTCGCCCATTTCACCGGCGACACCTTCTATGCCCATATGAACGAGGCGGCGGCCAAGGCGAACCCGTTCTTTGACGACCGGGTGGCGCATGGCTATCTGATCGCCTCCTTCGCGGCGGGCCTGTTTGTCGAGCCGAACCCCGGCCCGGTGCTGGCGAACTATGGCGTCGACAACCTGCGTTTCCTGACTCCGGTTTACTTTGGCGACACGCTGGGCGTGCGGCTGACCTGCAAGGAGATCAACCCCCGTGCCAATGCCGAACATGGCGAGGTGCGGTGGGATTGCCAGGTCACCAACCAGCACGGCGCGGTCGTGGCGCAATATGACGTGCTGACCATGGTGGCCAAGGTCTGGCCGCCGGTGGCGTGATGGCGCGCGTCTATAGCTATGACGGGGTGGTGCCGGTCATCGACCCCGGCGCCTTCGTCCACCCCGAGGCGGTGGTGATCGGCGATGTGATCGTGGGGGCGGGGGTCTATGTCGGCCCCTGCGCCGTGCTGCGCGGCGACTTTGGCCGCATCGTGCTGCACCCGGGGTGCAACGTGCAGGAAACCTGCGTGGTGCATTCCTTTCCCGGCAAGGATGTGGTGGTCGAAACCGAGGGGCACATCGGCCACGGCGCGGTGCTGCACGGCTGTCA
>JASGFG010000078.1:0-17968 GCA_047605605.1 Paracoccaceae bacterium | reverse complement strand
ATCCTGCCGGAAAAGCTGTTCTTCCGGTTGGTGACATGGGCGCTTTTGTTCCTGTCGATCAAGCTGATGCGCGACGGGGTGCTGGGTCTGGGCTGGATCTGAGCTGCGCAGGCCAAACGGAAAAGGCGCCCCGCAGGGCGCCTTTTGCATGAATGAGACAGGGCGTCAGGTCCGGTCGATGACCTTCTTGACCGCATCCTTTGCCTTGCCCTTGACCTGCTGGGCCTCGCCCTTCAGCTCTTGCGCGGCGCCCTCGGCCTCCAGCCGGGTGTTGCCGGTGGCACGGCCCACGGCCTGCTTGACATTGCCCGCGGCCTCGTTGGCCATGCCCTTGATCTTGTCGGTCGTGCTGCTCATCGGTGAAACTCCGTTACTGGGTTGCATCTTCGCCGGGTCAACGCGGCGAAGGGCAATACGGTTCCGCCGCCACGGCCCGCCTCACGCGCAGGTGAAGACGGCCGCGGTTCTGCGGTGCAGAAAATCCCCCCTTGCCGAAAGTGCCGGATTCGTGATCTTTGGCGCAAGATTGTTTCCCGGAGGAATCGCCATGTCGTCGCCCGCCCGCCCGTTCCGTTCGGTCCTCTACATCCCCGGATCGAAGGATCGCGCCTTGGAAAAGGCGCGAGAGCTGGCCGCCGATGCGATCATCTTCGATCTGGAAGATGCGGTGGCCCCGGATGAAAAGCCTCGCGCCCGTGCGTTGCTGGCACAGGTTCTGTCCTCGGCCGACTATGGCGGGCGGGCGCGGATCGTGCGGATCAACGGGTTCGACACCGAATGGGGCCGGGCGGATGCGGCGGCATTTGCCGGGCATACCGGCGTCGATGCGGTGCTGGTGCCCAAGGTGAACCGCGCCGCCGATCTGGATGCGGTGGCGGCGATCACCGGGGACAAGCCGTTGTGGGCGATGATGGAAACCGCCTTGGCCATGCTGAACGCGGCCGAGATCGCGGCCCATCCGCGGCTGACAGGGATGGTCATGGGCACCAACGATCTGGCCAAGGAACTGGGCAGCCGGTTCCGCCCCGACCGTCTGGGGATGCAGGCGGGTCTGGGCCTGTGCCTGCTGGCCGCCCGCGCGCAAGGCCGGGTGATCGTCGACGGCGTGTTCAACGCCTTCAAGGATGAGGAGGGGCTGCGTGCCGAATGCGAGCAGGGCCGCGACATGGGGTTCGACGGCAAGACGCTGATCCATCCGGCGCAGCTGGACATCGCCAATGCCGCCTTTGCCCCGTCCGAGGCGGAGATCGACCTGTCCCGCCGCCAGATCGAGGCCTTCGAGGCCGCGCTTGCCGCAGGCCAGGGCGTGGCGGTGCTGGAGGGCCGGATCGTCGAGAACCTGCATGTGGAAACCGCGCGCAGGGTTCTGGCGAAGGCGCAGGCGATTGCCGGTTTGGCCGGGTAGCTTGTGGCGGGCCCCGGAGGGGTTTTGCACCCCTCCGGACCACCCCCCCGGACCACCCCCAGGGTATTTTTGCCAAGATGAAGGAAGGGTGCAGGGTCAGGAGGAGGGCGACGGGGTTGAAACCCGGGCCGGTCCGCGCGCAGCATCGCGCCATGGCCAGCGAAAGGTGCAAGCGATGATTCCCCTGATCCTTGGCGTCGCCCTGTGGTGGGCTGCGCATCTGTTCAAGCGGCTGGCGCCCGGGCGGCGCGCCCGGCTGGGCGACCCCGGCAAGGGGCTGGTGGCGGCGGCGATCTTGCTGGCCGTCGTGCTGATGGTCTGGGGCTATCGCCGGGCGGAGTTCCTGCCGGTTTATACGCCGCTGCCCGGCATGGGGCATCTGAACAACCTGATGATGCTGGTGTCGGTGTTCCTGTTCGGGGTGGGCGGGACCAAGGGCACGCTTTACCCGAAGATGCGCCATCCGATGCTGTGGGGCGCCGTGATCTGGGCGGTGGCGCATCTGCTGGTCAACGGCGATCAGGCCAGCCTGATCCTGTTCGGCGGCATCGGCCTTTGGGCGCTGGTGGAAATGGCGGTGATCAACCGCGCCGAAAGCTGGACCCCGCCCGCGCCGGTGCGCGGGATCAGAGGCGATGCGATGAACCTTGTCGGCACGCTGGTCCTTTACGGCGTCATCGCCGGGGTCCACATCTGGACCGGCCACAATCCTTTTCTGGGGACTTACGGATGAAACTCTACCGCTTTCTGTCCGAGGACGACACTTCGGCCTTCTGCCACAAGGTCACCGCCGCGCTGAACAAGGGGTGGGAGCTTCAGGGCGCGCCGACCTATGCCTTTGACGCCGCTAGGGGCGTGATGCGTTGCGGTCAGGCCGTGGTGAAGGAAGTGCCGGGCATCTATAGCCCAGATGTGAAATTGAGCGAACACTGACAAAGGGTTGCGTGTCGGAGTTCAAGTGATCTCCGAAGATTGCGAGGGGATCATGAAAACCAGTTCCGGCCGTTTCTTCGAGGATTACCGCATCGGAGAAACCATCGTCCATGCGGTTCCCCGCACCCTTTCGGGCGGGGAGCGGGCGCTTTACCATGCGCTTTATCCCGCGCGGCACGCGATCCATTCCTCGGACGAATTCGCGCGGGCCTGCGGGCTGCCCGCCGCGCCCTTTGACGATCTGGCGACCTTTCACACCGTTTTTGGCAAGACCGTGCCGGACATCAGCCTGAATGCGGTGGCGAACCTTGGCTATGCCGAGGGGCGCTGGCTGGCGCCGGTCTACCCCGGCGATACGATCCGGTCGGAATCGACGGTGATCGGCCTGCGCGAAAACTCCAACGGCAAGTCGGGCGTCGTCTGGGTCCGCACCCGCGGGATGAACCAGAGCGGGCAGGCGGTGATGGAATATGTCCGCTGGGTGATGGTGCGGAAGAACCGCGCCACCCCCGCGCCCGATCCGGTGGTGCCCGAGCTGAAGCCGGTCGTGGCGCCTGGCGATCTGGCCCTTCCGCCGGGGCTGGATTTCAGCCGCTATGACTTTGCCCTTGCGGGCGAGGCGCATCGCTGGGGCGACTATGCCCTGGGCGAGAGGATCGACCATGTGGATGGCGTGACGGTGGAGGAGGCCGAGCATATGCTGGCCACCCGCCTGTGGCAGAACACCGCCAAGGTGCATTTCGACGCCACCTTCCGCGAGGACGGGCGGCGTCTGATCTATGGCGGCCATGTCATCAGCCTGGCGCGCGCGCTGTCCTTCAACGGTTTGGCCAATGCGCAGATGATGGTGGCGCTGAACGGCGGGGCACATGCCAACCCCTGTTTCGCGGGCGATACGGTTCGCGCGTGGAGCGAGGTTCTGGACAAGGCCCCCACTCCCGCGCCCGGCGTCGGGGCGATCCGCCTGCGGCTGGTCGCGGTCAGATCCGGCGCGCCGGATTTCGCGCTGAAAGGCGCGGACGGAAAGTATCTGCCGGATGTGCTGCTGGATCTGGATTACTGGGCGCTGATGCCGGTTTGACAGGGGATGATCGTGCCATGCTATCCTTTCCCGGCGCGACCTGCGGCATCCGGGGATCTGGACATGACTCGTTTGACATTGGCTGTGGTCCTGACCCTGGCGGCGGCGCCCGCCCTGGCGGCGGGATGTCCGCCCAAGGACGGCCTCGTGCTGGAACAGGTCGAAGCCCTGAACCAGATGATCGTGGACCGCGACTTTTCCGGCTTTGTGGCCGGCATCCGTAAGCATCTTGGAACCGACGTTGCCGCGCCGATGGCCGGGATCGAGCAGATTTTCAAGGACGGCTTCGACGGCTGCACCACGATCGCGCAGCGGGTCGATACCGGCGGAATGGTCCAGCACATCGTCGTCTTTCATGGAAAGGCCGGGCCGCTGTTCGGATACTGGCTGGCGATGAACCGCGGGGAAGGGGCGCAGATTCTGCGGTTCAACATCAACACCGACATAGACGCGGTGATGGCGGCGCTGAAGTAGCGCGGTATTGTGATCACACTTTTTGAAATCGTGATCACAAATTTGCAAGAAACTGCACGCGTTAGCGGGAACAGGCTGCGAATGCAGCAATCTGGCCCGTGACACGGACAAAAAAACCGCTCATATAAAACCCATATCGAAGCGCGCGCCGCGCCACCTCTGACCTTGGGCCGGGGCAAGCCAGCGACGAAGGGACACCCAATGTCTGCACCCAAGCGGGTCGAACGACCGCTTTCCCCGTTCATGATCGGGCCGTATTACCGGCCGCAGATGACCTCGATCTCGTCCATCATGATCCGCATCACGGGCATCGCCACGCTCGGGACCATCTTCCTGCTGGTGGCCTGGCTGCTGGCGGCGGCGACGTCGAATGCGGCCTTCGACTGCATCAACTGGCTGCTGACCAGCTGGATCGGCGACGCGCTGCTGGTGCTGGCCACCTGGGCGGTCTGGTATCATGTGCTGGGCCGGCTGCGGCACCTGATCTGGGATCTGGGCTATTTCGTCGAGGTGAAGGCGAACGAGGTGATGGGCATGGGCATGTTCATCGGCGCCACGATCCTGACGATCATCACCGTCCTTGTGGTCTGAGGGAGAGATAGGATGCGTTTCATCACCGACCGCAAACGCGCCGAGGGGCTGGGTTCGGCCCGTGCGGGCACCCATCACCACTGGCGCATGATGATCAGCTCGGCCGCGCTGGTCGTGCTGGTGCCGCTGTTCGTCTTTACCTTCGGCATCGGGCTGGGCCGCAGCCACGAGGGCGTGCTGGAATATTTCGCCCGGCCCTTTCCGGCCATCGTCACCGCGCTGAGCCTGATCGTCGTCACGCTTCACTGCAAGGCCGAGGCGGACGAGGCGATCCTGGACTATGTGCATGGGGTGAAGGCCAAGCTGGCCCTGGTGGCCATGACGGCCTTTGCCTACACGCTGATCGCAGCGGGGCTTTTCGCTCTGGTTAAACTCGCCCTCTAAGGCCGGCCCGAAGGGGCTGACCCAGGAACATGCGCGGTAAGGAATAACGGAATGACTGCTTATCCCTATGAAGTGCACGACTATGACGTGGTCGTGGTGGGCGCGGGCGGCGCGGGTCTGCGCGCAACGCTGGGCATGGCCGAACAGGGCTTGCGCACCGCCTGTGTGACCAAGGTTTTCCCGACGCGCAGCCATACCGTCGCGGCGCAGGGCGGCATCGCGGCCAGCCTGTCGAACATGGGGCCGGACAACTGGCAGTGGCACATGTATGACACCGTCAAGGGCTCGGACTGGTTGGGTGACACCGACGCGATGGAATACCTGGCGCGCGAGGCGCCCAAGGCCGTCTACGAGCTGGAACATTACGGCGTGCCGTTTTCGCGCACCGAAGAGGGCAAGATCTATCAGCGCCCCTTCGGCGGCCATACCACCGAATTCGGCGAAGGCCCGCCGGTGCAGCGCACCTGCGCCGCCGCCGACCGGACCGGCCACGCGATCCTGCACACGCTGTATGGGCAAAGCCTGAAGCAGCAGGCGGAATTCTTCATCGAATATTTCGCGCTGGACCTGATCATCACCGACGGGCGCTGCACCGGCGTGGTGACGTGGAAGCTGGATGACGGCACGATCCACGTCTTCAACGCGCGGCTGGTGGTTCTGGCCACCGGCGGCTATGGCCGGGCCTATTTCAGCGCGACCTCGGCCCATACCTGCACCGGCGACGGCGGCGGCATGGCGGCGCGCGCGGGCCTGCCGCTTCAGGACATGGAATTCGTGCAGTTCCACCCGACCGGCATCTATGGCTCGGGCTGCCTGATCACCGAAGGCGCGCGGGGCGAGGGGGGGTATCTGACCAACTCGAACGGCGAGCGGTTCATGGAACGCTATGCGCCCACCTACAAGGATCTGGCCTCGCGCGATGTGGTGTCGCGCTGCATGACCATCGAGATTCGCGAGGGCCGCGGCGTGGGCGAACACAAGGACCACATCTTCCTGCACCTGAACCACTTGCCGCCGGAAACCCTGCACGAACGGCTGCCGGGCATTTCGGAATCGGCGCGGATCTTTGCCGGCGTGGACGTGAACAAGGAACCGATCCCGGTCCTGCCGACGGTTCACTACAACATGGGCGGCATTCCGACGAACTATTGGGGCGAGGTGCTGGACCCCACCCCGGAAAATCCCGACCGCATCTTCCCCGGCCTGATGGCCGTGGGCGAGGCCGGCTGCGCCTCGGTGCATGGGGCCAACCGGCTGGGGTCGAACAGCCTGATCGACCTTGTGGTCTTTGGCCGCGCCGCCGCGATCAAGGCGGGCGAGATCGTCGATCCGAAAGAGCGGATGCATCCGCTTGACAGGGCGGGCGTCGACAAGGCGCTGGACCGGTTCGACCATTTCCGCAACGCCAGCGGGTCCATTCCCACCGCCGACCTGCGGCTGGAGATGCAGAAGACCATGCAGGCCGACGCGGCGGTGTTCCGCACCGACAAGACTCTGGCCGAGGGCGTGGAAAAGATGAAGGCCGTCGCCGCCAAGATCGCCGATGTGAAGGTCACGGACCGCAGCCTGATCTGGAACAGCGACCTGATGGAAACGCTGGAACTGACCAACCTGATGCCGAACGCGCTGGCCACCATCGTGGGGGCCGAGGCGCGCAAGGAATCGCGCGGCGCCCATGCGCACGAGGATTATCCCGACCGCGACGACGCCAACTGGCGCAAGCACACGCTGGCCCATGTCGAGGGCAACCGGGTGACGCTCAGCTATCGCCCCGTCCATGTCGAGCCTCTGACCCGGTATGAGGACGGCGGGATCGACCCGAAGAAGATCGCGCCCAAGGCGCGGGTCTACTGATGGCGGCGCGCGGACATCGCGCGCGGCTTTGTGCCGACGGGGCCGGGGCGCATATCGCCGCACCGGCCGCCGGGGCTATGCTGGCGGGGCACATTTCCCGCCGGAGAGACCAGATGACCAACCGTTCCTGCCTTGCCCTTCTGTCCGCCGCGCTGCTGGCGGCCTGTTCGCCCCAGGTCATGGCGCAGAAGATCAACACCCGCGCCGCGGAATCGGTGGTGCGGCCCGTGGTCAGCAAGGGGCTGACCGGCGCGCAGGCCGATGTCGCGACGCGCTGCGTTCTGGACAATGCCACGCCTTACGAGTTGCAGATGCTGGCCCGTGACGTGGGGGTCGAGGCCGGCTCTCTGACCGAGAGCCGCGTGCTGGCCATCATCCAGCGCCCCGCCACGTCTTCGTGCATCGCGGCGGCGCGGGGGGCGGTGTGATGATCCGCCCGTTTGCCCTGACGATGCTGACACTGGCGCCCCTGGCCGCCTGCGGCCCCGTCTCGCTGGAGCAGGCCGAGCGGGAATGTTACGATCGCGCCTGGCACGCCGAACGCCCGCGGGGGTCGGTCGCGGTCGGTGCCTCGAACCGCGGCGGTTTCGCGGGGGTAGAGCTGGACGTGTCGTCCGACTATCTTGCCGGGCGGGATCCGGCGCAGGTCTATCAGAATTGCGTATACAACCGGTCGGGGGGGCAGATGCCCACGCGGCCCTATCAGGACATCGGGCGCCAGGGGCGCCCTGTCCGCTGGTAATACCCAGGGAACCCGAGGGAAAAATGGTCCAGTTCAGCCTTCCGAAGAACTCGAAAATCCGCACCGGCAAGACCTGGCCGAAGCCCGCGGGCGCCAAGAACGTGCGCGCCTTCCACATCTATCGCTGGGACCCGGACACCGGGGAAAATCCGCGGGTGGACACCTATTTCCTGGACATGGACCGCTGCGGCCCGATGGTTCTGGACGCGCTGATCAAGATCAAGAACGAGATCGACCCGACGCTGACCTTCCGGCGGTCCTGCCGCGAGGGGATCTGCGGGTCCTGCGCGATGAACATCGGCGGGATCAACACGCTGGCCTGCATCTATGGCTTGGACGAGGTGAAGGGCGACGTGAAGATCTATCCCCTGCCGCACATGCCGGTGATCAAGGACCTGATCCCCGACCTGACGCTGTTCTATGCCCAGCACGCCAGCATCATGCCCTGGCTGGAGACCAAGACCAACCGCCCGCAAAAGGAATGGCGCCAGTCGATCGAGGATCGCAAGAAACTCGACGGTCTTTATGAATGCGTGATGTGCGCCTCCTGTTCGACCTCGTGCCCCAGCTACTGGTGGAACAGCGACAAGTATCTGGGCCCGGCGGCGCTGCTGCACGCCTATCGCTGGATCATCGACAGCCGCGACGAGGCGACGGGCGAACGGCTGGACGGTCTGGAAGACCCGTTCAAGCTGTATCGCTGCCACACGATCATGAACTGCGCCAAGACCTGCCCCAAGGGGCTGAACCCGGCCAAGGCGATTGCCGAGATCAAGAAGATGATGGTCGAACGGGTGGTGTAAGGCCACCTGCCGATCCTCCGGAACGCCGGCCCGGACCGGCACGCGTTCCGGATCCGATAGGATGCCGCTTGGCTCTGCCGTTGGATTGGCGTCGGGGCAGGCGGATCCTCACCGCATCGTGAGTTTTTTTGCGGGTAGCCGCTGTGGAATCCGGCAAGGGCGGGGTTGTATCCTGTCCGCATGAGCCGGCTTCGTTCCTTCATCGTGCTTGTGCTGATCGTGGCCGTGCTTCCCTGGGGGGCCTGGTCGGGTGTGCGTGCCGCCGTGCTGCGCAGCAGCTTGCAGGCCGAGGCCCCCGCCGGTCTTGCCTTGCCGCAGGCCCGGACGGCCGGGCCGGACAAGGCCGGCACTGTGCTGCTTCCCGCCTGGATCTGCGCAGGCAAGGCCATGCCCGGAACGCATTGCGGCAGCGATGTCGTGTTCCTGCCCCCACCCGTTGTTCCCGGCGCACCGGAACTGGCGGCGCCCCTGACGACAACCGGGGCGGTCCTGCCTGCCGGTCGGGCGCCGAGGCCGCCGCTCGACCCTCCGCGCCCGACCTGACCGAGCTGCCGCGCACTCCGCGGCCTTCGTCAGTTCCAGCGAGGAAATCACCATGCACCGTCGCCTGTTTCTTGCCGCAGCGCCGTTCTATGCGCTTGCGGCCTGTAGTCCGTCCCTCCACCCGTCGCGCGAGCCGCCGCCCGCCCCGCCGCCGATGCCGCAGATCTATGATGCGCTGCCCGACGAGCCGCATCCCGTTCCGGCCATTCCCGCCGGGGTGGTGCCGGAACGGCTGTGGCGGCAGGAGGTTGCGAACCCCTGGCCGGATGAGCCTGTGGGCTCGATCGTCGTCGATCCCGATGCGGGGTTTCTGCATCTGGTCGAAACCCGCGAACGCGCCATGCGCTATGGCGCAGGGGTCGGCGCCGCGGGTTTCGCGTGGAGCGGCATCGCCCGCCTGCAATTCCGCCGCAAATGGCCGGTGTGGAAGGCGCCGGATACGATGATCGCCCGCCGACCGGAGTTCGCGCCCTATTCGGTCGCGAATGGCGGGATGCCGGGCGGCCCCGGAAATCCGCTGGGCGCGCGGGCGCTTTATCTGTTCCAGAACGGCGAGGACACGCTTTACCGCATTCATGGCGGGTGCGAGCCGGAATATCTGGGCAAGGCGGTGTCCTCGGGCTGTATCCGGCTTCTGGATCAGGACATCATCGACCTGCACGACCGGGTGCGCGACGGGGTGAAGGTGACGGTGCTGAAGTCGCTGGTCCCCGCGGGGCTGGCGGGGCTGTATTGAAGGGCCGGCCCCGCACGGGCGCAAGGGGCGCTTCCTTGCGGATCGGGGCATTGCAAAGGAGCCGGGCAGGCCCTAGCTCCTGTCCATGTTCTTTTTCATCCCCTTCATCGCCGCCGCCGTGCTGATCGGCATGTGGCTTGCGCAGCGCGGATCGACGCTGACGCGGGAATGTCGCTGGCGGCCCGACCACACGGTCGGGCCACGGCATTGGCGCTGCGTCGCCTGCGGCGCGCAATGCGATGTGCCCAAGGGCGAGCCGCGCCAATGCCTGCGCGGGCAGATCATCGCTCAGCAGTAACGCTCCACCGCCAGCATCTGATGATCGCCATAGCGGTCGCCATGGGCAAAGCCGGGCGGCAGAAGGCGGTCGATTTCGGCCATGTCCGCGGGCGACAGGGCGGGCGGGTCCAGCCATTCGCGCAGATGCGCCGCCGTCCGCGTGCCGGGAATGGGGATCAGGTGGTCGCCCTGCGCCAGGACCCAGGCCAGCGCGGTTCCGGCCGTCGTCCAGCCCCGCGCGCGGCAAAAGGCGCGGAAGGTGTCGATGATCGCGGTGTTCGCCGCGAAATTCTCGCCGGTAAAGCGCGGGTTCACGCCGCGGAATCCGTCGTTCGGCATGGGCAGCGGGCGGTCGCCGAACATGCCGCGCCCCAAGGGCGAAAACGGGATGAAGGCGACGCCCAGTTCGGCACAGGCGCGGATCAGGCCCAGTTCGGGCTGGCGGCTCCACAGCGAATATTCGTTCTGCACGGCCATCACCGGATGGATCGCATGGGCGGCGCGGACGGTGGCGGGAGCGACTTCGGACAGGCCATAGCCGCCGATCTTGCCCTCGTCGATCAGGCGGGACAGGGTGCCGACCACCTCGGCCAGCGGAATGCGGATGTCGCGGCGGTGGATGTAGAACAGCTCTACCCGGTCGCGGCCCAGGCGTCTGAGGGACCCTTCGAGTTCGCTGCGCAGGTGGTGTTCCGAATTGTCGACGCCGCGGGTCTGCCCGGTCAGGACGAAGCTGGCCTTGGTGGCGATGACGGGGCTGTGACCGCGCATGGCCAGCCATTCGCCCAGCACGGTTTCGCTGATGCCCATGCCATAGATGTTCGCGGTGTCGAAATGGGTGATGCCGGCCTCCCATGCCGCGTCGAGGCAGGCGAGGGATTCGGCGGTGTCGGTCGGCCCGAAGATGCCGCCGAAGGACATCGCGCCAAAGCCGATGGCGCCGACATCGTGGCGCCCGAGTTTGCGGGTGAGCATGGGGGAAAGCTCCTGTCAGGAAGGGGTGCCCATCTGACAGGAGCGAATCGGTTCGTGCAAGGGGGAACCTGTGCCGGTGGCCGATGTCGCGGTGGGGGGGTTTCACACCCCCACACCCCCGTGGAGTATTTCCGAAAGGGAAAGACATGCAGGCTTTCCCTTTTCGCCCATCCTGCCGCGGCTCTTGTAGGGCCGGTGGGGCGGCTCAGCCGTGAACGTAGTGCAGGCCGGCAAAGTCCTTGCGCAGATCGGCGGTCCTTTGGGCGAGGGCGGCGGGGTCGTTGCCTTTCAGCGCCTCGACCACCAGCGCGGCAAGGGCGGGGATGTCGGCCACCGTCATGCCGCGCCGGACCAGTTCCGGGGTGCCGATCCTCAGCCCGTTCAGGTCGCCCGCGACCTCGGCCACAGGCAGACCGATGCCGCAGGCGAGGAAGCCCGCCTTGCGCAGCGTCTTAGAGGCCGCCTGTCCGCCGCCGAAAGCCGCCGCCTGCACCGCGAACTGGTGCGAGGCGGTAAAGCCGCGCTCTGCCCCGAACACCGTCAGGCCATGCCCGGCGAGCGCCTGCGCGAAGGCCTGCGAGGTCGCGGCCATGGCGCGGGCATAGTCCGCGCCGAAATCCCGCCAGTCGAGCAGCGTCAGCGCAAGGGCCGCCGATTTCGCCGCATCGAAGTTCGCGGTCATGCCGGGAAAGGCGATACGGTCCAGTTTCTGGGCGATGCCGGCGTCGCGGGTGACGATCAGGCCGCCGGCGGGACCGCCGAGGGATTTGTAGGTGCTCATCGTCATCAGATGCGCGCCTTCGTCCAGCGGATTGGCCCAGAGGCCCCCGGCGATGATCCCGCATTGATGGGCGGCATCGAACAGGACATGGGCGCCGACCTCATCCGCGATGGCGCGGATTTCGCGCACCGGATGGGGAAAGAGGTTCAGGCTGCCGCCGATGGTGATCAGCTTTGGCCGGACGCGCCGCGCCAGATCGCGCAGGGCATCCAGGTCGACCGTATAGCCATCGGCATCGACCGGGGCGGGATGGGTCACCAGCCCGTAAAGCCCGGCGCAGCCTGCCGCGTGGTGGGTGACATGGCCGCCAACCGCCGCGGGCGGCGCGATGATCGCATCGCCCGGCTTCGTCAGCGCCATGAAGCCGTAAAGGTTGGCCAGCGCCCCCGATCCCACGCGGATTTCGGCATGGGTGGCGCCAAAGACCTCGGCCGCGAGTTCGGCGGCGATGACCTCGATCTCCTCGATCGCCTCCAGCCCCATCTCGTACTTGTCGCCGGGATAGCCCAGCGACGGGCGGGACCCCAGGCCGCGGGCCAGGACCGCCTCGGCTCGCGGGTTCATCACATTGGTCGCGGGGTTAAGGTTGAAGCATTCGCGGTCGTGGATGGCCAGGTTTCTCTCCACCAGCGCCTCGATCCGGTCGGCGACCCGGTCCGAGGGGGCTGCGGTTTCGGCGGCGATGCGGGCGATCAGGGCCTCGCATTCGGCGGGAACCCAGGGGCGGGGGGCAAGATGGGGCATGGTTTGTCTCCTTTTCACTTTCGATAGGGGCGAAGCGGCCTTGCCCGCAAATGAGTTTTGCGAAAATCTAGGGTCAATGGAATTGAGCCTTCTGCCGCCGGGTGGATTAAAGGAGCCGACATGGCCGTCTCGCCGCCTGTGCCGCGTTCGCTGCCGCTGACGGCGCTGCGCGCCTTCGAGGCGGCGGCGCGGCTTGGGGGATTTGCCCCCGCGGCAGAGGAGCTGGGCGTCACCCCCGGCGCCGTCACCGCGCAGATCAAGGCGTTGGAGGCCGATCTGGGCGCCCCGCTGTTCGAGCGTCATGCGCGGGGCGTGCGGCTGACCGCGCTTGGACGGTCGGCCGCGCCGGGCTTTACACAGGCCTTCGACGCGCTGGCCGAGGCGGCGGGCGTCCTGCGGTCCGGCGCCGCGCCGCAGGTGGTGCATATCGCCACGCTGCCCGCCATCGCGCAGCTTTACCTGTCGCCGCGCCTGCCGGCCCTGCGCGCCGCCGCGCCGGAAATCGCCGTGTCGATCACCGCGCTGGAGGCGCCGCCGAACCTGAAGCGCGCGCCCTATGACCTGAACCTGTTCCCCTCGGACACAGGCCGCCTGGTGGCGGGGGACGAGATCTTTCCGGTCTGTTCGCCCGCACTGGCCGCCCGGCTGCACGCGCCCGCGGATCTGTCGGCGGTGCCCTGCCTGTCCGACACCTCGTGGCAGGGCGACTGGGACATGTGGCTGGACCATGCCGCGCCGGGGCAGGGGATCGTGCCGCGCGGGCCGGTCTATTCGCTCTATGCCCTTGCGGTGGAAGAGGCGGTGAACGGCTCGGGCGTGCTGATCGGCCATGCGCCGCTGGTGGCGGGGCATCTGTCGCGGGGCGCACTGGTGGCGCCCTTCGCATTGCGTGTGCCTCTGGCGCGGGGGCTGCGGCTCTGGTCGGCGCGGCCGCAGGCCAGGGGCAGCGCCGCCGCGCGGGTTGTGGGCTTTCTGTCGGCCTGATCAGGCAAACGCCGCCTCCAGCGCGATCTGCACCATATCGCCGAAGCTCCGCTCGCGGTCGGCGGCGGGCAGCGCCTCCTGCGTCAGCAGATGGTCCGATATGGTCAGCACCGCCAGCGCCCGGCAGCCATGGCGCGCGGCCAGCGCATACAGCTCGGCCGTCTCCATCTCGACGCAGAGGATGCCGTGGCGGCGCATCTGGTCGTTCAGGTCGGGGCGTTCGTCATAGAATGTGTCCGAGGAATATATTTGCCCGGCGTGCAGCCCGACATTCAACCTCTGGCCCGCATCCCATGCGGCGCGCAGCAGGGCGAAATCGGCGGTCGGGGCCAGGCATATCTCGCGCAGGAGGGTGGCCGAGGGCGATCCCGTGGTGCAGGCCGACATGGCCAGAACCACATCGCGGACCCTGACATGATCCTGCATTCCGCCGGCCGATCCGATGCGGATCAGCGTTTTCGCGCCATGGTCGCGGATCAGTTCGTTGGCATAGATCGACAGCGAGGGCATCCCCATGCCCGTGCCGTGGATCGTCACCCGATTGCCCCGCCATGTGCCGGTATATCCCAGCATCCCCCGCACTTCGTTCACGAGCACGGGGGCCTCAAGAAAGCTCTGCGCCGCCCAGCGGGCGCGATAGGGATCGCCCGGCAGCAGAACGGTTTCAGCGATCTCGCCCGGCTTCGCGCCGATATGGGTGGACATGGGCCGTGCCTCCGATGGTTCGGGCGGCAGGCTAGCCGGGGACGAGACGCGGGGAAAGGGTCAGGCGGCGATGCCGTGCTGTTCCAGTTGCGCGGCATTCGGGCAAAAACCGCAATCCGACGGGCGCTGCAATTCGCCCCGGCCAAGCGCCTCGCCGCAGGCGGCGCGGTCGCGGCACCCGGCGCAGGTGCGCAGCATCGACAGATGGTCCGAGGGACGCGCCCGCAGCGCGCGTTCGGCCACGCCGAAGATGCCCGCCATCGTCTCCAGCCGAATAGCTGCATCTTCGGGAAGGCGGATGAAGGCCGCGACCTCGTCCCGGCTCATGCCCAGATCGTCCAGCTCATGTGCCGACATCCGTTCGACCTCGATCAGCGCCTCGTGCCGACGAAGGGCGGATTTGATGCGTTCCAGCATGATGACCTCCTGTATATCGCCATCGTTCTGCAGTCTTGCCGCGACCTGCGCCTTGATCTGGGTCAGATGCTTGCGCGGCGGGCGGAAATCAGGATTGATCGGCGGATGCGTGTTCTCCTTCTCGCCCTTCTCGCCAGCCCCGCGCCGGCCTGCGAACCGCCGCCGGATCTGACTGTGCAACTGGCCGCTCAACCTGGGGTCGATGCGGTCTCGGTCAGCCTTGACCGCAGCACCACGCGGCTGCGCCATCTGATCAGCTTTCACGACGGCGGCGTGGCGGTGCTGGACCTGTCCTCCTGCCCGCCGAAGGCGGCGGTGGTGCTGATGACCCCGGACGCAGTTCCCGGCCCCGTGCAGATGCAGGCCCTTGCCGCGCTGCTGGCGGAAACGCCCGCCGCGGCGCGGGTCGGGGCGCCGGATGTCGCGCGGCTGACTGCGGCATACGCAACCGCAGAGGCGACAGCCGCGATCGAGGAAAGGCGCACCGCCGCATGGGATGCAACCCCCGTCCTGCTGCCGCAGGGGGGCGGGCTGACGCGGGCCTCATGGGCGCCGCTGGCGTTTCCCTGGGGCGCGATGCTGGGGGTCGAAATACAGGCGGATTGAGGCAGGGCTTCGGCCTCCCGCCTGCGCATGAGGCGGCACAAAGACCCTTTCCTCATCCTCTTCGCATAAATATCCCCGCCAGAGGCGGGGGCAAAGCCGTGCGGGCGCAAGCCCGCGCAATCTGATCGGTCCAGACGATCAGCGCGGGGGCTGGTGGCAATTTGATCAAACCGCTAGACTTTGCCCGGTCCGCATACCGGGAGGCCCGTCATGACCCTGAACACCCCTTCGCCCCATGATCTGTGGCAGATGGACCGCGCCCATGCGTTGCACCCATGGACGAACTTCGGCCCGTTTCAGGACAAGGGCGCGCTGGTCATCTCGCGCGGGCAGGGCTCTGACCTGTGGGATGCCGAGGGGCGGCAGTATCTGGATGCGGTCGGCGGCCTGTGGTGCACCAACATCGGGCTGGGCCGGGCCGAAATGGCGCAGGCCATCGGCGATCAGGCGATGCGGCTGGCGTTTTCCAATACCTTCGTCGACATGACCAACGATCCGGCGGCGCTGTTGGCGGCGGAACTGGCGCGGATCGCGCCGGGCGATCTGAACCGGGTGCATTTCACCACCGGCGGGTCCACCGCCGTCGATACCGCCGCGCGGATGGTGCAGTATTACCAAAGCTGCATGGGCCGCCCGGACAAGGGCCATCTGGTCGCGCGCGAGCATTCCTATCACGGCTCCACTTACCTGTCGCAATCGGTGGGCAAGCGTCCCGGCGACCGGGTGGAACAGTTCCGCTACAAGGAGGACGGCATCCACCACCTGTCCGTCCCGAACCCCTATCGCCGCCCCGAGGGGATGAGCGAGGCCGCGTTTTGCGACAGCCTGATCGCAGAGTTCCAGGCGCTGATCGACCGCATCGGCGCCGACCGGATCGGCGGTTTCTTTGCCGAGCCGATCCAGGCCTCCGGCGGGGTGATCGTGCCGCCCGAAGGCTATCTGCGCCGCATGTGGGAGATCTGCCGGGAACACGATATCCTGTTCGTGGCGGATGAGGTGGTGACGGCATTCGGCCGCCTTGGCCACTGGTTCGCCTCCGAGGACGAGTTTGGCATCGTCCCTGACATCATCACCTGCGCCAAGGGGCTGACCTCGGGCTATGTGCCGCTGGGGGCGGTGATCTTTTCGGATCGGGTGTGGGATGCGATGGCGGCGGACGGCAACCGCTGGTTCACATCCGGCCTGACCTATTCCGGCCATCCGGTCGCCTGCGCCGCGGGGCTGAAGAACATCGAGATCATCGAGCGCGAGGGGCTGCTGGATCGGGCGAAGGTGGTCGGCGCCTATTTCCAGGACCGGCTGCGGAGCCTGTCGGACCTGCCACTGGTGGGCGATGTGCGGGGCCGGGGGCTGATGGCCTGCGTCGAGAACGTGGCCGACAAGGCGACCAAGGCGCTGCTGCCGGACGAGGCGAACGAGTCCAAACGCATTTCCGATCTGGCCGAGGAGATGGGGCTGCTGGTCCGCCCGATCGGGCATCTGAACGTGATGTCACCGCCCCTGGTCATCACCGAGGCGCAGGTGGATTTCGTGGTCGAGACGCTGGAAAAGGCGATTGTCCGGGTGACGGACGATCTGGTGCGCGAAGGGTTCAGGATCGGATGAAAGTCATTTGGGAATAGTGGGTTACACGCCGTTCTTCCACTCATGTCTCAACATTGAAAACGCATGGCAATCGGCCCATTTCCCGTCGGGCCGCAGCCAGCATTCGCGCATCGTGCCTTCCTGCACCAGACCGGCGCCGCGAAAGGCGCGCAGCGCCGGTTCGTTGTCAAAGGCGATGTCGCAGAACAGCCGATGTGCACCCATGTCGCGGAAGACCACCTCCAGCGTGGCGGCGATCAGGGCCTGCCCTTCGCCGCGGCCCGGCCGGGCGAGGGCAAGGTTGGTCAGGAACACCACCTGCGGGTAAAGGTATTCGATGACGGCAAGGCCGCCGATCCCGGTGGTGCCGGGGCTTTCCCAGACCATCACCCGGTTCGCCTCATCCGCGTGGATGCGGGCCAGTCCCTCCGCGTCCTGAGCCAGCAGTTGCATCGGATGCGCCGCGATCAGGGCGGCGAGGGCGGGCAGGTCCGAAGGCCCCGCCCGCCGCAGCATCAGGCCACGGCCTTTTCGAACGCCGTGCGGTAGAGTGCCGACAACTCCGCCAGCGGCGCCGCCGCGTGGCCCATGCGGAACTCGGTGCCGGTAAAGCGCCCGACGGTGGCGATGGAAACCCCCGCCGCCCCGGCGCGGGCGATCAGGCGTTCGGCCTGATCGGGGGTGACGGCCACCAGATAGCGTGCCTGATCCTCGCCGAACAGCAGGCCGATGTCGGCATATTCCAGCGCCAGGCCGATGCCCGCGGCCTCGGCCATCTCGAAGGCGGCAAGGGCCAGCCCGCCATCGGCAAGGTCGGTTGCGGCCTTCACATGCTTGCGGTTGGCGCGCAGGAAATCGCCGTTCCTGCGCTCGGCCTCCAGATCGACGGGGGGGGCATCGCCATCCTCACGCCCGAAGGCCTCGGCCAGCAGCGCCGACTGGCCCAGATGGCCCTTGCCGGTGCCGATCAGCACGGCCAGATCGCCATCCTCGGGCTGCCCCGAAATGAGGTCGTCGACCGAGGCCAGCAGGCCGACCGCGCCGATGGAGGGGGTCGGCAGGATCGCCTTGCCGTCCGTCTCGTTGTAAAGCGACACGTTGCCCGAGACGATGGGCATGTCCAGCGCGATGCAGGCCTGCCCGATGCCGTCCAGCGCGCCGACGAATTGCCCCATGATCTCGGGCTTTTCCGGGTTGCCGAAGTTCAGGTTGTCGGTGGTGGCGAGCGGCAAGGCCCCCACGGCGGTCAGGTTGCGATAGGCCTCGGCCACCGCCTGCTTGCCGCCCTCGACCGGGTTCGCCTTGACGTAGCGCGGCGTCACGTCCGAGGTGAAGGCCAGCGCCTTG
>JASGFG010000077.1:0-18725 GCA_047605605.1 Paracoccaceae bacterium | reverse complement strand
GCCGGGACCGCCGCCGCCGGTCGGCGCACCGCCGGGGGCGGGGGGCTGGGGCTGCGATTGCAGGCGGCGGATCAGCGCCTCGGGGTCGGGCAGGTCGGCGACATGGGTCAGCCGGATCACCGCCATCTCGGCGGCCATCATGGCGTTCGGGGCCAAGGCCACCTCTTCCAGCGCCTTGAGCAGCATCTGCCACATCCGCGACAGGCTGCGCATCGGCAGGCGCGCCGCCATGTCTAGCCCGCGGGTCCGTTCATCGGGGGGCGTGGTCGGGTCCTCGGCCGCCTCGGGCGTGATCTTGATGACGGAAATCCAGTGGGTGATCTCGGCCAGGTCGCGCAGCACGACCATCGGGTCGGCCCCGTCGGCATATTGCGCCGACAGTTCGGACAGCGCCGCCGCCGCATCGCCCCGCATGATCAGGTCGAACAGGTCCAGCACCCGGCCGCGGTCGGCCAGCCCCAGCATGGCGCGCACCTGATCGGCCGTGGTTTCCCCCGCGCCATGCGAAATCGCCTGGTCCAGCAGCGAGGTCGCATCCCGCGCCGACCCCTCGGCCGCGCGGGTGATCAGCGCCAGCGCATCCTCGGTGATCGAGGCCCCCTCGCCCCCGGCGATCCTGCGCAGCAGGGCCATCATCACCTCGGGCTCGATCCGTTTCAGGTCGAACCGCTGGCAGCGGGACAGGACGGTGACGGGAACCTTGCGGATTTCGGTGGTGGCAAAGATGAACTTCACATGCGCGGGCGGTTCTTCCAGCGTTTTCAGCAGCGCGTTGAAGGCGCTGGTCGACAGCATGTGAACTTCGTCGATGATGTAGATCTTGTAGCGGGCCGAGGCTGCCCGGTAGTGGACCGAGTCGATGATCTCGCGGATGTCGCCCACGCCGGTGCGCGATGCCGCGTCCATCTCCATCACGTCGACGTGGCGGCCTTCGGAAATGGCGCGGCACGCCTCGCACCGCCCGCAAGGCTCGGTCGTGGGGCCGCCGGTGCCATCGGGGCCGGTGCAGTTCAGCCCCTTGGCGATGATCCGGGCGGTGGTGGTTTTTCCGGTGCCGCGGATGCCGGTCATGATGAAGGCATGGGCGATGCGGTCGGCCGCGAAGGCGTTCTTCAGCGTGCGCACCATCGCCTCTTGCCCGACAAGATCGGCAAAGGTTTCGGGCCGGTATTTCCGGGCAAGAACCTGATAGGCGGGGGTATCGGACATGGGGCCTCCTGCAACCCGGCCAATCTAGGGGTTGCGGGCGGGCGGGGCAACCGTCACCCCGCCATCACCGACCACAGAAGCTGCGCGTTCAGCCCGATGATGGTGATCGCGATCACCCAGCAGGCAAGGGTCAGCCAGCGGGGCGCGACCAGATCGCCCATCTTTGCCCGGCTGGCGGTGAACATCACCAGCGGCACGATGGCAAACGGCAGCTGGAACGACAGCACCACCTGGCTGAAGATCAACAGCTTGCCCGATTCCTGGCTGCCCCAGATCAGGATCACCGCACAGGCGGGAATGATGGCCAGCACGCGGGTGATGGCGCGGCGCAACACCGGGCTGATGCGCCAGTGCATGAACCCCTCCATCACGATCTGGCCCGACATGGTGGCGGTGATCGTCGCGTTCAGCCCGCAGGCCAGCAGCGCAAGGCCGAACAGCGTCGGCGCCAGCGACCCGCCCAGAAGCGGCGACAGCAGGGCGTGGGCCTGGTCGATCTCGACCACCTCGTGGTTGCCGCTGGCGTGAAAGGTGGCAGCGGCCAGGATCAGGATCGAGGCGTTGATGGTCAGCGCGAACATCAGCGCGACGGTCGAATCCCATGTGGCCAGCGTCAGCGCCTCGCGCTTCATGGCGGGGTCCTGGCCAAACGCGCGGGTCTGCACGATGCCCGAATGCAGATACAGGTTGTGCGGCATGACCGTCGCCCCGATGATGCCAAGCGCGATATACAGCATGTCCGGGTTGGTCACGATCTCGGTCGAGGGGGCAAAGCCCCGGATCACTGCGCCCCAGTCGGGATCGGCCATGGCGATCTGGACCAGAAAGCAGGCCGTGATCACCCCCAGTAGGGCTATGACGAAGGCCTCGACCTTGCGGAAGCCGCGGTTTTGCAGCCACAGGATCAGGAAGACATCGGCGGCGGTGATGAAGATGCCGATTTCCAGCGGGATACCGAACAGCAGTTGCAGCCCGATGGCGGTGCCGATCACCTCGGCCAGGTCGGTGGCGATGATCGCCGCCTCGGCGAAAAGCCACAGCGGAAACGACAGCCATTTCGGATAGGCGTCGCGGCAGGCCTGCGCCAGATCCCGGCCCGAGCCGATGGCCAGCCGCGCGCACAGCGATTGCAGCAGGATCGCCATGATGTTCGACAGCAGCGCGACGAACAGCAGCGTATAACCGAACTTGGCGCCGCCCGCCAGCGAGGTCGCCCAGTTGCCGGGGTCCATATAGCCGACCGCGACCAGATAGCCCGGTCCCAGAAACGCCAGGAACCGCCGCAACCGCGATTGTCCCTGCGGCACGGCGACCGACCGGAAAACTTCGGAAAGCGACGGCGTGTCGCCCGACTCGCGCCAGCCCTGAGGGGAGGTGGGCATCGTGACCTCAATTGCAAATAATTCTCAATTGCATTTACGACCCGGATGCGGCGGGGGTCAAGCCCCGATAGATCACGGATCTGATACGGGCCCGACAAGGGGGAAGGGGGGTTACGCCCCGGCCAGGATGCCGCCGATGTCGCGCAGGCGCCGAACGGCGTCGGCCAGCACCTGCGCCTCGGTGCGTTGGCCGGTCAGGCATTGGCCGACCGCCTCGCGCACCGAGCCCATCAGCAGATCGGCCAGCAGCCCCGCGGTCGTGGTATCGACCCCGCCGCCCGGCCATTGCGACAGGATCGCGCCCAGCCGGTCGCGGTGGCGGCGCAGGTTTTCATCCAACGCCGACATCAGCTGCGGATTGTGCTCCAGCGCGCGGACCATCAGGTCCAGCATCTCGCGTTGGGACAGGACGGCGCGGATCTGCCCTGTCAGCATCTCGGCCAGCGCGGCGGCCAGCGGCATTTCCCCGGCAACGAAGCGCGCGACGACATCGGGCGGGAAATCCGGCGGATCACCGGCGGAGGCGGCCTCCTTGTTCGTATAATAGTTGAAAAACGTCCGCGGGCTGATCCCCGCCTCGGCGGCAATCATCTCGGTCGTGACAGAGGCATAGCCATGGCGCAGGATCAGGTTCAGGGTGGCCTTCTGGATCTCGCGCGCCGTCTGCTGCCGGCGCCGATCACGAAGCGTTGAGGAACGTGCCATCAGGGAGTTGCCTGTTGCGCAAAAATTGCATACTCCGCAATTTAGCGCGAACAGCGGGCAAACCGCAATCAAAAGAATGTCCGGGAACCTGAACATGTCGAACCGCCGCCGACCCTTTCTTTCCGCCGCGACGATGCTGGCGCTGTGGGCCTTGCCGGCCATGGCCCAGCAGGCGGGTCAGATGCCGCCGAAACAGGTGGGGGTGATCACCCTGGCCGAACAGGAGGTGCCGCGCAGCTATACCCTGCCGGGCCGCGCCGTGGCACAGGCCGAGGTGGCGATCCGCCCCCGCGTCGGCGGCGTGGTGACAGAGATCCTCTACAACCCCGGCGCTCCCATCGAAAAGGGCGCGCCGATGTTCCGCATCGACCCCGTGACCTACGAGGCCGCGGTGCGCGAGGCCGAAGCGAACCTCGCCTCGGCCAGGGCGGCGGTGCCGCAGGCGCAGGCGGCATTCGACCGGGCGCAGAAGCTGGTCGGGTCGGGGGCGACCCAGGCCGATCTGGAAAGCGCGCAGGCCACGCTGGAAAAGGCGCAGGCCGCGGTGCAGGCGGCCGATGCCGCGCTGACGCAGGCGCAGACGCAGCTGTCCTGGACCACGATCACCAGCCCGCTGGCCGGGCTGGCAAGCGTGGCGGATGTGTCGATCGGCGATCTGGTGACGGCGGGACAGACCGATGCCCTGGCCACGGTGACGCAGCTCGACCCGATCGAGGTCGACATGTATGAGCCATCGGCCCGGATGCAGCGCATCCGCGACGACATAGATGCCGGCCGGCTGACGATCACCAGATCGTTCCACGCCGATCTGACGCTGGAAAATGGCGTGGCCTATTCGGCGACGGGGCAACTGGTCGCGCCGGGATTTACCGTTTCCACCTCGACCGGCTCGGTCGATTTCCGCTTTCGCTTCGACAATCCCGAACGGCGCATCCTGCCCGGCATGTTCGTGCGGGGCACGGTGCAGATCGGCACGATCAAGGCGATCCTGGTGCCGCAGCAGGCCGCCACGCGCAGCCGCGAGGGCACGCTGACCGCCTGGGTGGTCGAGGAGGGCAAGGCCGCGCAAAGGGTGCTGACCGAGGACGGGACATACCAGAACGACTGGATCGTGTCCGACGGGGTAAAGCCGGGCGAGGTGCTGGCGGTGAACGGCCTGTCGGGCCTTGCCGCAGGCACCGCGGTGCAGACCGTGCCCGCGACCATCGACGAAAACGGCGTGGTGCGCGATGCCGCCCCCGCCGAAGCCACCCCCGCCCCGGCGGAGTGACGGCACCATGGCACGCTTTTTCATCCACCGCCCGGTTTTCGCCTGGGTTCTGGCGATCATCACCATGCTGGCCGGGGCCTATGGCCTGACCAGCCTTCCCATCGCGCAATATCCCGACATCGCGCCCACCACCGTGCGCATCAACGCGACCTATACCGGCGCCTCGCCCGAGGTGGTGGAAAACTCGGTCACGTCGATCATCGAGGACGGGATGACCGGCATCGACGGGCTGATCTACATGACCTCGACCTCCTCTTCGGGGTCGGCGTCGATTTCCCTGACCTTCGACGACAGCGTCGAGGCCGACATCGCGCAGGTGCAGGTGCAGAACAAGCTGCAACTCGTCACCTCGCAACTGCCCGACGTGGTGCAGCAGGCGGGGGTGTCGGTCACGCGATCGACCAGTTCGATCCTGATGGTCGGCGCGCTGACCTCGGACGACGGCAGCTATTCCTCGGTGCAGCTGGGCGATCTGATCACGCAAAGCATCGAGGACCCGATCCAGCGGGTTTCGGGCGTGGGCTCGATCAACACCTTCGGCTCGGGCTATGCGATGCGGATCTGGCTGGACCCGCTGAAGATGCACCAGTATCAGGTGACGCCCGCCGACGTGACCAGCGCCGTGTCGAACCAGAACACCAACGTCACCGTCGGCAGCCTTGGCGCGCAGCCGGTGACGGGCGGCCAGCAGATGACCTTCAAGCTGTCGGCGCAGTCGCAGTTTTCCACGGTCGAGGAATTCCAGCGTATCCTGCTGCGCACCGATGCCGACGGATCGACCGTGTTCCTGGGCGACGTGGCGCGGATCGAGATCGGGCAGGAAAGCTATGGCTCCTCCTCGCGCTACAACGGCAAGCCGGCGGCGGGCTTCGGGGTGAACCTCGCCACCGGGGCAAATGCGGTCGATACGGCACAGGCGGTGCGCAGCACGCTGGACGGGCTGGCCAAATCGCTGCCGGCCGGGGTGAAGATCGTCTATCCCTACGACACCTCGCCCTTTGTCCAGGAATCCATCAACAAGGTCTATCACACCCTGTTCGAGGCGGTGATCCTGGTCTTTGCCGTGATCCTTGTGTTCCTGCAAAGCTGGCGGGCGACGCTGATCCCGACGCTGGCGATCCCGGTCGTCCTGCTGGGCACCTTCGGCATTCTGGCCTTTCTGGGCATGTCGATCAACACGCTGACCATGTTTGCGCTGGTGCTGGCCATCGGCCTGCTGGTCGATGACGCCATCGTCGTGGTCGAAAACGTCGAGCGCGTGATGGAGGAGGAGGGGCTTGGCCCCGTCGAGGCCACCGAGAAAAGCATGGACGAGATTTCCTCGGCGCTGATCGGCATCGTGCTGGTCCTGTCGGCGGTGTTCCTGCCCATGGCCTTCATGTCGGGGTCGACAGGGGTGATCTATCGCCAGTTCTCGGTCACGATCATCTCGGCCATGGTGCTGTCGCTGGGGGTGGCGCTGATCCTGACGCCCGCGCTGTGCGCTCAACTGTTGCGGGTGCGCAGGCATGGCGACGGCATTGCACCCGCGCGCTGGTTCAACCGCAACCTGGACCGGGCGACGAATGGCTATGCTTCCGTCGTCGGGCGGCTGGTGCGGCGGCCGTTCCGCATCCTGATCCTGCTGGTAGCCATCGGGGCGGGGGCGTTCCTGCTGTATGAACGCCTGCCGGGATCGTTCCTGCCGCAAGAGGATCAGGGCGCGCTGATGGTGATGATCAAGGCGCCCGACGGCGCCACCACCGCCCGCACCCAGGCCCTGATGGAACAGGTGGAAAGCTATCTTCTGAACGACGAGAAGGACACGGTGGAAAGCGTGTTCGGCGCGCTCGGGTTCAGCTTTACCGGATCGGGGCAGAACAACGCCATGCTGTTCGCCAAGCTGCGGGATTTCGACGACCGCAAGGGGCATGACGCCGCCTCGCTGGTGACGCGGGCGAACATGCACTTCTTCACCGGCCGCGACGGGCAGGTGTTCTTCCTGCTGCCGCCGGCGATCCAGGGACTTGGCACCTCGTCGGGGTTCACGATGTATCTGGTCGATCAGGCGGGCAACGGCCAGGTCGCGCTGACCGCCGCCGCCGATGCGCTGGTGGCCAAGGCCACGGCGGACGGCCGGGTGACGAGCCTGCGGGGCAATGACGCGCCGTTCGAAACCTCGCTGCGACTAGACATCGACCAGCAGAAGGCCACGGCTTTCGGCCTGTCGATTTCCGAGGTCAATTCGATGCTGTCCATCGTCTTTGCCGGCCGGGACGTGAACGACTTCACCCTGGGCAGCGAATTGCGCCCGGTGATCGTGCAGGGCGATGCCGCCGCGCGGATGCAGCCCGAGGACATCGACAAATGGTATGCCCGCAACGATGCGGGCGAGATGGTGCCCTTTGCCGCCTTTACCAGCCAGGTCTGGGATCAGGAGCCGCAGAGCCTTGCCCGCTATGGCGGCACCCGCGCGCTGGAGCTTTCGGGCGCCGCCGCGCAGGGCCTGTCCTCGGGTGCCGCGATGGAGGCGATGGAGGAAATGGTGGCCGACATGGACGGCGGTTATGGCACCGCCTGGACGGGGCTTTCCTATCAGGAACGGCTTTCGGGCAATCAGGCGCCGATGCTGTTCGCGCTGTCGGCGCTGGTGGTGTTCCTGGCGCTGGCCGCCCTGTATGAAAGCTGGTCTGTGCCCTTTGCGGTGATGATGACGGTTCCCATCGGCATCCTTGGCGCTTTGGCCGCGGCGCTGGTCTTTGGCCAGTCGAACGACGTGTATTTCAAGGTCGGCCTGCTGACCACCATCGGCCTTGCCGCGCGAAATGCCATCCTGATCGTGGAATTTGCCCAGCAGTTGCACAAGGACGGCAAGCCCCTGATCGAGGCGGCCATCGAGGCGTCGCGCCTGCGGCTGCGCCCGATCCTGATGACGACGCTGGCCTTCATGCTGGGGGTTCTGCCGCTGGCCATCGCCAGCGGGGCAGGGGCGGCGGCGCAGCATTCGATCGGCATCGGGGTGCTGGGCGGCATCGCCGCCTCGGCCGTCATCGGGATCTTCCTTGTGGCGGTGTTCTATGTGGCGGTGCTGACGGCCGTTGGCGCCCTGCGGAAAAAGGAAAAGGCCAGGTGACAGTGAAGAAAGTCCTCAAACTTGTCCCGCTGCTTGTGGCGGCGGGATGTGCGGCCGTGGGGCCAGACCCGGCCACCCGGCCGCAGATCGCCCTGCCCGCCACCTTTGTCGAAGGCGGCGCGCCCGCCGGGCAGGTCGTGAACCGCGCCTGGTGGACGGAATACCGCGACCCGCTGCTGGCCGATCTGGTCGCGCGGGGGCTGGCGCAGAACCTGGACGTGATGGCCGCGAACGAACGCATCCGCGCGGCCGAGGCGACGCTGGCGGGAACCGGGGTCGTCGCCTCGCAAGCCTCGGGCAGTGCGGCGGCCGCGCGCGAACGCGGGGCGACGGCGGGGGGGCCTGTGGGCTATTCCACCTCGGCCTCGCTGGGGGCGGATTTCGTCTTTGACCTCTTTGGGGGCGCGTTGCGCGCGCAGCAGGGCGCCGCGGCGGGCGTCGATGTGGCACGGGCCGATGTCGGCACGGTGCGGCTGGCCTGGCTGGCCGAACTGGTCGGGGCCTATTCCGACGCGCGCTATTACCAGCAGGCGCTGGCGCTGACCCGCCAGACCATCGCCACGCGGCAGGATACCGTCGCCGTCACCCGCACCAAGCGCGAGCTTGGCTCGGCGACCGAACTGGACGTGGCGCAGGCCGAGGCCCTGCTGGCCGCCGCCCGCGCCGACCTGCCGGGCTATGAGGCCTCGTTCAACGCGCAGGTGTTTCGCATGGCGACGCTGATGAACGAGCCGGCGGTGCCGCTTCTGGCGCGGATGCAGCGCGGCGCGGGCCAGCCCCGCACGCCCGCCAGCCCCGGCACCGGGGTTCCGGCCGATCTTTTGCGCAACCGCCCCGATGTGCGGTCGGCGGAATACGATCTGGCGACGGCGCTGGCCAATGTGGGCGTGGCGACGGCGGACATGCTGCCCTCGGTCAGCCTGTCGGGGTCGGTCAGTGATGCGGGCAATGGCAAGACCTGGGGCTTCGGCCCGCAGATCTCGCTGCCGGTGTTCAATCAGGGGGCCTTGCAGGCGGCGCGGGCCAACAAGGTTTCCCTGGCGAAACAGGCGGAAATCGCCTGGCGCGCGGCGGTGATGCAGGCGGTCGAGGATGTGCAGACCGCACAATCGAACCTGCGCCGCTATCGCCAGCAGGCGGGCGCGCTGCAAACCGCGGCCGATGCCTATGGCCGGGCCTATGCCCTTGCGCGAGAGAATTTCGACGCAGGCGCGCTGGACCTTCTGGATGTGCTGGACGCCGACCGTTCGGCGGCACAGGCGCGGCTTTCGGTGGCCGCGGCACGCAATGCCGCGGCCAAGGAATGGGCGGCCTTGCAGATCGCGACCGGGGCGGGGGCAGGGATCTTGCGATAGGCCGCGCGCCCCTTGCCCGGCCCCGGTGGGGTTTTGCACCCCTCCGGCCCTCCCCGCAGGGTATTTGGACCAAGATAAAGGCAGGCGTCAGATCGGGCACAAGGAAAATGCCGGGCCGCGGGATGTGGCCCGGCATCCTGTGCCTGTCCTTGCCCGGTCAGAACGGGCTGTCGGGGAAGTAGAAGCGTTCGGCGTTTTCCGGCGTGATCAGGGTCGAGCCGATGATGAACCGGCCATAGACCGGCGTGTCCGAGACGAAGCGCAGCGCCGTCATCTCGATGGCGGCGGAAATCAGCGCGGGCGGATAGGTCACGTCGACGGGCAGTTGCGGGTCCTTGTCCATGATCCGCTTGACGATTTCCTTCATCCCGGCGCCGCCGATGATCCACATTTCCTTTTCGCGCTTGGCCTGGGCGATGGCCTCCATAACGCCGATGGCCATGTCGTCATCCGCCGCCCAGACCGCGTCGATCTTGGGGTATTTCGACAGATAGTCCTGCATGACGGTGAAGGCGTCGTCGCGGTTCCAGTTCCCGTGCTGTTTGTCCAGCACCTCGATCCCCGAGCCTTCGATGGCCTTCTCGAACGCCTCGACCCGTTCGTTGTCCAGCGTGGTGGGAATGCCGCGCAGGATCACCACCTTGGCGCCCGAGGGCAGGTGCGCCTTGAAATATTCGCCCGCGACCCGGCCAAAGGCGGTGTTGTCGCCCGCGACATACAGATCCTCGATCCCCTCCTGGGCCAGGCCGCGGTCCACGACCGTCACCCATTTGCCCGCATCCTTGACTGCCTTGACCGGCGCGGTCAGCGGTTCGGATTCGAACGGCAGGACCACCAGCCCGTCGATGTTGCGGGTGGCCAGCATGTCCTCCAGATCGTCGACCTGCTTGCCCGCCTCGCCCGCCGTGGCAAGCACGAACTTCAGGTTCGGATAGGTCTTTTCCAGCCGCTTGATGGTTTCCTGCGCGTGCCAGTTCAGCCCGCCCATGAAGCCATGCGTGGCCGAAGGGATCGACACGCCGATGGTATAGGTCTTGTCCTCGGCCAGAGCCGGACCCGCGCCAAGGCTGGCGGCGACGGCAAGGGCGGCGGATGCGCCGAACAATTCTCTGCGGTTCATTTCGTTCCTCCCATTTTACCGCCCTTCGGCGGATGATTTCCCGCGTTGCAGCACAACGGCGAGCACGATGATGACCCCCTGGATCGCCCCGTTCAGATAGGGCGACACGAGGTCGGCAAGGTTCAGGATATTGTCGATCAGGGACAGGATCAGGACGCCCACCACCGTGCCCCAGACCCGGCCATAGCCGCCCTTCAGCGCCGTGCCCCCGATGATGACCGCGGCAATCGCCTCCAGTTCCCACAAGAGCCCGGTCGAGCCGGAGGCCGAGCCGAGCCGGGGGACGTAAAGGATGGTCGCCAGCCCGACCAGCAGCCCCAGCAGCACATAGGTCATCAGCAGAACCCGCTCGACCTTGACCGCGGAATAGCGGGCAACCTTGTCGTTCGACCCGATCGCCTCGCAATAGCGGCCGAACCGGGTGTGGCGCATCACCACCTCGCCCACTATGGCGACGAGGGCAAAGACGATGATCGGCCAGGCGATGCCCAACAGACCATCGTAATAGACCGGGCGATAGAAGGCCCGCGCCTCGGAGTTGAGGCTGAGCGTGCCGCCGTCGGCCAGCCATGTGACAAGGCTGCGGAAGATGCCCATGGTGCCCAGCGTCACGATGAACGGCTCGATCCGGGCGCGCGTGACCAGCAGGCCGTTGGTCAGCCCCGCCAGCAGCCCGGCACCGACCGCCACCGCCATCCCCGCCAGAACCAGCGGCACCCCCACCCCCAGCGAGGGCAGCATCGCGTTCATCGCCATGATCATGATGCCGGCGATGAAGGCCGCCATCGAGCCGACCGAAAGGTCCAGCCCGCCGCTGGTGATCACAAAGGTCATCCCCACCGCGATCATGCCGGTAAAGGCCGACCGGGCCAGCACGTTGGTGATATTTCCCGAGGAATAGAAGTTCTCGTTCAGGAAAGCCCCCAGCACCACCAGCAGGATCAGCGCGGCAAGGGGCCCGAGTGTGGAAAGGGAAATCCTACGCATCCTCGGCGGCCTTTTCGGTTGTGCCCATCACCAGCCGCACCACGGCCGTCTCGTTGATCGCCGCCCCGTCCAGAACGCCCGCGACCCGGCCCTGCCGCATGACCAGCACGCGGTCGGACAGGCCTAGGATCTCGGGCATGTCGGAGGAGATGACGATGACGCTGCGCCCTTCGCGGGCCAGCCGGTCGATGAAATGATAGATCTGGCTTTTCGTGCCGATGTCGATGCCGCGGGTCGGCTCGTCGATGATGACGACGCGGGGTTCGGGCAGCATGGTCTTGGCCAGCAACAGCTTTTGCTGGTTGCCGCCCGACAGGTTGCCCACCCGCATCTCGCGCCGGGGGGCGCGGATGTCGAAATCGGCAATCGCCCGGGTCAGGGCGCCTTCCTCGGCCGCGCGCGACAGCAGCGGCCAGCCAAAGCGGTCCAGCGTGGACAGCGTCAGGTTTTCGCGCAGGGTCTTGTCCAGCAGCAGGCCGCGTTCCTTGCGATCCTCGGTCAGATAGGCGATGCCCTGTGCCGCCGCCTGCACGGGCGAGGCGACGGTGATCGCCGCTCCGTTCAGCCGCAGGGTGCCGGAATGCGGGCGCAGGCCCACCAGCCCCTCGGCCAGTTCGGTGCGCCCCGATCCGACAAGGCCGGAAATCCCCAGAACCTCGCCCGCGCGCAGCGACAGGTTTACGCCCTGCACCAGCGGGGGCACGGCGAAATCCTGCACCTCCAGCACCACGGGGCCGAAATCCTCGCGCCGCGGGGGGAAGATGCCCTTCAGGTCGCGGCCGACCATGGCGGTGGCCATGCCGTCCTCGGTCAGTTCGCCCCGCATCGCCCGGCGCACCACGGCACCGTCGCGCAGGACGGTGATCCGGTCGGCCAGCCGGTCCACCTCGTCCAGCCGGTGCGATGTATACAGCAGCGCCACCCCGTTCGCGCGCAGCCGGTCGATCTGGCGGAACAGCACCTGCACCTCGCGGCTGGTCAGCACGGCGGAGGGTTCGTCCATGATCAACACGCGGGCGTTGCGCGACAGGGCCTTGGCGATTTCCACCATCTGCCGGTCCGAGACGGGCAGGTCGCGGATGCGGGCATCGGGCGACACGCGGCATTCCAACTGGTCCAGCAGGGCCTGGGTCGCCTTGCGCATCGCCTTGTGGTCCAGCAACAGGCCGCCCATCTCGCGCCCCAGCCAGACGTTCTGCGCAACGGTCAGGTCGGGGGCCAGGTTGAATTCCTGATGGATGACGACCACCCCCGCCGCCTCGGCATCCGCGCCGGAGCGAAAGGGGGCGGGCGCGCCGTCCAGCAGCACCTGCCCGCTGGTAGGGGCCAGATAGCCGCCAAGGATCTTCATGATCGTCGACTTGCCCGCGCCGTTTTCGCCGATCAGGGCATGAACCTCGCCCGCGTTCAGCGCGAAGTCGATTCCGTGAAGGATTTCAATGGGTCCAAAGCTTTTCTTCACATCGGAAAGGGCAAGGGCCGCGGTCATAGCGCCACCCATCCGGCATTGCGTTTCGCCGATTGCACGCAGGCCTCGACAAAGCGCATCCCCTTCAACCCGTCGGACAGCGTGGGATAGATCACGCCCTCGGGCAGCGCCTCGCCCGCCTCTGCCGCGCGGATGGCGCGGGCGGCTTCGGTGTAGATCGTGGCGAACGCTTCCAGATACCCCTCGGGGTGGCCGCCGGGAATGCGGCTGACCCGCTGTGCCGCCGGTTCGGCCGCCGGGCCGTTGCGGGTGATCAGCCGCCTTGCCTCGCCAAAGGGGGCGAACCACAGGCGGTTTGGGTCTTCCTGCGCCCATTCGAGGCCGCCCTTTTCGCCGTATATCCGCAGACGCAACCCATTTTCATTGCCGGGCGCCACCTGGCTGGCCCAGAGCGTGCCCTTTGCCCCGCCCGGATAGCGCAGCATCACATGGGCATTGTCGTCCAGCCGGCGACCGGGGACGAAACTGGACAGATCGGCGGCAAGCGCCTCCGGCTCCATCCCCGAGACGAAGGCGGCAAGATTATAGGCGTGGGTGCCGATGTCGCCCAGTGCCCCGCCCGCGCCCGACCGTGCCGGATCGGTGCGCCATTCGGCCTGTTTCGACCCCGTGACCTCCACCGCCTCGGTCAGCCAGTCCTGCACATATTCCACCTGCACCAGCCGGATCGCGCCCAACTCGCCCCGCGCCACCATTGCGCGGGCCTGCCGGATCATCGGATAGCCGGTGTAATTGTGGGTCAGGATGAACAGCGCCCGCGACCCCTCGGCGGCCTTGGCGAGTTTCCGCGCCTCGGCCATGGTGGCGGTCAGCGGCTTGTCGCAGATCACATGGATGCCGCGTTTCAGGAACTCGATGGCCGGGGCGGCGTGCATGTGGTTCGGCGTCACGATGGCGACGGCGCGGATGCCGTCCTTGCGCCGCGCCTCGCGCGCCGCCATCTGGCGGAAATCGTCATAGACGCGCGCCGGGTCCAGCCCCAGTTCCGCACCGGACGCCTGCGATTTCTCGGGCGTGGAGGACAAGGCCCCCGCCACCAGCTGAAACTCCCTGTCCAGCCGCGCGGCGATGCGGTGGACCCCGCCGATGAAGGCGCCCTGTCCGCCCCCCACCATGCCAAGGGGGATCGGCCTCATGGTGCCAACCCCAGCATCTTGCGGTTCGCCGCCCGGTCGGTGCCCGCCCCGGCAAAGTCATCGAACGCCTTTTCCGTCACGCGGATGATGTGGTCCTTGACGAATTGCGCCCCTTCACGCGCGCCATCCTCGGGGTGTTTCAGGCAGCATTCCCATTCGACCACCGCCCAGCCGTCGAACCCGTATTGCGTCAGCTTGGAGAAGACGCCGCCGAAATCCACCTGCCCGTCGCCAAGGCTGCGGAACCGGCCCGCGCGGTCGACCCATGACTGGAACCCGCCATAGACGCCCTGCCGCCCGGTGGGGTTCAACTCGGCATCCTTGACGTGGAACATGCGGATCCGGTCGTGATATATGTCGATATTCGCAAGGTAATCAAGATGTTGCAGGACATAATGCGACGGGTCATACAGCATGTTCGCCCGCGCATGGCCCCCCACGCGGTCGAGAAACATCTCATAGCTGATGCCGTCGTGCAGATCCTCGCCCGGATGGATCTCATAGCACAGATCGACGCCCCGATCCTCGGCATGGTCCAGGATCGGACGCCAGCGGCGGGCGAGTTCGTCGAACGCCTCTTCCACCAGACCCGCGGGGCGCTGCGGCCAGGGATAGACATAGGGCCAGGCCAATGCGCCGGAAAAGGTCGCCTGCGCCCGTAGCCCCATCCGGGCCGAGGCGGTCAGCGCCTTTTTCACCTGATCGACGGCCCAGTCCTGCCGCGCCGCCGGATTGCCGCGCACCGCAGGCGTGGCGAACCCGTCGAATGCCGCGTCATAGGCGGGGTGCACAGCGACCAGCTGGCCCTGCAAATGGGTCGAAAGCTCGGTGATCTGCACCCCCGCCTCGGCGCAGATGCCCTTCACCTCGTCGCAATAATCCTGTGAGGATGCCGCGCGATCCAGATCGAACAGCCGCGCGTCCCAGGTGGGAATCTGCACACCGCGATAGCCAAGGTCGGACGCCCAGCGGGAAATCCCGGCCAGCGAGTTGAAGGGCGCCTCGTCCCCGGCGAATTGGGCAAGGAAAAGGCCGGGGCCCTTGATCGTTCGCATCCGCTCCTCCCCAGGCGCGATGTAATCGGTTGCAGCAAGGATAGACGCGGGATGTAATCGGTTGCAAGATGATTCCGCCGCAGGAATCGCGATTGAGTGTCGCTGCCCCGCGGCGTAGGGAGGGGCGCATGAAGCACGACCGGCCCAAGATCAGCGATGTCGCACGCCTGGCGGGGGTGTCCACCGCCACGGTCAGCCGCGCGCTGTCGCATCCCGGCATGGTCAGCGAGGATACCCGCGCCGCCGTCCAGGCCGCGATTCATGCGACGGGCTATCGCCTGAACCACGCCGCGCGGAACCTGCGCCACCGCCGCACCGGGGGGATCGTCGCGCTGGTGCCCAATCTGGCGAACCCGTTCTTTTCGCAGATCCTTTCGGGGATCGCCTCGGTCCTCGGGCCTGCGGGCTACAACCTGCTGATCGCCGATACCGGCGCCGTGGGGGCCGAAAGCCTGCTGGATTATGCCGAGCCGAGCCGTGCCGACGGGCTGATCGTGCTGGACGGATCGCTGCCCGCCGCGACGCTGGCCGGGCGGGTGCCTGTGGTCGAGGCCTGCGAATGGGTGCCGGGGCTGGAGGCGCCGCGCGTCAAGATCGACAACCGTGCCGCCGCCGGTCTGGCGGTCAACCATCTGGCCGACCTTGGCCACCGCCGCATCGGCCATGTGGCAGGCCCGCGCGGCAATGTGCTGACCGAGGCGCGGCTGGGGGGCGTGCAGGATGCGCTGGCGGCGCGCGGTCTGGCCTTTCCGGCCGAGGCGCTGCTGCCCGGCGACTTCTCGCTGGAATCGGGGCGGGCGGCGGCGGTGCTGTGGCTGGCGCAACCGCCGGACCGGCGGGCGACGGCGGTGTTCCTGGCCTCGGACGCGATGGCCTGCGGTTTCATCGGCGAGGTGCAGCGCCATGGCCTGTCGGTGCCGCGCGACCTGTCGGTGGTGGGGTTCGACGACATCGAGCTGATCGCGCATATCGCCCCGCCGCTGACCACGATCCGCCAGCCGCGCGCGGCCTTGGGCCGGGTGGCGGCGGAACGGCTGCTGGCACGCCTGCGCGGGCAGGACGATCAGACAGCGGGCGACACGATCCTGCCGGTGGAACTGGTGATCCGCGCCAGCACCGCCCCCCCGTCGATCCGCCGGTCCTGACGCGGGCAAAAGGCGCGGCGGGGATGCCTGCGACTCGGGGCCTGGGGGCGGGCGCCGGACAAGGTTTTCCCGGCGGTCGCGTTTACGGAACCCGTGTCCTGCGGGGGGCGGGCTATTTGGAAAACCGTTCCCGTCTTGGCGGTTGTGCTTGCCGCAAAGGCGGCAGATATTCCCGCCGCGGCGCAAAATGTGGCGTTCCGCACGAAAATTGATCCGAGGTTGACATGACGTTCCTTCCCGCCCTGACCCGCCGCGCCGCACTCGCGCTGGCCGCCACCCTTGCCTTCGCCCCGCTGGCCCATGCCGAAACCAAGGTGCTGAAGGTCGGCATCATGGGCGGCGAGGATGAGAGCGTCTGGGCCGCCGTGGCCGAACAGGCGAAACCCCTGGGCCTCGACATCCAGACCGTCATTTTCAACGACTACACCCAGCCGAACGAGGCGCTGTCGCGCAAGGAAATCGACGCCAACGCTTTCCAGCACAAGCCCTATCTGGATGCCCAGATCGCCCAGCAGGGCTATGAGATCACGCCGGTGATCGACACGGCGATCTTCCCCATCGGCCTCTATTCCAAGAAACACGCCAGCCTTGATGCGCTGCCCGAGGGCGCGGTGGTCGGCGTTCCGAACGACCCGTCGAACGGCGGCCGCGCGCTGAAGGTGCTGGAACAGCTGGGGCTGATCAAGGTCAACCCGGATGCGGGCATTCTGGCCACCGTCATCGACGTGACCGAGAACCCGAAAAAGCTGGACCTGCGTGAACTGGATGCAGGTGTGGTCGGCCGCGCCATCGACGATCTGGATGCGGCGGTGGTGAACACCGACTGGGCGGCCAAGGCGGGTCTGCTGGATCACCGCATCGCGCAGGAATCGGGCGAGAACAACCCCTACATGAACTTCATCGCCGTCCGCACCGAGGACAAGGATGCACCTTGGGTCGCCACGCTGAAACAGGCGTTCCAGTCGGCGCCGGTCAAGGAAGCCTATGCCACCGCCTATAAAGGCGCCGCCGTCACCGCCTGGTAAGCGGGCAGCGATTGCATGACATGCGGGCGTCCGGTAACGGGCGCCCATCTTCTTTGGAAAGGTTGGGGTCATGGCGGGCACGAATGTCCCGGTGGTGCAGCTTGACGGCGTGGTGCGGCGGTTTTCCGACCGCCCCGCGCTGGACGGCATCACCCTGTCGATCGACCGGGGCGAGATTGTCGGCCTGATCGGGCGGTCGGGGGCGGGGAAATCCACGCTGATCCGCTGTCTGAACGGGCTGGATCAGCCGCAGGCGGGCCGGGTGGTGATCGCGGGCACCGACATCACCGCGATGGACGAAACCGCGCTGCAACCCGTGCGCCGCCGCATCGGCATGATCTTTCAGCATTTCAACCTGCTGTCGGCCAAGACGGTGGCCGACAACGTGGCGCTGCCGCTGAAGATCGCGGGCCAGCCGCCCGCCGCCCGGCGCAAGCGGGTGATGGACCTGCTCGACCTCGTGGGCCTTGCCGACAAGGCCGATGTCTATCCCGCGCAGCTTTCCGGCGGCCAGAAACAGCGCGTCGGCATCGCGCGGGCCCTGGCGCCCGAGCCGCTGCTGCTCCTGTCCGACGAGGCGACTTCGGCGCTGGACCCCGAAACGACCCAGGCCATCCTGACCCTGTTGCAGGATGTGAACCGCCAGCTGGGCCTGACCATCCTGATGATCACGCATGAGATGGAGGTGGTGCGCCAGATCGCCCACCGGGTTCTGGTGCTGGATGCAGGCCGTATCGTGGAGGAGGGGCCGGTGGCCCGCGTCCTCGCCTCGCCGCAGGCCGACACGACGCGCAGCCTGCTGCGCGGCCTGTCGCCCGTGCTGCCGCGCGACATTGCCGACAAGATCGCGCCCGACGGGGATCAGGCGCTGATCCGCGTCGATGTCTATGGCGCAGCCGCCCGCCAGCCGCTGCTGGCGATGATCGAGGCCATCACCGGGCAGGCCCCGCGTCTGGTCCACGGCGGGCTGAACGATGTGCAGGGCGAACCCTATGGGCGGCTGTTCCTGGCGCTTGGCACCGGCGATCCGGCCAAGGTGGCGGCGGTCGTCGCGCGCCTTCAACCCGAAACCACGGCAATCGAGGTGTTGGGCCATGTCCCAGGCAATGTTTGACCTGCTGATCAAGGGCCTTTGGGAAACGGTGGTGATGACCGGCGTTTCCGGGGCGCTGTCCTTTCTCATCGGCCTGCCGCTGGCGCTGATCCTCGTCACCACCGATCGGGGCGGGATCTTCCAGAACCTCGCCGTCAACCGCATCCTCGGCGGCATCGTCAACGCACTGCGGTCGGTGCCGTTCATCATCCTGCTGGTGGCAGTGATCCCGCTGACTCGGCTGATCGTCGGGTCCGCCATCGGGATCGCGGCAGCCATCGTGCCGCTGACCATCGCCGCCGCGCCCTATTTCGCCCGCGTGGCCGAGGTCAGCTTGCGCGAGGTCGACCGTGCCCTGATCGACGCCGCCCGCGCCATGGGGGCAACCCGCTGGACCATCCTGCGCGACGTTCTGATCCCCGAGGCGCTGCCGGGCATCGTTTCCGGCTTTACCGTCACCATGGTCACGCTGATCGGCGCATCCGCCATGGCGGGGGCGGTCGGCGCCGGGGGCCTGGGCGACATCGCCATCCGCTATGGATACCAGCGGTTCGAGACCGAGGTGATGATCGCCGTCGTCATCATCCTGATCGTCATGGTCGCCGGAATGCAATGGGCGGGCGACCGTCTGGCCCGCGCCAT
>JASGFG010000076.1:0-19260 GCA_047605605.1 Paracoccaceae bacterium | reverse complement strand
GTCCAGCATCCCGCCTTCGACCTTGACCGTTCCGGGAAAGCGGCCATGCACGCTGTCGTATTTCAACAGATGGGCGTTGGTTTCGATCGGGCCGGTTGCGTTGATGGCCACCACCTGCACATCGTTGCGCGCGCTTTCCGCGATATGCGCCAGCGTGCAGCGCCCGATCCGGCCGAATCCGTTGATGCCGATGGTGATGGTCATGTCCGCGCCCTTTTACAGTTTACAATTGCTGATCTAGCTGCGATGCAGCGCTGATAAAAGTCGGAAAACGACGTAAAAACATCATGTTGGCGCAAACATTCACGGTTTGCGCTAACCGTTTCCGCTAACGCTGGCGGCTTTTGACAAAGCGGGCCGCCGGGTTACAGTCCGATCCGTCGCAAACGGGGATGTGGGTATGAGCGGTCTGCTGGCGCTTTTGGACGATGTGGCGGCGATCGCCAAGGTGGCGGCGGCCTCGGTCGATGATGTGGCGGCAGCGGCGGCCAAGGCGGGGGCCAAGGCCGCGGGCGTGGTCATAGACGATGCGGCGGTGACGCCGAAATACGTCACCGGCTTTTCCGCAGCGCGTGAACTGCCGATCATCTGGAAGATCTCGCTCGGGTCGGTCAGGAACAAGCTGGTCTTCCTGCTGCCGCTGCTGTTGCTGCTGGAGACGTTCCTGCCGCAGGCGATCACGCCGCTGCTGATGCTGGGCGGCTGCTATCTGTGTTTCGAGGGGGCGGAAAAGGTGTTCCACGCCCTTGCCCCCCATGCCGAGCACGAGGTCGAGGCCGATTACGACACGAAAGACCCCAGCCATCTGGAAGAGGAAAAGGTGGCCGGCGCGATCAAGACCGATTTCATCCTGTCGGCCGAGATCATGACCATCGCCCTGTCGGTGATCGAGGCGCCGAGCCTGTGGTTGCAGGCGGCGACGCTGGCCATCGTCGGCTTGGGCATCACCATCGGCGTCTATGGCGCCGTGGCGCTGATCGTGAAGATGGACGACCTGGGCCTGTTGATGGCGCGCAAGGGGCGGCTGGCGGCGACCCGCGCGGCGGGGCGCGGGCTGCTGAAGGGGATGCCGGGGCTGCTGCGGCTGCTGTCCACGGTGGGGACAGTGGCGATGCTGTGGGTCGGCGGCAATATCGTCACCCACGGGCTGGAGGTCACGCATCTGTGGCCCTGGCCTTACGAGGCGATCCACCATGCGGCCGAAGCGGTTTCCCATGCCATGCCGGTGGCGCAGGGGTTCGTGTTCTGGCTGGTGACGGCCGGGCTGGATGCGGTGGTGGGGCTGGCCCTCGGGCTGTTGCTGATCCCGCTTGCCACGCGGATCATCATGCCGCTGTGGGCGGCGGTGACGGGCAAGGCCACGGCGCACTGAGAGCGCACTGAGGGCGGCACATCGAGAGTCGCAAACCGGGGGCCATGCCTTGGAAGCGGCCCTTGGGGGTGGCCCATGCTGTGCCCCACCAGACTGGCCGCTGACGGTCCGGCGGGGGGCGATCATCACCAGATCCGCGGTTTCAGTCCCGTGACGTCACGGGCCGAGATTGCCTTGGCGGCGCGGCTGATCCTGTCGGCACGGTGGTCGTGCCCCCCGCGGTCGAGGTTGCCCGGTCGGCAGGGGGCGGATTGTCCCGGCAAGGGCGTGGCGCAGGCCGCCCGCCCTTCGGCGCGCCCGATCACGCGGGCGGGTTGTGCCTGCCAAGACGAGGGCCTTCTGCGGTCGGCGTCTGGCGAAAGCGTATCGCCCCCTTGGGCAGCTATTTCAGCTGGCTGTCCTTGGACCCGCGGCGGTTGATGCCTCCGCGCGAAACCTGGCGCCGATCCCGGCCGGACTGACAGTCGATGCACAGCTTCACGCCGGGGATCGCCTGCCGCCGCGCCTCGGGGATCGGCTCGTCGCATTCGGCGCAATGGGTCAGGCTTTCGCCCACCGGCGCGCGGCGCAACTGCTGCATCCGCTTCAGCTCGTCGGCGATGGACGCGTCGATCTGATCGTTCACCGCACTGTCAGGTGCCCAGCCTCCGGCCATGGTGTGCTTCTCCCATCCATCCGATGCCTGTCAATCTAGGCAGCCGGGGCGCCGTGTCAAAGCCCCCGTCAGCGGCTCAGCACCATCTTGTTGCCTTCGATGGCGATGCGGAAGCGGCGCAGGTAGTCCATTCCCAGAAGCGAGGTGTCGAGTTCCCCCTCGTTCACCCAGGCGGGGACGCGGGTATCCTTGAAATGGCCCAGCTCGACATCCTGCAAGGTCACGCGCGCGGTGCGGACCATGCCGTTCGCCGTCTGCGCGGTGCCGATATAGGCCAGCCCGTCGGGTGCAAAACCCAGCTTTTCGGCATCGGCGCGGGTCAGGACCACGCTGGTCGCGCCGGTATCGGCCAGAAAGCGGACCCGCTGGCCGTGGATGTCCAGCGTCAGGTAATAGTGCCCGTCCTGCGCGCGCGGCACCTCGATCTCGCCGCCTTCGTTGACCATCTGGCGCGGCATCACATCGTCGCGGATGTCCTGCCACAGGCCATAGCCCGCCATGACGCCCAGAAAGATCATCCCCCAGGCCAGCACGGTGCGCAGGGCAAAGCCGATGCGCGTGCGGTATTCGACCGCGATCCAGCCGCCGACCGCGACCAGAAGGATCGCCAGATAGATCAGCCGTCCGGTGTCGTCCGCGCTCATTTGCCTTTTCCCAGAATGATCAGGCCGTGGTCCAGCCCGATGCCGATGATTCCGTCGATCACGAATTGCACCGACAGCGCGGCCAGCAGCATCCCCAGCAGGCGGGTGATCACCACCGTGCCGGTGCGCCCCAGCAACCGCTCGATCGGGGCCGCAATCAGCATCATCGCAAAGGCCGCCGCAATGGTGGCGATCATCACGATATGGACAGCGGCAATCGCCCCCCAGTCGCCGCGCGCCTGCCCGACCAGCAGGATCATCGTCGCAATCGCGCCTGGCCCGGCGATCATCGGCAGCGCCAGCGGAAAGACCGACGGATCGTCGGGATGTTCCTGCGCCTGCCCCTCGCGCCGCTGGGTGCGGCGTTCAAACAGCATGTCCAGCGCGGTCAGAAACAGCAGCAGGCCGCCCGCGATGCGGAAGGCGGGCATGGAAATGCCGATAAAGGCCAGCACCTTGTCGCCCAGCAGGCCAAAGACCGTCAGGATGCCGATGGCGACAAGGCAGGCGCGCAGCCCGATCCGGCGGCGGTGCGCGCTGTCCATGCCCGGCGTCACCGCGATGAACATCGGGATCAGACCCGGCGGGTCGATCACCACGAACAGCGTGGCAAAGGCGGTGATCAGAAAGGCGGTATCGGGCATTGCGGTCCCAGATGGCGGTGCGCCATGGTGACTTGCGCAGGCCGGCAAGGCAATGGCGCGGCATGAAAAAGGCGCGGCCGGGTTTCCCCGCCGCGCCCTGTCTCTTTCCGCGCGGGCTGGACCGTTCTGGCCCCCCGCTGCGCCCGGATCAGCCTTTGAAGGTCAGGAACCGGCCTTCGTCGGCGACAAAGGTCTTTTCGCCGGCCGGTGCCTCGATCGAGCCGAAGGGCATCTGCGCCTTCAGCGCCCATTTGGCCGACAGGCCGAATTCCTTGGCCACGGCCGTCTCGATCAGGTTGCTGTAATGTTGCAGCGACCCGCCGATGCCCACCTCGGCCAGCGCGTTCCAGACCGAGATCTGCGCCATGCCGTTGGAATGTTCGGCAAAACCGGGGAAGGCGGCGGCATAGAGCGGGAATTGCTCTTGCAGCAGTTCGATGGCGGCGTTGTCTTCATAGAACAGCACGGTGCCGACGCCGCCCGCGAACATCTTCATCTTGTCGGCGGTCGGCTGGAAGGCGTCGGCCGGGACGATGGCGCGCAGGGTTTCGGTGACGATGGACCAGAACCTGTCGTTCGCCGCGCCGAGCAGGATGACGGCGCGCGAGGATTGCGAGTTGAACGAGGACGGCGACCAGCGCACCGCATCCTTGATCAGCGTTTCGATCTGCGCTTCGGACAGCGAGACGTTCTTGCCGATGGCATAGATGCTGCGGCGTTTCTTCAGGGTTTCGATGGCGGGGTTGGACATGGGGAAGGCCCTTCGGTTGATCTGGCCGCCACCTTGCCGCCGCACCGCAGCATCCGCAATGCCGGATATTGTGCGCCCATGCACAACCGGGGTTTGCGGATGGCGGCAACCGCCGCTTGCGCCGCGGCGTCAGGTCCCGGCCATCTCCAGCGCCTCCTGCGCGGTCAGCCACAGGGCTTCGGCGCGGTCGAGGCCGTCCATCACCTCGGCATATTTGCGGTTCCAGACCTCCAGATCGCCCTTGCGGTCGTCCTCATACAGCGCGGGGTCGGCCAGTTTCGTCGCCAGCTTGTCGCGCATGTCGTTCAGCTTGGCCAGCCGGTCCTCGCATTTGCGCACCTCGGACCGCAGGGCGGCAATCTCGTCGCGGGTGGCCTTCTTCTTCTCGACGAGCTTCGGGGCAGGGCGCTCGCCCTCCTCCCCCGCCAGCAACTCGCGCCGGTATTGCTCCAGATCGCCGGCATAGGGGGTGACCGCGCCGCCCTTGACCAGCCACAGCCGGTCGGCCACCAGCGACAGCAGGTGCATGTCGTGGGAAACTAGGATCACCGCGCCGGAATATTCGGTCAGCGCCTCGACCAGCGCCTCGCGGCTTTCGATGTCCAGGTGGTTGGTCGGCTCGTCCAGGATCAGCAGATGCGGCGCGTCGATCGTGGCCAGCAGCAGGCTGAGCCGCGCCTTCTGCCCGCCCGAGAGCCGCCCCACCACGGTTTCCGCCTGATCGGCCAGCAGCCCGAACCCGGCCAGCCGGGCGCGCAACCGGGCCTGATGTTCGGCAGGGCGCAGCCGCTGGATATGCTGCAAGGGCGTTTCGTCCAGATGCAGCTCGTCCACCTGATGCTGGGCGAAATAGCCGATGCGCAGCTTGGAATGCCGCGTGACCGTGCCGCCCGCGGGCGCCAGCTTGCCGGCCAGCAGCTTTGACAGCGTGGATTTCCCCTCGCCGTTGCGGCCCAGCAGGGCGATCCGGTCGTCCTGGTCGATCCGCAAGGACAGGCGGCGCAGCACCGGCGGGCCGCCATAGCCGACCGCGGCCCCGTCCATGTTGATGATCGGCGGCGACAGTTCCTCGGGCGCGGGAAAGGTGAAAACCGCCTTCGCCATCTCTTCCGGGGCGGCAATCGGCGTCAGCTTTTCCAGCATCTTGACCCGGCTTTGGGCCTGCACGGCCTTGGACGCCTTGGCCTTGAAGCGGTCGACGAAGGATTGCAGATGCGCCCGCCGCGCCTCGACCTTTTTCGCCTCGGCGGCCTGCACGGCGCGCCGTTCCGTCATCTGGCGGGCGAACTGGTCATAGCCGCCCTGCCACAGCGTCAGCTTGCGGTTGTCCAGATGCAGGATCGCCTGCACGGATCGGTTCAGCAACTCGCGGTCGTGGCTGATGATCAGCACGGTATGGGGATATTTCTGCAGATAGCTTTCCAGCCACAGCGCCCCCTCCAGATCCAGATAGTTCGTCGGCTCGTCCAGGAGCAGATAGTCCGGCTGCGCGAACAGCACCCCGGCCAGCGCCACCCGCATCCGCCACCCGCCCGAGAAGTCGGAACAGGGGCGCAACTGCGCCTCCGCATCGAACCCCAACCCTTTCAGGATCGCCGATGCCCGCCCCTCGGCCGACCAGGCGTCGATGTCGGCCAGCCGCGCCTGCACCTCGGCGATGCGGTGGGGGTCGGTGGCGACCTCGGCCTCGGCCATCAACTCGGCGCGTTCGGTATCGGCGGCCAGAACCGTGTCGATCAGGCTGGTCGCGGACGAGGGCACCTCTTGCGCGACACCGCCGATGCGGGCGCGGCTCGGAATGGTGATCGTCCCCCCCTCCAGCGCCAACTCGCCCCGGATCAGGCGGAACAGCGTAGTCTTGCCCGCGCCGTTGCGGCCCACAAGGCCGACCTTGTGGCCGGTGGGAATGGTGGCCGAGGCGCCCTCGAACAACGGGCGGCCCTCGACGGAATAGGTGATGTCCTCGATCTTCAGCATGGGCGGGGGCATGGCCCGCGCCGGGCGGCTTGTCAATCGGGCGCGGCGCGCGCAGGCTGGTCATATTTCAGCAGAAAGGTTTCCCCATGCGTGCCCTTGCCATTTTCCTGATGCTCGCCTCCCCGGCCGCCGCGCAGGACATTACCTTCCGCAGCCCCACCGGCAATATCGGCTGCATGTTCATCACCGGCAACTGGACCGGCGTACGCTGCGACCTGCGCGATTTCTCGCCCTCCTACCGCCGTCCGGCCGATTGCGAACAGGATTGGGGCTTTGCGTTCGAGGTGGGGCTGACCGGCCCCGGCACGCCAATCTGCGCCGGGGACACGGTGATGGACCCGGGCGCAGGTGTCCTCGACTATGGCCGCTCGATCAACGTCGGCAGCCTGTCCTGCACTTCGGCCAGGACCGGCATGACCTGCATGAACGCCCAAGGCCACGGCTTCACCGTTTCCCGCGCGCGGCAGACGGCCTTCTGACCTGTCTCCCCCTCTTTCTGGACCCAAATATCCCGGGGGTCCGGGGGCTGGCCCCCGGCCCGGCTTCCCATCCGTGCCGCCGCATGATAGCAGGGCGCCGCAAATACCCGGGCGGGCCATGGGCCTGCCACCCAAACGCAAGGAAACGCCACCATGGCCATCGAACGCACCCTCTCGATCATCAAGCCCGACGCCACCCGCCGCAACCTGACCGGCAAGATCAACGCCAAGTTCGAGGAAGCGGGCCTGCGCATCGTCGCGCAGAAACGCATCAAGCTGTCGCTGGAACAGGCCGGCAAGTTCTATGAGGTCCACAAGGACCGCCCCTTCTTTGGCGAACTGACCGAGTTCATGGCCTCCGAGCCGGTGGTGGTTCAGGTTCTGGAAGGCGAAGGCGCCATCCTGAAGAACCGCGAAGTCATGGGCGCGACCAATCCGGCCAATGCCGCCGACGGCACCATCCGCAAGGAATTTGCCCTGTCGGTCGGCGAAAACTCGGTCCACGGCTCAGATGCGCCGGAAACCGCCGCGCAGGAAATCGCCTTCTTCTTCTCGGGCCTCGAACTGGTCGGCTGACCCTTTCGCCACCTGCAGATCACGCGAAACGGCGCCTTCGGGGCGCCGTTTTCATTGAAAGCAGATCTCGCGCGCCAGGGCCTGCGGCAGGTCGCGGATCAGCTCGGCCCGCGGGGTGGGGCGCAGGTCGAAGTTCATCAGCGCCATCGTCACCCCCGCATCGACCACCTGCACGGCAAAGTCGAGCGGCACGGGATAGCTCCACGGCCGGATCTCCACCCTCCGCCCGGCCAGCATCGCAATCTCCTGCGGCGCGGGGTCTTCGGGCACGGCATTGTCGGACCGCCAATGCTGATAGGCGGCGATCCACAGCGCGGTATCGGCATCGAACTGGCCGGTGATCTGCGGCGCCTGCGCGCCCGGCACGTCAAAGCGCAGGCTGCGCCAGCCGCCGGTCGCGACGGGCGAAAGGTAATGAAGATGCCGGACCATCCACTGCACCAGCGCCACGTCGCCGGGGCGGTTGGGCTGGCCTTGGCCCACCGGCTGGTCGATGTTGAAGGCCGCGCCATGGGGCGATCCGCCCCACCACCTTGCATGGGCCATGGATGCCCCCCCCTTTTCAGGAAAGGCTAGCCCCGGCGCGGGCCTGCGGCAACCACGCCAAGCGCGTCCAGCGCCGCGGCCAGGGCGGGGGGCGTGCCATCGGCATTGCCTCGCTGCTTCAGCGCATCGAACCGCACGCGCAGGGCGCGCTTTTCCTCGGGCGTGCAGTCGTTCCACAGCCGGCCCTGCAAACCCATCACCAGCGCATAATATCCGATGAAATGCGGCCGTGTTCCCGCCGCGATCAGCCGGCGATAGCTTTCGTCCGGCCCGAGCGCGCGAACCTGATCGGCGCTGTGCAGCCCGGCGCGGGCAAAGCTTGCCTCGGAGGCGGGGCCGAGGTTGCGGATGGAACTGACGGGATCTGGCATCGGGGGCGCGCAAACGAAAACGGGGCCAGCCTGACGGCAGACCCCGTTGCGATCAAGCGGAAAGGCGGGTCCTCAGATCGAGGCCCAGTCCTTGAAGATCGGCTTGGACCCCTGCTGCTGCGAAGGGGCGCCCGACTGGCCCTGCTGGGGCGCGGGCGATTGTGCGCCGCCCTGCTGGGGCGAAGGGGAATTGCTGCTGGCCATCTGAACTGCTCTCTTTTCCGGTTTCTGGCACTCGTAACCCTGCCTGTGGACAAGTCTGCTTGCGACAAAGGGCCGCATCAAGACAGATCTGTGTCAGGCGCGCGACGCCATAGCCGGGGTGTGGAGGGTCTGCAACATGATTCCGCTCACAAATTCGCGCGATGTGCTCAAATCTTCTACAGACTGTTGACGACTTCGGCGGGAAAGCCGATCTCGTCCAGCGCGGCAAGGATCGCCTGAGGCGGAACGGGGCCGCTGACACTCGCCTGCCGGTTGGGCAGGTCCACCGTCACCTCGCCCGCGCCGGGCAGGGCGGTCAGCGCGGATTCGACCGAGGCGCGGCAGTGGCCGCAGGTCATGTCGGGAATGGAAAGCGTGGTCATCGGGGGCCTCCTTTGTCGCCTGTCCCGAAGATAGGGATTCCAGCGGCGGGAAGGTCAAGGGGTCAGCGCACCGCCGCAATCGGCCCTTCGGCACGGCCATGGATGAACTGTTGCAGATAGGGGTCCGGCGCCGCGTCCATTTCCCCGATCGGCCCGGTCCAGCGGATCAGCCCGTCATGCAGCATCGCCACGTTGTCGGCGATGGCGCGCACCGAGCTCATGTCATGGGTGATCGTCATCGCGGTCGCACCCATCTCGGTCACGATCTCGCGGATCAGGTCGTTGATGACGCCCGACATGATCGGGTCGAGGCCGGTCGTCGGCTCGTCGAAAAAGATGATCTCGGGTTCTGCCGCGATGGCGCGGGCCAGGCCCACCCGTTTCTGCATCCCGCCCGACAGCTCGGCGGGGTAAAGGTCGGCCACCTCGGGCTTCAGCCCGACGCGGCGCAGCTTTTCCACCGCGATGGCGCGCGCCTCGGCCCGCGGGCGTTTGCCCCGGCCGCGCAGCAGGCGGAAGGCGACGTTTTCCCAGACCCGCAGCGAATCGAACAACGCCGCGCCCTGGAACAGCATCCCGAACCGCGCCAGAAAGGCATCGCGGTCGCCTTTCGTCACGTCTTGTCCGTCCAGCGTGATGGTGCCCGCATCGGGCGTCACAAGGCCCAGGATCGACTTCAGCAGCACCGACTTGCCGGTGCCCGACCCGCCGATGATCACCATGCTGGTGCCCCGCGCGATGGTCAGGTCGACCCCGCGCAGCACATGGTTCGCCCCGAAGGACTTCTTGACGCCGGACAGTTCGATCATGAGGTGAAGAACACCTCGGTCAGCAGGTAGTTCGCGGCAAGGATCAGGACCGAGGCCGCGACCACCGCCGATTTCGTGGCCCCCCCCACGCCCTGCGCCCCGCGTCCCGAGTTCATGCCGTAAAAACAGCCCATGGTCGCCACGATAAAGCCGAAGGCCGCGCCCTTGACCAGACCCGAGCCGACATCCCAGGCCTGAAGGAAATCCATGGTGTTCTTCAGATAGGTGGCCGAATTGAACCCCAGCCTTTGCACGCCGACGATCCAGCCGCCGGCGATGCCGATGGAATCGCCGACCGCCACCAGCACCGGCATGGCCAGGGTCGCCGCCAGCACCCGCGGCACGGCCAGATATTTCAGCGGGTTGGTGGACAAGGTGACCAGCGCGTCGATCTGTTCTGTCACCTTCATCGTGCCGATTTCCGCGGCGATGGAACTGGCGACCCGCGCCGCGACCATCAACCCGCCCAGAACCGGCCCCAGTTCCCGCGCCATGCCGATGGCGACGATGGACGGCACCGCAACCTCGGCGCCAAATCGCGACCCGCCGGCATAGATCTGCAAGGCCAGCGCGCCGCCGGTGAACACGGCGGTCAGCCCCACGACCGGCAGCGACAGCCAGCCGATCTGGACCAGCGCCTGCAGGAACTCGCGCGGGTAGAACGGCGGGCGGAACAGGTGGCTGACGACCGAAGCCGCAAAGATCGCCATCCGCCCCAGAAGCGCCAGCCCCGCCAGCACCGGCCGCCCCAGTGCGGCTAGCGGCGCCGTGACCAGCGCGGCGGCGCTCACCGTGCGCCCTCCAGATACCGGCGGGTATAGCGGCGGCCCAGCTGGGTCAGGATCTCGTAGCCGATGGTGCCGCCGACATCGGCCAGATCGTCCACGCCCTGATGCGGGCCAAGAATGTCCAGCGTGCGCGGCACCTCCGCCAGATGGGTGATGTCGACGGTGATCAGGTCCATCGACACGCGCCCGACCAGCGGGCAGGGCGTGTCGCCGTCCCACAGCGTCGCCCGCCCCGACAGCGTGCGCGGCAGCCCGTCGGCATAGCCCGCCGCCACCGTGGCGATGACCGCCGGGCTTTCGGCGACCCAGGTGTTGGAATAGCCCACCGGCTCGCCCGCCGCGATCTCGCGCGTCTGGATGACCGGCAGCGACAGGGTAACGACCGGCGCCGCCTGCTGGAACGGACGCCCGCCATACAGCCCGATGCCCGGCCGCGTCAGGTCGAAATGATAGCGGCTGCCCAGCAGGATGCCGCCCGTCGCCGACAGCGACCGGGGCACGCCGGTGCCGTCGGTCATGGCGTGGAACGCGGCCAGTTGCGCCTCGTTCATCGGGTGGTCCGGCTCGTCCGCACAGGCGAGGTGCGACATGATCAGTTCAGGCCCGACCTCGAGGATATAGGGGGCCACCGCCTCCCACTCCGGTTCTTCCATGCCAAGGCGGTTCATGCCGGTGTCCAGCTGCACGCCAAAGGGATGCGACGGCAGGGCCTCCAGATGGCGCGTCACCTGTTCGATGCTGTTCAGCATCGGCGTCAGGTCCAGATCGGCGATCATCTCGGTATCGCCGGGCATATGGCCCGACAGCACGTTGATCTGCGGCCCCGGCCCCAGGGTCTGGCGCAGCGCGGCGCCTTCCTCGGCCAGGGCCACGAAGAACCGCCGCGCGCCCGCCTGCGCCAGCGCCCGCGCCGCGCGGGTGATGCCAAGGCCATAGGCATCGGCCTTCATCACCGCGGCGGTCTGCACGCCCGAGGGGGTCAAACGATCCAGCGCCCGCCAGTTGGCGGCAAGCGCGTCGAGGTCGATGGTAAGGGTTCCGCTGGCCATGGCGGTTCTTCCCGCGTGACGTGCGTGGGGTCAAGGGGGAATGACGGCGCGACGGGAACCGGCGGGGGATTTCGGGCAGAGGTGGGACTGGCGAAGGCCATCGCCTTCGTACGCGACGCGGGTGCCACCGGAAACCGCCGGGCCTCAAAGGCCCGGCCAGCGCCCGCCCCGCCATCGGCGGGCGCTTTCGCACCCGCCGGGGCAGGCGCCGGCCTCATGGAGTGCGGGCTGACAGGTCCCCAGCGAAACCCGCACGCGCGGGCGGGAGAAACGCCATGCGTTTCCGTTTCCCGCCCGGCCCGGCGGCGGGGCCACCGCTCAGACCGCCCCCAACTGCGCCCCCACGATCCGCGTCAGCCGCCGGTGCACCGGGTTCGAGCGGTGGCGCATATGGACGCAGGCAAAGATCGGCTGGCTGATTGGTGCGACATCCGCGACACGGCGGAACCCCTGCGGGGCAAGGGCGTCCGCCGTTTCCTCCAGCACGAAGCCCGCGCCGCCCAAGGTGGTCAGCAGGCCCGCGATTGCCGTATTCGCCCCCGATCCGACCGGCGCATCCGCCATTTCCGGCAGCGCCGCCCGATGCGCGGCATCGAAGGCAGGGGCGAAACTGCCGCGGACATAGCGGTCGGGGCGCAGGGAGGCCCGCGTCTCGCCATCGGAACTGACCAGCACATAGGCGATTTCCCCCGTGCTGGCGAAATGCAGGTCCGGGTGCGGATAGGGCGTATACAGCACCGCGAAATCCAGCGTGCCGCGTTCGACCTCGATGCACATCTGCGGCGAGTAATCGCATTCGATGTAGAACGCATAATCGGGCAAAGCCTGCCGGAACGCCTGCACCCAGTCGCCCATCTGCCCCGCGGCCAGATCATGCTGGATGCCGATGCGCAGCACCGCCGCCGCCTTGCCCGAATGGGCCACCGCGCGCTGCGCCTCGGCCCAGGTGTGGCGCAGCGACCGGGCATGGGCCTCGAACCGCGCGCCCTCGGCCGTCAGGTCGGTGCCGGCGCGGCTGCGGTCGAACAGCCGTGCGCCCACGGCGGCCTCCAGCGCCGCCACCCGGCCCGAGACGGTGGATTGCGTCACCCCCAGCCGTTCCGCCGTGCGGTTGAAGCTGCGGGTTTCCACAAGGTCAAGGAATGTATCGACGAGTTCGATCTGCATCGCGGGCAACCTGATCGGTTTTTCCGATCAATAGGCAAAGATGCATCCGATTGAAAGGGATTCCCCGCCCGCAGATACTCCGCCTCAATCGGGCGTGAGTCCCTTATCCAACGGAGGTCGGGCGCATGTCCTTTCCCACGCAGGCGCGGGTCGTGATCATTGGCGGGGGCGCGGTCGGCGTCTCCTCGCTTTACCATCTGGCCAAGGCCGGGTGTACGGACTGCCTGCTGCTGGAAAAGAACGAACTGACCGCCGGGTCCACCTGGCACGCGGCGGGCAACGTGCCGACGTTTTCGTCGTCCTGGTCGATCATGAACATGCAGCGGTATTCGGCCGGCCTCTATCGTGGGCTGGCGGCCGAGGTCGACTATCCGATGAACTATCATGTCACCGGATCGGTGCGCCTTGGCCATACCGCCGACCGGATGATGGAGTTCAAGCGCGTCGTCGGCATGGGGAAATATCAGGGCATGGACCTGACCGTCCTGACGCCCGAGGATCTGAAGAAGGTCTATCCCTTTGTCGAAACGCATGACCTGAGCTGTGCGCTTTATGACCCCTATGACGGCGACATCGACCCCGCGCAGCTGACGCAGGCGCTGGCCAAGGGCGCGCGGATGATGGGGGCAAGGATCGAGCGGTTCTGCCCCGTCACTGGCGTTCGCCGGGAAAACGGCGAATGGGTGGTCGCGACGCCGAAGGGCGAGGTGCGCTGCGAGATCGTCGTCAACGCCGCCGGTTATTACGCCCGCGAGGTCGGCAAGATGTTCGGCCGCGACATTCCCATGGTGGCGATGAGCCATCAATACATGCTGTTCGACACCGTGCCCGAGTTGCAGGAGTGGAGCGAGAGCGTTGGCCACAAGCTGCCGCTGCTGCGCGATGTGGATTCGAGCTATTACCTGCGGCAGGAAAAGTTCGGCTTCAACCTCGGCCCCTATGAGCGCAAGCCAAAGGCCCACTGGGTCACGCCCGACGACCCCTTCCCGCAGGATTTCAGCTTTCAGCTTTATCCCGACGATCTGGACCGCATCGCGTGGGAGATCGAGGATGCCATGGCGCGCGTGCCGTTGCTGGCCGAGGCGCCGCTGGTCAAGACGATCAACGGCCCGATCCCCTATACGCCCGACGGCAACCCGCTGATCGGGCCGATGCCGGGGGTGCCGAATGCCTTCGAGGCCTGCGTCTTCACCTTTGGCATCTGTCAGGCGGGCGGGGCAGGCAAGGTGCTGGCCGAATGGGTGACGGAAGGCGCCACCGAATGGGACATGTGGTCCTGCGACCCGCGCCGCTTCACGGGTTTCGAGGATGAGGGCTATGCCCTGACCAAGGGGGTCGAGGTCTATGCCCATGAATACGACATCCTCTATCCCCGCCGGGCCTGGCCCGATGGGCGGATGAAGAAACTCTCGCCCGTGCATGACCGCGTGGCGGCAATGGGGGCGCAGTTCGGCGCCTATAACGGCTGGGAGAGGGCGTTGTGGTATGCGCGCCCCGGCGACGACACGTCCGAGGCGGCGACCTTGACATGGAAGCGGCAGGGGCCATGGGCCGGGGCGGTAGCCGAGGAATGCGCGGCGGTGCGCGATGCGGCGGGCATTCTGGACCTGCCGGGGTTCTCGCGGTTCCACCTGACGGGGCCGGGCGCAGGCGACTGGCTGTCGGCGCAGATCACCGGGCGGCTGCCCAAGGTCGGCCGCGTGGGCCTGTGCTATTTCGCCGATGACAAGGGGCGGATCGTCACCGAAATGTCGGCGGCGCGGGTGGGGCAGGACGACTTCTGGCTGATCACCGCCGCAACTGCGCAAAGCCATGACAGGGAATGGCTGCTGCGGCATCTGGCGCCGGATCTGTCGCTGGTGGACGAGACCGAAGGATGGGCGACCCAGATCCTGACCGGCCCGAAATCGCGCGAGATCCTGGCCGGTGTTGCGCAGGCTGACCTGACGCTGCCGTGGCTGTCGTGGCAGGCGGCGACGATTGCCGGGGCGCAGGTCATCCTGATGCGGGTGTCCTTTGCCGGAGAACTGGGGTGGGAGATCCACTCGCGCGTCGGCGATACGGTACGGGTGTTCGATGCGGTGCTGGCGGCGGGGCGGCCCCTGGGACTGAAACCCTTTGGCATGTATGCGCTGGACAGCCTGCGGATCGAAAAGGCCTATCGCGCGTGGAAGGGCGATCTTTCGACCGATTACACCGTGCTGGCCGGGGGCTTGGAGCGGTTCATCGACTGGTCCAAGCCCGAGTTCCGGGGCCGCGCGGCCTTGGCGGCGGAAAAGCAGGCGGGGTCGGCCAAGACATTCGCCGTGCTGCGGATCGAGGCGGGGGAGTATGACCCGCCCTATATGTCGACGCTCTGGTCGGGCGACCGGATCGTGGGAGAGCTGACATCCTCGGGCTGGGGCCACCGGGTCGGGGCCTGCATCGGTCTGGGCGCCATCGCCGCCGATTGCGCGGTGCCCGGCACAAGGGTCGAGGTCGAGGTGTTCGGCGAACGCCTGCCCGCCGTGGTGACGGGCGACGGGCCGCTGTGGGACGAAACCAACGCGCGGCTGCGCGGGTGATGCGGGCAGGATCGGGGGTTTCACACCCCCGGACCCCCGTGGGATATTTATGCAAAGAGGATGAACAGAAGATGGTCGATCTGCCGCAGAAGGCACGCGCCGTCATTGTCGGGGGCGGGATCTCGGGCTGCTCGGTCGCCTATCATCTGGCCAAGGCGGGATGGACCGACATCGTGCTGCTGGAGCGGCAGAAGCTGACCTCCGGCACCACATGGCACGCGGCGGGGCTGATCGGGCAGTTGCGCGGATCGGCCAACATGACGCGGTTGGCGAAATATTCCGCCGATCTGTATGTGAAGCTGGAGGCGGAAACCGGTGTCGCCACCGGGATGCGTCAGGTCGGCTCGATTTCCGTGGCGCTGACCGAGGCCCGCAAGGAAGAGCTGTATCGGCAGGCGACGGTCGCGCGCATCTTCGATGTGGATGTGAACGAGGTGTCGGCGGCGCAGGTCAAGGACATGTATCCCTGGCTGAAGGTCGACGATGTGGTCGGCGCGGTGCATCTGCCGCTGGACGGGCAATGCGACCCGGCCAATATCGCCATGGCGCTGGCCAAGGGCGCGCGGCAGCGTGGGGCGAGGATTTACGAGGATGTAAAGGTCACGGGCGTGATCGAGACGCTGACCGGCAAGGGCCGTCGTGTCACCGGGGTGAACTGGACGGCGGGCGGGGTGCAGGGCCATATCGCCGCCGATGTTGTGATCAACTGCGGCGGGATGTGGGGGCGCGATCTGGCCGAACGCTCGGGCGTGACGCTGCCGCTGCACGCCTGCGAGCATTTCTATCTGATCACCGAGCCGGTGGCGGATCTGGGCCATCTGCCGGTGCTGCGGGTGCCGGACGAATGCGCCTATTACAAATCCGACGCCGGCAAGATGATGATCGGTGCCTTCGAGCCGGTGGCGAAACCCTGGGGGATGGCGGGCATCCGCGAGGATTTCTGTTTCGACACCCTGCCCGAGGACTGGGACCATTTCGCCCCCATTCTGGAAATGGCGACCGAGCGGATGCCTTTGTTCCAGACGGCGGGCATTCACACCTTCTTCAACGGGCCGGAGAGTTTCACCCCCGACGACCGCTATTACCTGGGGCCAGCGCCCGAGATTGCGGGATACTGGGTGGCGGCGGGGTATAACTCGGTCGGCATCGCCTCGTCCGGCGGGGCGGGAATGGCGCTGGCGCACTGGATCACCGAAGGCGAGCCGCCGTTCGATCTGTGGGAGGTGGACCTGCGCCGCGCCCAGCCGTTCCAGAAGAACCGCCGCTATCTGAAGGAACGGGTGACCGAAACGCTGGGGCTGCTTTACGCCGACCACTGGCCCTATCGCCAGCCCGCCACGGCGCGGGGCGTGCGGCGGACGCCGATGCACGACCGGCTGGAGGCGCGGGGCGCGGTCTTTGGTGAGGTGGCCGGGTGGGAGCGTGCGAACTGGTTCGCGGAGGCCGGGCAGGCGCGCGAATACCGATACGACTGGAAGGGGCAGAACTGGTTTGCCAACCGCGCCGCCGAGCATATGGCGGTGCGCACCGGCGTGGGCCTGTTCGACATGTCGTCCTTTGGCAAGATCCGGGTAGAGGGGCGCGATGCCTGCGCCTTCCTGCAAAGGCTTTGCGCCAATGACGTGGATGTCGAGGTCGGGCGCATCGTCTATACCCAGATGCTGAACCACAAGGGCGGCATCGAAAGCGACCTGACGGTGACGCGGCTGTCGGAGACGGCATTCTTTCTGGTGGTGCCGGGGGCGACCCTGCAACGCGATCTGGCCTGGCTGCGGGCGCATGTGGGCGAAGCATTCGCCGTCATCACCGATGTGACGGCGGGCGAGGCGGTGCTGTGCCTGATGGGGCCACAGGCGCGCGACGTGCTGAACCGGATCAGCCCGAACGACCTGGGCAATGCCGCGCATCCCTTTGGCACCGCGCGGGAGATCGAGGTCGGCATGGGGATCGCCCGCGCGCATCGCGTGACTTATGTGGGCGAATTGGGGTGGGAGCTTTACGTCAGCGCCGATCAAGCCGCGCATGTGTTCGATGCGCTGGTCGAGGCGGCGCCGGAGGTGAAGCTGTGCGGGCTGCACGCGCTGGATTCCTGCCGGATCGAGAAGGCGTTCCGCCACTGGGGCCATGACATCACCGACGAGGATCATGTGCTGGAGGCGGGTCTGGGCTTTGCGGTCAGGACGGCCAAGGGCGAGTTCATCGGCCGCGAGGCGGTGCTGCGCAAGCGCGAGCAGGGGCTGGCGCGGCGGATGGTGCAGTTCCGCCTGACCGATCCGAAGGCGATGCTGTTTCACAACGAGGCGATCCTGCGCGATGGCAGGATCGTCGGGCCGGTGACTTCGGCCAGCTATGGCCATTTCCTGGGGGGGGCCATCGGCATGGGCTATGTGCCCTGTGCGGGGCAGACGGCCGAGGAGGTTCTGGCCTCGGCCTACGAGATCGAGATTGCGGGGGTGCGGCATGAAGCCGTCGCCTCGCTGGTGCCGATGTATGATCCAAAGGCCGAAAGGGTCCGCATGTGACAGGCCGCCGGGGGTTTTCCACCCCCGGACCCCCGGAGGATATTTGTGTCCAGAAAGAGGGGGAAGAGACGCGCGCGAAGGGCGGGCCGGCGCTTTCCGGCGGGTGATGGAGTTGCAAGGATGCAAGCAAAGGGCATGACCGCCAGCCTTCCGCCAGCCGGGGGAGACTGGATCGACGCGATGGTGGCCGCGCATCGGCCGGGCATGGCGTTGGAGCGGGATTTCTACATGCACCCGGAGGTGTATGAGCGTGACCTGGATCGGGTGTTCCGCCGCCACTGGCACTGCATCGCACATGAAAGCGTGATCCCCAACCCGAACGATTTCGAGCTGTTCCGCATGGCGACCGAGCAGGTGATCCTGACCCGCGATGCCTCGGGCGAGATCCATGCGCTGCTGAACATCTGTCGCCATCGCGGTGCCGAGGTCTGCACCGCGCAGAAGGGCAATGCCAAGGCGTTTGTCTGCCCCTATCACGCCTGGACCTATGGCAATGACGGCCGGCTGAAGGCCGCGCGGCTGATGCCCAAGGAGTTCCGGCGCGAGGATCATGGCTTGCGCAAGCTGCATGTCCGCGTGGTGGCGGGGCTGGTGTTCATCTCTTTCGCCGACGACCCGCTGGATTTCACCGAGGTGGAGCGGCTGCTGCGCGCCACCGCCGGGCAATACGGCTGGGGCGAGGCGAGGGTGGCGCATCGGGAAAGCTATGCCGTCGACGCCAACTGGAAGCTGGCGGTCGAGAACTATGTCGAATGCTATCACTGCGGCCCCGCGCATCCGGAATATTCCCAGACCCATGCACTGGAGCAGCCGCTGGAACGCATCGCCGAGTTGAACGCGGCGATGGAGGCGCGGACCTGCGCATTGGGCATCGACATCGGGCAGGGCGACGCCTGGCAGACCAGCCGCGAAGGGCGCGAGGCGATCCATGCCTTTCGCTATGCGCTTTACGATGGCGTCAGCACCGGGTCCGAGGATGGCAAGCCGCTGGCCCCGCTGATGGGACGGTTCAGCGATTTCGACGGCGGCGTGACCTCGATCCACCTTGGGGGGACGACCTTCCTTGTCTGCTATGCCGACCACGGGATGATCTATCGGTTCATCCCCACCGGGCCGCAGTCCTGCGAGATGGAGCTGATCTGGCTGGTCAAGGGCGCGGCCGAAGAGGGGCGCGACTATGACTTCAAGCGGCTCACCTGGCTCTGGACCGTGACGACCGAGGAGGACAAGGCCATCATCGAGCATACCGCGCGCGGGGTCCGGTCGAAATATTACCTTCCCGGCCCGATTGCGCCGATGGAACAGAACGAGTTGCGGTATATCAACTGGTATCTGGACGAAATCTCGCGGCCATAAAGGGGGCGTCATGACCATCTCATCGCATCTGCACCAGTTCTATATCGACGGGACATGGGTCGATCCCTTGCCCGGCGCGGGCAAGCTGGGCGTGGAAAACCCCGCGACCGAGGAAATCGTGGCCGAGGTGGCACTTGGCACCGCGGCCGATGCCGACCGGGCGATCCTGGCGGCGCGGGCGGCGTTCGACGGCTATACCGCGTGGAAGGTGGCCGACCGGATCGACCTGCTGGCCGCGGTGATCGACGAATACAACCGCCGCTATGACGAATTCGCCGCCGCGATCAGCCTGGAGATGGGCGCGCCCGAAGCCTTCGGGAAGGAGGCGCAGGCCTGGGCCGGCAAGGTCCACATGGAAAGCACGCTGGAGATGGCGCGGTCCTTCCATTGGGAGGAACGCCGG
>JASGFG010000075.1:0-19657 GCA_047605605.1 Paracoccaceae bacterium | reverse complement strand
GCGATGATGGCCAGTTCGGCCAGCACGCTCCAGTGCAGAAGGAACGAGAGGACCCAGTGCCCATGCGCGGGCGGCACCTCGATCAGGTGCAGCAGGCGGCGGTCGGATGGCCACAGCCACATGATGCCGCCGCCCAGGCTGTCAAGGACCAGATGCACGAAGACACCTGCGGAAAACGCGGCTGCGGCGGGCAGCCACCCCCTTGCGCGCCATGCGATCAGGGGCAGCGTCACGGCCGCGACGATGGCCCAGACGGCGGGGATATGGGTCCAGTAGTAATGATGGTTCACCCGGCCGCCGTCGATGAGATGGAACCGGAGCATGTCCAGGTCGGGAAAGACCGAACCTGCCAGCGCCGCCCACATGACGGCCCCCTTGCGCAGGCCGAAGGCGCGTCCGACCAGATAGCCGGATGGCAGATGGGCAAGGATCATTCCCTTGCCTTTTCAGTGACTTCTGCGATGACCTTCGACCAAGTTTCCGGCGGCTGCGCGCCCTGCACCACATAGCGGCGGTCGATCAGGAAGGTGGGAACGGCGCTCACGCCCTTTGACCGCGCGTCGGCGTCGCGGGCAAGGATGTCGTCGGCATCCGCGTCCGATGCCAGCAGCCGCGCCACGGTCGGCCCGTCCATGCCCACGGCCTCGGCGATCTCGGTCAGGACGCGGGCATCGCCGATGTCGCGGCCGCCCTGCCAATAGGCGCGGAACAGCGCGGAAACCAGCGGGGTCTGCCTGCCCTCGATCCCCGCCCAATGGATCAGCCGATGCGCGTCGAGCGTATTGGGCAGGCGCTGCGGTTTGTCCGGGTCCAGCTCCACCCCGTTGTCGCGGGCGATCTGGCGCAGCCGGTCGTGGATCTGGTCGACCTTTTCGGCGCTGCCGAACCGCGCGATCAGATAGTCGCGTTTGGCCACCCCCCCGCGCGGGAGGTCGGGGTTCAGCTGGAAGGGCTGCCATTCGACCGAAAAGGGATGCTCTGCGGCGCCTTCCAGCGCACGGTCGAGGTTCGCCTTGCCGATGAAGCACCAGGGGCAGACGGGGTCGGAAAAGATGTCGAGCCGGATCATGGGATTCCCTCGGTCAGCCGGGCGCGCAGGGCACGCCGGTCCAGTTTGGCGTTGGCGCCCCGCGGCAGGGCGGGAAGGCGGCGGTAAAGGCGCGGCTGCTTGTAGCGGGCCAGCAAGGCCCCGGCCCGCGCGGACAGCGCCGCTTCGGCGTCGATCCCGGCCACATAGCCGCAGGCGATCACATGGACGCCGGGCTTCACCTCGATCTCGGTCACGGCCAGTTCCGCCACGCCGGGCAGGCCGGACAGCGCGGCCTCCACCTCGACCGGCGAGACGCGGAAGCCGCCGGCGTTCATCAGGTCGTCGCGGCGGCCAAGATAGGTATAGGCCCCGTCCGGCCCGCGCCGGGCATGGTCGCCGGTCAGGAACCATTCCCCCGACAGTCGCGCGGCCGTGGCTTCGGCCTCGTCCAGATAGCCCAGCATCAGGCCGGGGTCGCGGCGGTCGATGGCAATCTGGCCCTCGTCCGCCTCGGCCCCGCCGCCATCCAGCAGGGCGATGCGACGGCCCGGCTGCGGCCAGCCGGCCGTGCCCTCGGGCGCGGGTCGGTCGGGGCTGCCGGACAGATAGGTGGAGCATTCCGACATGCCAAGCGCCTCGTGCAGGTCGGTGCCGGTCGCCGCCCGCCACTCGGCGCGCAGCGCGGGGGCCAGCCCCTCGCCCGCGACAAGGCCATGGCGCAGGCGCGGCACGGCGGGCATCGGTCCCGCCTTCAGCATCTGGCGCACCACCCCCGGCGCCGCGGCAAGGATCGTCGCGTCGAAGCGTTTCATCAGCAGCGGCAGTTGCGCAGGCGTCACCCCCGCCGCCGGGATCAGCGCCGTCGCGCCGTTGACCCAGGGGTCCAGCAGGCCGGTGCCCAGGGTGAAGGTCCAGTTGAACGCCCCCGCGTGCAGCAGCCGGTCGGCCTCGCCCAGCCCCTCCCATCCGCGGTGCATCATGCCCCGCGCCCAAAGCGCGCGATGCGCATGGGCGACCGGCAGGGGATGGCCCGAGGTGCCCGAGGTAAAGACCACATAGGCCAGCCGATCGGGGTCGCCCATCCGCCAGTCGCAGGGCGGCAGGCGTTCCCAGCCCGCCATCGCGGCCGCCATGACCACGGGGGCGGGATGGTCGGGCAAGGCCACGCCTTCGTCCGCGACGATCAGCGCCGGCGCGATGCGGGCCGTCAGCCGCGTCGCCTCGGGTGTGGTCAGCGCGGGCGAAGTCGGCACCGGCACCAGCCCTGCGGCAATCGCGCCCAGGTAAAGGATGGGAAAGGCCACGGTGTTTCCCAGCCGCATCAGCACCCGGTCGCCAGGGTTCAGCCCCCGCGCCAGCAGCCCGGTCCCGCAGCCGCGCACGGCGGCCTCGAGCCGCGCATAGCTCCACCTTTCGGCGCCGCGAGGCCCTGCGATCTGAAGCGCGATCTTGTCCGGCAACCGCGCGGCGGCGGCCAGCGCATGGGCCGCAAGGTTGAAGGGGGCGGGGCAGGGCGGCCAAAGGCCGCCGTCGGCGGGGACTGGCATTCCGCCTGCCTAACCGCGCCACCCGTCGGTTGCAACCTGCGCCAGCGCACAGCCCGCCCTTCGGAAGCGGCAAGGCCATCCGCGGACCGGCTGCACCGCGCACGCGCCCCTTGCGTCCCGTCCCCCCGGACCGCGACACGGCGAAGCCGACGGCCCCGCCTTCTGCCCCCCTTCATCTTGGCACAAATACCCTGCGGGGAGGTCCGGAGGGGCGCAAGGCCCCTCCGGCGGCCAGCCAAAGGGGACTTCGCCAGATCCTTGGGGACCGCCTCAGTTCAGCATGTTCTGCGTCGCGCGCGCCCCGCCCGAGATGTCGTCGCCCACACCGGCGATGGTATTGCAGGCGGACAGGGCCGAAAGGGCCATCAGCAGGATCAGCAGGTTCTTCATTGCTCGTTGCCTCTTGTTCTTGCCTCGCGTCGGGGGCGGGCGGGGCTATTCATACCACCAGACCTGCGGCTGAAAACCCGGCCAGTCGCCGTAAAGCGGCAGTTTTTCAGGATAATGATAGTGTTTGTCATGCGCAATCCGCGCCACCGGCGAATACCACAGCGGCACGACATAGCGCCCCGTGGTCAGAACCCGGTCCAGCGCGCGGACGGCGGTGGCAAAGCCGGCCGGATCGCGCGCGTTCAGCATCGTGGCGATCATCGCATCCGCCGCGGGCGCGGCCATGCCCATCCAGTTGCGCGTGGCCGGCACCGTCACGCCGTCGGCGCCCCAGTAAAGCACCTGCTCGTTTCCGGGGCTGAGCGTCAGCGACCGGATGTAATGCGTCACGTCGAAGTCATAGGCGTTCACCCGCTGGGTATACTGGGCATTGTCGACCGTGACGATCCGCGCGTCGATCCCCAGCCGCTTCAACGCCTCGCGCCAGATGCTGGCTGCGCTGATCATGTCGGCCTGGCCGTTGACCAGCAGGATGTCAAAGACAAAGGGCGCCCCGGCCGCATCCGTCAGCACCCCGTCGCGGACGGTCCAGCCCGCCTCTTCCAGCAGGTTCATCGCGGCGCGCATGTTCTTGCGGTTCGACTCGCTCCCGTCCGAGACGGGCAGGCTGTAGCCGTCCAGCGCACCGGGCAGCAGGCTGTCGGCAAAGGGCGCCAGCAGGGCGCGTTCCGCGGGCGGGGCGGGGGCGGCGATATCGGCCCCAAGGGTCGAGTTGCCGAAATACGAGGTGATGCGCGGCACCGCCCCGCCGTTCAGCGTGCGGTTCACCAGTTCAAAGTTGAAACTGTCGATCAGCGCCTGCCGCACGCGCCAGTCGGCGAATTGCGGCCGGCGGGTGTTCATCACGAAGCCCTCGATGCCCGAGGGGCGGCGATGCGGAATTTCGGACTTCACCACCTCGCCCGTCTGCACCGCCGGAAAGTCGAAATTCGTCGCCCATTTCGCCGGGTTCGTCTCGCGCCAGCTGGACAGCTCGCCCGCCTTGAACGCCTCGAACACCACATTGGCGTCGGCGAAATATTCGACGCGGATCTCGTCGAAATTGTTCAGCCCGCGGTTGAAGGGCAGATCCTTGCCCCACCAGTCGGGGTTGCGGGCATAGGTGATGTGGCGCCCCGCCTCGAACTCGCGGATCACATAGGGGCCGGAGCCGACGGGCGGTTCCAGCGACGAAGCGAAGAAGTCCTTGCCCTGCCATTGGGCCTTTTCCAGGATCGGACGCAGCCCAAGGATCAGCGGCAGTTCGCGATCCTGCGTGTTGAAGGTAATCTTCACGCGGCGCGGCCCCGTCTGTTCGATGGAGGCGATCTTGGCCGACGACCCGGTATAGCGCGGCAGCCCGCGCGCCGGGTCGCCCAGCGTCTGCAAGGACCAGATCACATCCTCGACCGTGACCGGCTTGCCGTCCGAGAACCGCGCCTCGGGGCGCAGGGTAAAGGCGACCCAGCTGCGCGCCTCGTCGGTTTCGACCGATTCCGCCAGCAGGCCGTAAAGGGTGAACGGCTCGTCCAGCGACCGCGCCATCAGCGTCTCGACGGTGTATTCGCTGACCGCCGCCGGTGCGCGCCCCTTGACGATAAAGGGGTTGAGCGAGTCGAACCCCCCCGATTCGCCAAAGACGATACGCCCGCCCTTGGGCGCATCGGGGTTGGCATAGGGCAGGGCGGTGAAATCCGGGGGCAGCGCGGGTTCGCCATACATGGCGATTCCATGACGCGACTCGGCCCCCGCGGGCACAACCGATGACGCGAGTGCGAAAGCAGTCAGGATGCCGAAAAAAACTTGTCTCATCGCGGCAACAATCCTGCTTTGGTCTTTGTTCATTGAACGTGAACCTATTCCCGCAACCAACGGTTTTCAAACTTTTAACTTGGACTCGGTGGAACATGGGACTATAAAGGTCTCACTGCTCGATAGGTTTCTTGCCTGTATGAAACCTGCCTCAACACTTAACGCCCGCCTTGTGCGGGCGTTTTTTTCATTGCGGCGGGTGGCTTTCCGGCGGGGAAATTTCATCTTCGTGAACCGCTGTGCAGTGGCCTTCGCATCTGCGGCATGGCAGTCTGCGCCCATTCGCAATGGAGGGTTCAGATGACCTTGAAGGGCAAGACCGCGATCATCACCGGATCGAATTCGGGCATCGGGCTGGGTATCGCCATCGAACTGGCAAAGGCCGGGGCGGACCTTGTGCTGAACAGCTTTACCGACCGGCCCGAGGATCACGCGCTGGCCGACAGGCTGGCCGCCGAACATGGCGTCAAGGCGCGCTACATCGCCGCCGACATGTCCAGCGGCGAGGATTGCCGGGCGTTGATCACCAAGGCGGGCGGCTGCGACATTCTGGTAAACAACGCGGGCATCCAGCATGTCGAGGCAATCGACACCTTTCCGGTCGACAAGTGGAACGCCATCATCGCGATCAACCTGTCGTCCTCGTTCCACACCACCGCCGCCGCCTTGCCCTTCATGCGGGACCGCAAATGGGGGCGGATCGTCAATATCGCCTCGGCCCACGGGCTGCGGGCCTCGGCGTTCAAGTCGGCCTATGTGGCGGCGAAACACGGCGTCGTCGGCTTTACCAAGGTGACGGCGCTGGAAACCGCGGGGCAGGGCATCACCGCCAATGCCATCTGCCCCGGCTATGTGCTGACCCCGCTGGTCGAGGCGCAGATCCCCGAGCAGATGAAGGTCCACAACATGTCGCGCGAGGATGTGATCAAGAAGGTCATGCTGGACCGGCAGGTCTCGGGCGAGTTCGTCACGGTCGAGCAGATCGGCGGGACGGCGGTGTTCCTGTGTTCGCCCGCCGCCGACCAGATCACCGGGACGGCGCTTTCGGTCGACGGCGGCTGGACCGCGATGTGATGCGGGCCCGGACGGGCTTGCCCCTTCCCCACCAAAAGAGGTGACGATGGCGGATGGCAGCAATCCCGGCCGCGGGCCGGAAGGGGTAAAGCGGATCAACCTGGCGCTTCAGGGCGGCGGCGCGCATGGCGCTTATACCTGGGGCGTGCTGGACCGCCTGCTGGAAGATGACGGGATCGAGATCGCGGGCGTCTCGGGCTGTTCGGCGGGGGCGCTGAATGCCGTCGCGCTGAAGGCCGGGCTGGCCGAAGGCGGGCGGGACCGCGCGCGTCAGGTGCTGGACGACCTCTGGGCCGGGATCGCGGCGACGGGCGATCTGCGGATGACCGACTGGATGACCGCCTTTCTGCCCGCGCTGCGGGGCGCGCTGAAGGTGATGGAGGCGGTTCTGCCCGTGTCGCCCCTGGACCTGACGGCGACGGTGTTTTCGCCCTATGCCTATGGGCCGACCTATCGCAACCCGTTGCGCCCGGTGGTCGAATCGCTGAATTTCGCGTCGGTCTGCCGGACGGCGGGGCCGGATACCTTCGTTTCGGCCACCAATGTGCGCACGGGCAAGATCCGGGTCTTTACCGGCGCCGCGATCACCACCGATTCGGTGCTGGCCAGCGCCTGCCTGCCCACCGTGTTCCAGGCGATCGAGATCGACGACCCCGCCACCGGCCGGCGCGAGGCGTTCTGGGACGGCGGCTATTCCGGCAACCCGGCGCTGTTCCCGCTGTATGAGCCGCATCTGCCCGATGACATCGTGATTGTCGGCATCAACCCGCTGGTGCGCGACGAGTTGCCCTTTACCGCGACCGACATCCAGAACCGGGTGAACGAGATCAGCTTCAACGCCTCGCTCCTGTCGGAAATCCGCGCCATCGCCTTTGTCAAACGGCTGATCGCGCAGGGCAAGGTGCCGGCGGGGGCGATGAAAAGCATCAACCTGCACATGATCGCCGACGATGCGCTGATGAACGAACTGTCGGCTGTGACCAAGCTGTTGCCGACCCCGCCCTTTGTCCAGCGGCTGAAAGAGGCGGGCCGCGCCTCGGCCGAGGGGTTCCTGCGGCGGCATCGCGGCGATCTGAACGCGCGGGGCACGGTGGATCTGGTGGCGGCGCTGTCCTGACGGCTTGCGCGCGCGCGGGCGTTGGCGCAGCCTTGCGCCGAAGTCGAAGGAGAGGCCGATGCCCGTCAGGAACCGTTTCGCCGAACTGCTGCCCGAGATCACCGGCTGGCGCCGCGATTTCCACGAATACCCGGAACTGATGTATGACCTGCCGCGCACCAGCGGCCGGGTGGCGGAACTGCTTCGCAGCTTTGGCGTGGACGAGGTGGTCGAGGGCATCGGCCGCACCGGCCTTGTCGCGGTGATCCGCGGGCGCAGCGACACGCGCGGCCGCACCATCGGCCTGCGCGCCGACATGGATGCGCTGCCCATCCCGGAAAGGACGGGGCTGCCCTATGCCTCCAAAACGCCGGGCAAGATGCACGCCTGCGGGCACGACGGGCATACCTCGATCCTGCTGGGCACGGCGAAATACCTGGCCGAGACGCGGAATTTCGACGGCACGGTCGTGTGCATCTTTCAACCGGCCGAAGAGGGCGGGGCAGGCGGCCTGGCCATGGTGCAGGACGGGCTGATGGACCGGTTCGGCATCGACGAGGTTTACGGCCTGCACAATGCCCCCGGCCTGCCGGTGGGACAGTTCGCCATCCGCCCCGGCCCGCTTCAGGCCTCGGCCGACGAATTCCGCATCACGGTCACGGGCAAGGGCGGCCATGCGGCGGAACCGCACAAGGCGGTGGATACCACGCTGGTCGCCTGCCAGATCGTCGTCGCGCTGCAATCGGTGGTGTCGCGCAACATCGACCCGCTGGAATCGCTGGTGTTGACGGTGGGGACGTTCCGCACCGATTCCAGCGCCTCGAACGTCATCCCGCAGCAGGCGGTGATGGAGGGGACGGTGCGCGCGCTGGACGCAGCGATGCGCGATCTGGCCGAGGCGCGGGTCAAGGCCATCGCGACCGCCACCGCCCAAGCCTATGGCGCGACGGCCGAGGTCGTCTATGAACGCGGCTATCCCGTCACCGTCAATTCGCCCGAACACACCGAATTCGCCGCCCTGGCGGCCGAGGCGGTGGCCGGCAGCGTCATCCGCGACATCAAGCCGATCATGCCGGCCGAGGATTTCAGCTATATGCTGGAGGCGCGGCCCGGCGCCTATATCTTCCTTGGCAACGGCGACAGCGCGATGTGCCACCATCCCGCCTATGACTTCAACGATCAGGCGATCCCGGCGGGATGCAGCTACTTCGTCACCTTGGTCGAAACCCGCCTGCCTGCCTGAGGAGCGCCGCGATGCCCGTCAAGAACCGTTTCGCCGAACTGCTGCCGGAAATCACCGCCTGGCGGCACGATTTCCACGAAAACCCCGAACTGCTGTTCGAGGTGCACCGGACCGCGGGCAAGGTGGCCAACTTGCTGCGCAGCTTTGGCGTGGACGAGGTGGCCGAAGGCGTGGGCCGCACCGGCGTTGTCGGCGTGATCCGCGGCAAGACCGATACGGCGGGTCGCGTCATCGGCCTGCGCGCCGACATGGACGCGCTGCCGATCGTGGAACAGACGGGGCTGCCCTATGCCTCGAAAACGCCGGGCAAGATGCACGCCTGCGGTCATGACGGCCATACGGCGATGCTGCTTGGCGCGGCGAAATACCTGGCCGAGACGCGGAATTTCGACGGCACCGCCGTGGTGATCTTTCAGCCCGCCGAAGAGGGCGGCGGCGGCGGGCGCGAGATGGTGGCCGACGGGCTGATGGACCGCTGGGGCATTCAGGAGGTCTATGGGATGCACAACATGCCCGGCATTCCCTTGGGCACCTTTGCCATCCGTCCCGGTGCGCTGATGGCGGCGGCGGACCAGTTCGACATCACCCTGACCGGCAAGGGCGGCCATGCGGCGAAACCGCATGAATGCGTCGATACCACCGTGGTCGCCGCGCATGTGATCGTCGCGCTGCAAACCATCGCCAGCCGCAATGTCGACCCGCTGAAACAGGTGGTCGTGTCGGTCTGCGCCCTTTCTACCGACAGCCCGGCGCATAACGTCATCCCGCAGACGGTGGTGATGAAGGGCACCGTCCGCACCATGGACCATGGCGTGCAGGATTTCGTCGAGCGCCGCATCCACGAGATCGTCACCGGCACCGCCACCGCGCTTGGCGCGACGGCGCAGGTCGATTACCGCCGCGGCTATCCGGTGACGATGAACGCGGTCGAGAACACCGGCTTTGCGGTCGAGGTGGCGCAGGCGGTCGCGGGCAAGGTCGATGCCGACACCGCCCCGCTGATGGGGGCCGAGGATTTCAGCTTCATGCTGAACGAAAGGCCGGGGGCCTATATCTTCCTTGGCAACGGCGATACCGCGTCGGTTCACCATCCAGCCTATAATTTCGACGACAGCATCATTCCCGCCGGGTCCAGCTGGTATGCCGGCATGGTCGAGGCACGGATGCCCGCGGCCTGAGGTCCGGGCGTCGAACAGGCGGGGGCCTCACCCTCCAAGCCCGGCCCGGCCAAGGGCTGGGTATTCTTCTCGGAAATCGCCCACTGGACGATTTCTGATCGCTACGAACCCCATGGTATATTTGAACCAAGGGAATGAGACACGGGGCCTTGACCACGCCCTGCCGCCTACTATTTCGGACGCATCCGTAACGAACAGGATTTTCCGGTGGAGAACATACTTGCGCTGATCCAGTCGCCCGAGGCGTGGATCGCCCTTGCGACGCTGATGGTGATGGAAATCGTCCTTGGCATCGACAACCTGATCTTCATCTCGATCCTGACCAACAAGCTTCCGGTGCAGAACCGCGAAAGGGCGCGGCGGATCGGCATCGGGCTGGCGCTGGTGTTGCGGCTAGGGCTGCTGGCGACCGTCGCCTGGATCGTGCAGCTGACCGAGCCGGTGGTGACGATCCTTGGCAACGAACTGTCGTGGAAGGACATGATCCTGATCGCGGGCGGTCTGTTCCTGGTGTGGAAGGCCACCAAGGAGATCCACCACCACGTCGATCCGCACGACCCCGAGAAAGACATCGTTTCCCATCAGGCGGTCGTGACCTTTGGCGGTGTGGTGGCGCAGATCCTGGTGCTGGACCTGGTGTTTTCCATCGATTCGATCATCACCGCCGTGGGGATGACCCCGCATGTGGAAATCATGGTGGTCGCGGTGGTCGTTGCGGTGACGGTCATGCTGCTGGCCGCGACCCCGCTGGCCAATTTCATCGAAAAGAACCCGACCATCGTGATGCTGGCGCTGTCCTTCCTGCTGCTGATCGGCACGACGCTGATCGCCGAGGGTTTCGGCGTGCATGTGCCCAAGGGTTATGTCTACGCCGCCATGGCCTTTTCCGCCGCGGTCGAGGCGCTGAACATGTTCGCCCGCAACGCGCGGCTGCGCAAAAGGGGCGGGGCCGGGCATTGAGCCGCCCGCCCCGCCGCGCCGGGGCGTTGCAACCGGGCAGGGTCGCGCCCACATTGCCCGGATGCCCTGCGCCGCCCCCTTGATTCAGGCGATCCGCGCCTGCCGCCTTTGCGCCGACCGCTTTGCCGCGACGGCAACCGCGCATCAGCCGCGGCCCGTCGTCTGGTTCCGCCCCGGCGCGCGGCTGCTGATCGCGGGACAGGCGCCGGGCGCGCGGGTCCATGCCTCGGGCCGGCCGTTCACCGACCCTTCGGGCGACCGGCTGCGCGACTGGACGGGGCTGTCGGTCGAGGAGTTCTACGACTTTTCGCGCGTTGCCGTGGTACCGATGGCCTTCTGCTTTCCCGGCTATGACGCCAAGGGGTCGGACCTGCCGCCGCCCGCGATCTGTGCCGCCACATGGCGCGCGCCGGTGATCGCGGCGCTGCCCGGCCTGCGGCTGGTGCTGGCAGTCGGCGGGGCGGCGCAGAAATGGCACCTGGGCACCCGCGATGTCACCGCCACCGTCGCCGACTGGCGCCGCCATCTGGACGACAGCGGTGTCTTTCCCTTGCCGCATCCGTCCTGGCGGAATACGGGGTGGCTGAAGCGCAACCCGTGGTTTCTGGCCGAGGCCGTGCCCGTTCTGCGCGCCCGCGTCAGGCAAGCATTGGAGGCTACATGACCAGCGTTCTGGACCACGCGCAGGCCGCGATGGCCGCCAGCCCCGGCGATGAGGCGGCACAGCTGCGCTTTTATCACGCGCTGGCCGATGCCGGGCTGTTCCTGCTGCTGGAGGCCGAACCCGAGGGCGAACGCATCGCCCCCCGCGTCTTCGACCTGGAGGACGGGCCGGTCATCCTCGCCTTCGACAGCGAGGAGCGGCTGGCCTCGCTGGGGCAAGGGCCGGTGCCTTACGCGGTGCTGCCGGGGCGGATCATCGCGCAGCATCTGGCGGGGCAGGGCGTGTCGCTGGGGGTGAACCTGGGCACCGGGGCACCCTCCGAGATCCTGCTGCCGCCCGAGGCTTTGCGCTGGCTGGTCGACACGCTGGACCGCACGCCCGAGGCCGCCGAGGCGCGGCCCGAGGCGTTCCATCCGCCGGGGCAATTGCCGCCCGCGCTGATGGATGCGCTTGGCTTTGCACTTGGGCAGGCGACGGGGCTTGCCTCGGGCGCGGTGATCGCGGGCGTCGCCTATGACGACGGGCGCCGGGGGCATATGCTGGCCATCCTCGACGCGATGCCGGGGGCCGAGGAGGCGCTGGCCCGCGCCGCCGCCGAGGCGCTGACCTTTTCCGGGCTGGAGGCGGGGCAGATGGATGTGACCTTCCTGCGGTCCGACAGCGCGCCCGCCCAGGCGATGGTGCGCGCGGGCCTGCGGCTGGACATCGCCGCGGCCCAGCCCGAGCCAAGCCCCGCCCCGAAAGGGCCGGGGACCGACCCGGAAAAGCCGCCCTTCCTGCGCTGAAATGTGGGGTATTTTAATACCGTTTTTTCAAGTCAATGATTTCATTTGAAAAATAGTGGTTTGGCGCTCTTGACCCGCAACCGGCCTTGGGCAATACACCGCCATCCGAGATTCCGGGGGCATCCGCCCCCCAGCATTCACAGGGTTAAAGATGAAAACCTTCACCGCTACCCCGGCGGACATCGAGAAGAAGTGGATCCTGATCGACGCCGAGGGCGTTGTTCTGGGCCGCCTCGCCACGATCGTCGCCAACATCCTGCGCGGCAAGAACAAGCCGACCTTCACCCCCCACATGGACATGGGTGACAATGTCATCGTCATCAACGCCGACAAGGTGCAGATGACCGGCAAGAAACGCGAGGACAAGCGTTACTACTGGCACACCGGCCATCCGGGCGGCATCAAGTTCCGCACCGCGCGTCAGGTGCTGGAAGGCAACCACCCCGAGCGTGTGGTGGAAAAGGCCGTGGAACGCATGATCACCCGCAACCGTCTGGGCCGCCAGCAGATGACCAACCTGCGCGTCTATGCCGGTGCCGAGCATCCGCACGAGGCGCAGCAGCCGACCGTTCTGGACGTGAAAGTCCTGAACCCGAAAAACACCCGGAGTGCGTAAGTCATGGCCGACATCAAATCCCTCGACGATCTGAAATCGGCCGTCTCGGGCGCTGCTGCCCCGGCCGAGGCCGCGGCCCCCGCCCGTGAACCCGTGCGCGACGCCCTGGGCCGCGCCTATGCCACCGGCAAGCGGAAAGATGCGGTCGCCCGCGTCTGGATCAAGCCGGGTTCGGGCAAGGTTCTGGTCAACGGCAAGGACATCAACGCCTATTTCGCGCGTCCGGTTCTGCAGATGATCCTGCGCCAGCCGTTCCAGATCGCCAACCGCGAAGGCCAGTTCGACGTTTACGCCACCGTTGCCGGTGGTGGTCTGTCGGGCCAGGCTGGTGCGGTCAAGCACGGCATCTCCAAGGCGCTGCAACTCTATGAACCCGCCCTGCGCGGCGCGCTGAAAGCGGCAGGCTTCCTGACCCGCGACAGCCGCGTCGTCGAACGGAAGAAATACGGCAAGGCGAAAGCCCGTCGTTCGTTCCAGTTCTCGAAGCGCTGATTTCGACAACACGACTTTGGAAAGGCCCGCAGGTTTGCGGGCCTTTTTGCTTTACGCATCATCCGGGTCGCATGGATGTTCCGCGCGTGGTTGATCTCTCATCAAAGGAGATATGCCATGCCCGACCTGATCTATCAGCCGATGCCCACCGAGGCCGCACGCGCCCTGCGCGCCGGCGCGGCAGATGCCTATGGTTTACCTGCCGAGCGCGTGATCGCCACCAGCACAGGCAATCCCTGCCGACATTGTCTCGACTTCGTGCCCGAAGGGGCGGGAATGCTGATCCTTGCGCATCGCCCCTTTCCCGAGCTTCAGCCCTATGCCGAGACAGGACCGATTTTCCTTTGTGCCGCTGATTGTGCCGCATGGTCGGGTCAGGGCGTGCCGCCGATCCTGCGCGCCAGCCCTGATTATCTGCTGAAAGGATATACTGCCGACCATCGCATCTGCTATGGCACCGGGCGGGTCGTGATGCGGGACGAGGTTCCGACCTATGCTGCCGCCCTGTTGGCGCGCGCCGAGATCGCCTTTGTCGATGTGCGGTCGGCGCGGAACAACTGTTTTCAGTTGCGCATCCGGCGCGGATAAAAAAGGGGGCCGGAAAACCGGCCCCAAGGGGGAAATGTCCAGTCAGGACAGGGAGTTCTTCGCGCCTCAGCGCCAGAAGGGTTTCAGCGACTCGCGCCCGGCCGACATCTCGTCCAGGCCCACATCACGCAGCAGCCGCGGGTCAAGCCGCAGCAGCTGTTTTCGGCTGCGCTGACGCACCTCCCAGGCGACCACCAGATCGGCCAGACGGACCGCGGCACGCGAAAGCGGCGGCAGGTGGGTCAGGTTTCCAGCAGGCAGGTTCCCGGTCGTCAGCATCGCACCCTCCAATTGTGTCGATACAAAAAATCTTGACTTCGTGTCGCATGAATACAATTATCGGCGCACACCTTCCAGAGGTTTCTTGTGACCGACACAATCTGGCTGCCCGACCTGACACAATATCCCGGCCCGAAGTATCTGGGCCTTGCCCGTGCGCTGCGCGAGGCGATCCGGGGCGGGCAGTTGCCGCCGGGCTCTCAACTGCCGACGGTGCGGGATCTGGCGTGGAAATTGCAGGTCACGCCCGGCACGGTCAGCCGCGCCTATCAACTGGCCACGCAAGAGGGGCTTCTGGGGGCGACGGTGGGGCGGGGCACCTTCGTCCAGGCTGCCGCGCCGCGGCTGGGGCCGACGCAATCGCTGTTCATCGAACGCCCCGAGGTGCAGTCGAACCTTGTCGACCTGCGCAGCCCGATCCTGCCCGAAGTGGGGCAGGCCGAGGTCTTTGCCCAGGCGTTGCGGGCGATGGCGGACCAGACCGACAAGGGCTGGATCGACTATACCAGCCAGTCGGCCGAGACCGGGCTGCGCGCGGCGGTGGTCGACTGGCTGGACGACCGCGAGCTGGGGCCGGTGGCGGCGAACGATCTGGCGCTGACCCATGGCGGGCAAAGTGCGGTCGGGCTGGTGCTCAACTGCTGTCTGCGGGGCGAACGGCCGGTGGTGTTGCTGGAGGAACTGGCCTACCCCGGCTTTCGCTATGCCGCGCGGCTGTCGCGGGCCGAGGCGGTGGCGGTCGAGATCGACGCCGAGGGGATGCGCCCCGACGCGCTGGAGGCCGCCTGTCGCCGCCACGGACCGCAGGTCTTGTGCCTGACGCCCGAGGCACAGAATCCGACGGCTGGCCGCATGTCGCTGAAACGGCGTCAGGAAATTGTATCCATCGCGCGGTCCCACGATCTTCAGATCGTAGAGGACGATTGCTATTCCGCCGCCGAACATGCCCTGCCGACGCTGCGGGCGCTGGCCCCGGAACGGGTCTGGCATGTGGGTAGCCTGTCCAAGACGCTGTCCGCCGCCTTGCGCTTTGGCTGGGTCGTCTGCCCCGAAGGCATGGGCGAAGCCGGCCGCCTGACCGCGCAGCATGAATTCTTTGCCCTGTCGCGGCCGGTCAGCGACCTGTGCCTGCACCTGTTCCAGTCCGGCGCCGCGGTCGAGATCCGCTCGCGCATCCTGACGGAAACCAATGACCGGCTGGCCCTGCTGGTCGACCGGCTGGAGGGATTCGATCTTACCTGGCAATCCGGTCTGGCCTTCTGCTGGCTGGGGCTGCCGCAGGGTTGGCGCGCTTCGGCCTTTGCCCGTGCGGCCGAGGATGCGGGGGTTCTGGTGCGCACCGCCGACCAGTATTCGCTGACCCACGGCCGAGCACCCCATGCGGTGCGGCTGGCCATGGCTGGAAACGTCCCGCAGGACCGCATCGCGGCCGCGGCCGAGGCGCTGGCCCTGCTACTGCCGCGCCCGCCGACCGACATGGCCGTCTAGGGGCGGGCGGAAGGAGGCGCCCGTGTTTCGGGCGATAGTGCCCCGGCGCGCGGGCGGGGCGGGTCGGCCCCCTTGCCCCGGCCCCCCTTGCCCCGGCCGGCCATTCGGGGCACCACTGGGCGCATGGCGAAGACCCCGGCACAAAGTTACACCTGCACCGCCTGCGGTGCGTCCTTTCCGAAATGGGCGGGGCGGTGCGACGCCTGCGGGGCCTGGAACTCCATCGTCGAGGAGGCGGCCTTGTCCGCCGGGCCGCGCGCCCTGGGGCAGAAGGGGCGCACGATCCCGCTGACCGATCTGGCGACCGAAGAGGCGCCGCCCCCCCGCGCGACCTCGGGCATCGGCGAGCTGGACCGGGTGCTGGGCGGCGGGCTGGTCCCGGCCTCGGCCATTCTGGTCGGCGGCGATCCGGGGATCGGCAAGTCGACGCTGCTGTTGCAGGCCGCGGCAAGTTTCGCCCGCACCGGCATGAAATGCATGTACATTTCCGGCGAGGAAGCGGCGGCGCAGGTCAGGATGCGGGCACAGCGGCTGGGGCTGTCGGATGCCCCCGTCGCGCTTGGCGCGGAAACCGGGCTGCGCGACATCCTGACGACGCTGGATGCGGAACGCCCCGGCCTTGCCATCCTCGATTCGATCCAGACCCTGTGGCTCGATACGGTCGAGGCCGCGCCGGGATCGGTCGCGCAGGTGCGGGCCGCCGCGCATGAGGTCGTCAGCTTTGCCAAGCGCCGCGGTGTCGCGGTCATCCTGGTCGGCCATGTGACCAAGGAAGGCCAGATCGCCGGCCCCCGCGTGGTCGAACACATGGTCGATACCGTGCTGTATTTCGAGGGCGAGCGCGGCCACCAGTTCCGCATCCTGCGCGCGGTCAAGAACCGCTTCGGCCCCGCCGACGAGATCGGTGTGTTCGAGATGACCGGCGCGGGGTTGAGCGAGGTCACGAACCCCTCGGCGCTGTTTCTGTCCGAACGCGGCCAGCCCAGCCCCGGCAGCGCCGTCTTTGCCGGAATCGAGGGAACCCGGCCGGTCCTGACCGAGATCCAGGCGTTGGTCGCGCCGTCGAACCTGGGCACGCCGCGGCGCACGGTGGTGGGTCTCGATTCGGGGCGGTTGTCGACGATCCTGGCGGTGCTGGAGGCGCGCTGCGGCATTCCCTTTGCAGGTCTGGACGTGTTCCTGAACGTGGCGGGCGGGATGCGCGTCACCGAACCGGCGGCCGATCTGGCCGTGGCGGCGGCACTGCTTTCGGCACGCGAGGATGTGGCAATTCCGCCAGATACCGTGCTTTTCGGCGAAATCAGCCTGTCGGGTGCGCTGCGGCCGGTCACGCAGACGGAAAACAGGTTGAAAGAGGCCTCGAAACTTGGTTTTTCACAGGCCATTGCCCCCGCCGGGTCCAGGACCGGTCCCGTCGAGGGGGTGGGAATGCGCGAAATGCCGGACCTTGCCGCAGTCGTCGGCCAGATGTTCGGGGCGGGCTGAAAGCCCCGGAGAGGGACGGAACATGGAAGGCTTCACCATCATCGACGGCGTTGTCGCGGCGGTCATCGTGCTGTCGGCGATCCTTGCCTATTCGCGCGGTTTCGTGCGCGAGGCGATGGCCATCGTCGGCTGGATCGTCGCGGCGGTCCTGGCCTTCATGTTCGCGGCGAAAGTGCAGCCGCTGGTGCAGGAACTGCCCATGGTGGGCGATTTCATCGGCGATTCCTGCGAGCTTTCGATCATCGCCTCGTTCGCGGCGGTGTTTGCGGTGGCGCTGATCGTCGCCTCGCTGTTCACGCCGCTGTTTTCCTCGGTGGTGCAGCGGTCGGTGCTGGGGGGGCTGGATCAGGGCCTGGGCTTCCTGTTCGGCGTCGCGCGGGGGGTGATCCTGGTCGCGGTGGCGCTGCTGGTCTATGACCGGGCTGCTGCGGCGAATGCGGTGCCGATGGTCGACAATTCGCGGTCGGCCAAGGTGTTCGCGGCCTTTCAGGACAAGATCAACACGATGGTTCCGACCGATGCGCTCGGCTGGATCGTGGGGCATTACAACGACCTGACCGCCACCTGCGTCCAGCCGGCAGCCCCGGCCCAGCCCGAGACGGCACCCGCACAACCGGCGCCCGCCAACTGATCCGCGATTGCCGCACAAAAGCAGTGCGGCAATGCAGCGTCGGGACGTGGACTTTCGGGGGACGAAGTATTATCTCTCGGTCTTGCCGCCCGCCACGGAATCGGAGCTTCGGCCGCCCATGACATCGCAGAAACGCTTCATCGCCCACCCCTTCGACGACGACAAGTTGAAGGAGGAGTGCGGCATTTTCGGGGTCATCGGTGTGACCGATGCCGCGAACTTCGTGGCGCTTGGGCTGCACGCCCTGCAACACCGCGGGCAAGAGGCGGGAGGGATCGTCGCCCATGATCCCGAACAGGGGTTCAACTCGGCCCGTCGCTTTGGCTATGTGCGCGACAATTTCACCAATGCCAGCCTGATGCAGACGCTGCCGGGGCCGCTGGCCATCGGGCATGTGCGCTATTCGACGGCCGGGTCCAAGGGGGCGACGGCGATCCGCGACGTGCAGCCGTTCTTTGGCGAATTTGCCATGGGGGGCGCCGCCATCGCCCACAACGGCAACCTGACCAATGCCGGGCAATTGCGCCGCGACCTGATCCAGCGCGGGTCGATCTTCCAATCCTCGTCGGATTCGGAATGTATCATCCATCTGATGGCGCGGTCGATCCAGAAGAACATCGCCGAGCGGCTGAAGGATGCGCTGCGCCTGTGCGAAGGCGCATTCGCCGTCATCGCCATGACGCGGACCAAGCTGATGGGAGTGCGCGATCCCCTGGGCGTGCGGCCGCTGGTTCTGGGCAAGGTCGGCGACGGCTATGCGCTGTCGTCGGAAACCTGCGCGCTCGACATCATCGGGGCCGAGTTCATCCGCGAGATCGAACCGGGCGAGATGGTGGTGATCGAGGATGGCCAGATCACCTCGTCGCGGCCCTTTGGCCCGTCCAAGGGGCGGTTCTGCATCTTTGAGCACGTCTATTTCAGCCGCCCCGATTCGATCATCGGCGGGCGTTCGGTCTATGAAACCCGCCGCCAGATCGGCGTGGAACTGGCGCGAGAGGCCCCGGTGGAGGCCGATCTGGTCTGCCCTGTGCCCGACAGCGGCACGCCCGCGGCCATCGGGTTCAGCCAGGAATCCGGCATCCCCTATGCGATGGGGATCATCCGCAACCAGTATATGGGCCGCACCTTCATCGAGCCGACGGACGCGATCCGCAACATGGGCGTGAGGCTGAAGCTTAACGTCAACCGAGCACTGATCAAGGGCAAGCGGGTGGTTCTGGTGGACGATTCGGTCGTGCGCGGCACCACCAGCCGCAAGATCAAGGACATGATCCTTGAGGCGGGCGCGGCCGAGGTGCATTTCCGCATCGCCTCTCCCCCCACGGCATGGCCGTGCTTTTATGGCGTCGACACGCCGGAACGGTCGAAACTGCTGGCCGCGACGATGAGCGAGGATGAGATGCGCGACTGGATCGGCGTCGATTCCCTGCGCTTCATCTCGCTGGACGGGCTGTATCGCGCGGCGGGCGAGGCGAACGGGCGCGACCCGAAAAGCCCGCGGTATTGTGACGCATGTTTCTCGGGCGAATACCCGATCGCGCCTTCGGACAAGCTGGCCGAAGGGTTCGAGATGAAGACCGCGGCCGAATAAAAGCTGGCCGCTTTTCCCATATCGCACAAATTTGTGGCGCGGCGCGGGAACCTTGCGGGGTTTCGCGCGTTTCCGACGCGGCGGCAGGCTTCGCTTTCTTTTACGGCCTGTCTCTGGCATAGGGCAAAGGCCCGGCGCCGGGTGTGAGGCGCAGGTGTGGGAGACTGAAAACATGAACAAAAACGTCATCATCGGCCTTGTGGTCATCGTTCTGGCCGCAGCCGCATGGTTTGTCTTCGGCAACAAACCGGCGCCCGAGGCGGCAAAGGATGCTGCCGCGACCGCGACCGAGGCCGCGCAGGATGCGGCGAAATCCGCGGGCGAGGCTGCGACTGCCGCCGGGCAGGCGGTGAACCAGGCCGCGACCGACGCTGCCGCAACGGCGACGGATGCGGCGAACGATGCGGCCAAGGCGGCTTCTGACGCTGCCGCCACCGCGACCGATGCGGCCAAGGATGCCGCCACCGCTGCGACCGATGCGGCCAAGGATGCGGCGACCACCGCCACTGACGCGGCCAAGGATGCTGCGGCGACCGCCGGGGCTGCGGCTCAGGATGCCGCCAATGCCGCCGGTCAGGCCGCCGATTCGGCCGCGACCGCCGCAGGCAATGCGGCAGGCGCCGCGGCCACCGCTGCGGGAAATGCGGCCGATGCCGCCGCGACCGCTGC
>JASGFG010000074.1:0-19733 GCA_047605605.1 Paracoccaceae bacterium | reverse complement strand
AACCCTTTCAGGAAGTCCACCAGCAGGAAGTATTTCGTGGCCCGGGTCCAGTCGATTTGCGTCATTTTGATTTCTCCGGGCGATTGGTTGGTGAACGTTCCCACCAGTCGATATCTAGTATCCGCTCGGCCGTATCAGCCGAAACTGCGTCGGAATAAACTTCGGTGAATTTAGACGATGCTGCCGCAGTCGCTAACGCCAAATCCGCAAATTTACCGAGAACCCGACCATTAGCTTCAAGACGATGAGAGCCGTCATCCAAGGGCCAAAGTGCAAATTGCAGATCCCCTCCTGTGGGGAACTGATAGAAGAAAAACGCTGGTTTCTTCATGTTCAGCCCCCAATCGCCCAGCGGGCCCAGAAGCCGCCCAGCACTTCGAATTTCGCAAGGAACGAGATGATGACCACCCAGCCAAGGCTCAGCGGCAGGAACACCTTCCAGCCGATGCGCATCAGCTGGTCATAGCGATAGCGCGGCACGATCGCCTTCACCATCGCGAACAGGAAGAAGAAGAACCACATCTTCACGAACATCCAGAAGAACCCGTCGGGCAGCCCCGGGATCGGCGACAGCCAGCCGCCGAAGAACAGCAGGCTGATCAGCGCGCACATCAGGAAGATGGCGATGTATTCCCCCGCCATAAACAGCAGATACGGCGTCGAGGAATATTCCACCATGAACCCGGCGACGAGTTCGGATTCCGCTTCCGGAAGGTCGAACGGCGGGCGGTTGGTTTCGGCCAGGGCGCTGATGAAGAACAGCGCCACCATCGGCAGATGCGGCAGCCAATACCAGCCCAGCAGGCCATATTGCGTATCCTGCGCCCGCACGATGTCGCCAAAGCTCATCGAGCCGGTGGAGATGATGATACCAATGATGATCAGGCCCAGCGATACCTCGTAGGAGATCATCTGCGCCGCCGAGCGGAGCGAGCCGAGGAAGGCGTATTTGGAGTTGGACGCCCAACCGCCCATGATCACGCCGTAAACCTCAAGGCTGGACGCGGCGAAGACGAACAGGATCGCCACGTTGATGTCGGCCAGCACCCAGCCATCGGCAAAGGGCAGCACCGCGAAGGCCAGCATCGCCAGCACAAAGGACAGCATCGGCGCCAGGAAGAACACGAAGCGGTCAACCCCGGCGGGGATGACGATTTCCTTGACCACGTATTTCAGGGCGTCGGCAAAGGTTTGCAGCAGGCCCCACGGCCCCACAACGTTCGGCCCGCGCCGCAGCTGCACCGCCGCCCAGACCTTGCGGTCGCCATAGACCATGAAGATCAGCGACAGCATGACAAAAGCCACGATCAGCAGCGCCTGCGCGGCCATCAGCAGCCCCATCCCAAGGGGGGTTTGCAGGAAGTCAGCCATGTTTGACCCTTTTCATACGGTCGGTATCCCTTTTTCGCCGCAAGCGCGCACCTCGACCTCGGCGTCGATGTTGCGCAGACCCAAAGGCAGGGTCGCGGAAATGGTATAGACGGCATCGCCCAGCCAGACGCCGCCGGTCCGCTTTGCCACATTGGTGCGGACATGCCGCGCAAAACCCGCACCCCGGATCAGCGCATATTGCGCCGCGGCACAACGGGCATAATCGTCCACGTCATCGGTATTCCGTGCGCCCTTCATGGCCACGCGGAAATTCACCAGATCGTTGTCCAGCCGGATCGTCTCGATCCCCAGGTATTCGGGCTTGAACTCGCCCTTTTCCGCCGTCTCGGCCGGCACGCAGGCCGAAACCGTCGCCAAGGCGACGATCAGGCCGGCGGTGACGGTCGGGGCGGCGCGCATGGGCTTACTCCGCCGCCAAGGGGGCTGCGGTGCGGTCCAGCGCCATGCGCGACAGCTCTCCCATCAGGGCAGAGGCGCGGGCAATGGGGTTGGTCAGGTAGAAATCCCTGACCGCCGGACGGAAGCTCGCCTTGCCCGGCTCGCGCGGCGGCAGGGGCCGCCATTCGTTTTCCGGCACATGGTCGATGCGGCCCAGATGCGGCACCTCGGCCACCAGCGCCCGGCGCAGCGCGGCCAGACTGTCCCACGGCAGGGTCGCGCCCAGTTCCGCCGACAAAGCCCGCAGTATCGCCCAGTTCTCTTTCGCGTCGCCCGGCGCGAAACCGGCGCGCAGCGCCAGTTGCGGACGGCCCTCGGTGTTAACGAACAACCCGTTTTCCTCGGTATAGGCGGCACCGGGCAGGATCAGGTCGGCGCGATGCGCGCCGCGGTCGCCATGGCTGCCCTGATAGATCACAAAGGCGCCGGGCTGGATCTCCACCTCGTCGGCGCCCAGGTTGTAGATCACCTCGGCACCCTCGATGGCCGCCGTCAGGCCCCCTTCGGTCACGGCACCCACATCCATCGCGCCCACGCGGGCGGCGGCGGTGTGCAGGACCAGAAGTTTCGCCTGACGCGCGGCGGCGATGCGCATGGCCTGCGCCAGAACTGCCTCGCCATCCGCCTCGTTCAGGGCGCCCTGCCCGACGATGACGATGCCGGGTTTCGTGTCGGCAGGCGCCTCTTCGGCCAGTTTCACATGCGCCATCAGCGCGGCGCGGTCAGTGCCGAAATGCTGATAGTCATAGGTCAGGTCCACCGCCGGGCCGATCAGCCCGACCTGCGCGCCATTGGCCCAGGCCTTGCGGATACGGGCGTTCAGAACCGGCGCCTCGTTGCGCGGATCGGTCCCGATCAGCAGGATGCCGCCCGCAGTGTCGATGTCCTCGATCCGGGCCGTGCCGACATAGGCCGAACGGTTCCCCGCAGGGAGACGCGCGCCGTCGGTGCGGGATTCCACTTTCCCGCCAAGACCTTCGATCAGTTTCTTCAGCGAATAGATCGCCTCGACCGGGGCCAGGTCGCCGACGATCCCGGCCAGCCTTTTCCCCTTCATCGCCGCCGCCGCAACCGCCAGAGCCTCGCCCCAGCCCGCCTTCCGCAGACGGCCGTTCTCGCGGATATAGGGCGTGTCCAGCCGCTGGCGGCGCAGCCCGTCCCAGATAAAGCGGGTCTTGTCGGAGATCCATTCCTCGTTCACGCCGTCATGGTTGCGCGGCAGCACACGCATGACCTCGCGCCCCTTGGTGTCGACCCGGATGTTCGACCCGAGCGCATCCATCACGTCGATGCTTTCGGTCTTGGTCAGTTCCCACGGGCGGGCGGTGAAGGCATAGGGCTTCGAGGTCAGCGCGCCGACCGGGCACAGGTCGATGATGTTGCCCTGCAGGTTCGAGGCCAGCGTCTCGTTCAGATAGCTGGTGATCTCGCTGTCCTCACCGCGCCCCGTCTGGCCCATCTGGGTGATGCCCGCCACCTCGGTGGTGAAGCGGACGCAGCGGGTGCAGGAAATGCAGCGCGTCATCTCGGTCTTGACCAAAGGCCCGAGGTTCAGGTTTTCCGACGCGCGTTTCGGCTCGCGATAGCGGCTGAAGTCGACGCCATAGGCCATGGCCTGATCCTGAAGATCGCATTCGCCGCCCTGGTCGCAGATCGGGCAATCCAGCGGGTGGTTGATCAGCAGGAACTCCATCACCCCCTCGCGCGCCTTTTTCACCATGGGCGAGTTGGTCTTGACCACCGCAGGCTCGCCATTCGGGCCGGGGCGCAGGTCGCGCACCTGCATGGCACAGCTGGCGGCGGGTTTCGGCGGGCCGCCCACGACCTCGACCAGACACATCCGGCAGTTGCCCGCGATGGAAAGACGCTCGTGATAGCAGAACCGCGGAATCTCGATCCCCGCGACCTCGGCCGCCTGGATGATCGTCATCGCGGCGTCCACCTCGACCTCGATGCCGTCGATGATGATTTTCTTGAGGTTGCTCATCCGCCTACTCCGCCGCGATGCGCGTGCAGCCGTGGTCCTTCCACAGCCGCGCGTCCTTCAGGTAAGACCAGCCAAAGGCGTGGTCGGTATTCCCGTGTTCTTCCAGATGGGCCAGCCGGGCCAGTGCCTCGTCCAGCGTCGGGCGGTGGCCCACCGGCACCCACCACATCACGAAATGCATCCGGCCCAAGACCTGAAACCATTCCGCCCGGCGTTCATAGAACGCGCGGTGAACCGTGTTCCAGACGAAATGTTCCAGCGTTTCAACGCTTTCCCAGACGGTCAGGTTGGAAACGAATTGCGGATTGCCCTCGATCTTGGCCTCGGTATTCCCCGTTCCCGGTTCGCCCGAGCCTTCCATCATCCAGACGAAGCCCGGCATCCGCTTGCCCAGGCCATTCACCCGGTCCAGCGCCGCCATGAATTCGGCCACGCGCGGATCCTCGGTCGGCGCGATCAGCCGCCCGATGTTCAGCTCGGCCAGATGGAAACCGGGGCGCATCATATCGACGACCTCAGCAGGCTGCCCATCAAGGTGCCCCTGGCGATTTCGTTGCGCCCGACGCGGCAATAGCTTTCCACGTCGCCCGGTTTCGCGCCAGCCTTGGCGAGATACTCGTCGGCCAGCTTGCGGATGCGCGCCTTTTCGGTCTTGTCCTTCAGAAAGGCCCGCACCTCGGGTTCCTTGTAGCCCTGCGCCAGCGCATAGGACTTCAGATCCTCCATCTTGCGCCAGACGGTGAACATCCGCGCGCTGATGGTGGGACAGGTGTTGCGGATCACATCGCCCGCCCGGCCCGCGACCAGCGAGTTGGTGATATGCGTGTTCTTGTTCAGCGCGACGGATTGCGCCGCAACCGGGGCCGCGGCCAGCATCGCCATCAGGATCACGGCCCGTTTCATGCACAGCCCCCCGGAAATGCCCAGACACCCTGCCCGGCATAGCGGCCCAGTGCCGCGCCGTTGAAGCGCCCGCCCTGCGCCTGACAGCCCTCTTTCGCAGCCCGTTTCGCAATCGCGCCCTCGTCCTGGGCGAGCGGTGCGCCGACGCGCGTGACCGCGATCTGCCGCCCCGCGACCGCAACCGCCCCCGCGTGGGTCAGCGCCGTGCCCTGAGGGCCGGGTGCAACCGAAACCGACAGCGCCTGCCCGTCAAGGCTGACCGACCGCACACCGGCCGACACCGCAGGCGCAACCGGCCCGCGCGCGGCAGGCACGCAGGCCGCCGTCAGCCCCAGGGTCAGCGCTGCCGCCATCGCCCTCACTCCGCCGCCAGGGCGCCCATGCGCCCGGTGCGTTTCGCCTTGATGCGATCCTCGATCTCTTCGCGGAAGTTGCGGATCAGCCCTTGGATGGGCCAGGCCGCCGCATCGCCAAGCGCGCAGATCGTATGGCCCTCGACCTGCTTGGTCACGTCGAACAGCATGTCGATTTCCTCGACCTCGGCCTCGCCGCGGACCAGGCGCTCCATCACGCGCATCATCCAGCCCGTGCCCTCGCGGCAGGGGGTGCACTGGCCGCAGCTTTCGTGCTTGAAGAATTTCGCCAGCCGCCAGATCGCCTTCACGATGTCGGTGTTCTGGTCCATGACGATCATGCAGGCGGTGCCGAAACTGGATTTCAGCGCCCGCATCCCGTCGTAATCCATGATCGCATCTTCGCACATCTCGGCCGTCAGCACCGGGCAGGACGCACCGCCGGGGATGATCGCCTTGAGGTTCTTCCATCCGCCGCGGATGCCGCCGCCGTGCTTTTCGATCAGTTCCTTCATCGGGATCGACATGGCCTCTTCGACCACGCAGGGCGTGTTGATGTGCCCGGTCAGGCCGAACAGCTTCACCCCCGCATTGTTCGGCCGGCCGAAACCGGCGAACCATTCCGCCCCCCGCCGCAGGATCGTCGGCGCGACGGCGATGGATTCCACGTTGTTCACAGTGGTCGGGCAGCCGTAAAGGCCGGAACCGGCGGGGAACGGCGGCTTCATCCGCGGCATCCCCTTCTTGCCTTCCAGGCTTTCCAGCAGCGCGGTTTCCTCGCCGCAGATATAGGCGCCCGCCCCGTGGTGCAGGTAAACGTCGAAGTCATAGCCCGACTTGCAGGCGTTCCGCCCGATCAGACCGGCATCATAAGCCTCGTCGATGGCGGCTTGCAGCGCCTCTTTCTCGCGGATGTATTCGCCGCGGATATAGATATAGGCGGCCACCGCATTCATCGCGAAACCGGCGACCAGACAGCCTTCGATCAGCGTGTGCGGATCGTGGCGCATGATCTCGCGGTCCTTGCAGGTCGCGGGTTCGGATTCGTCGGCGTTCACCACCAGATAGGACGGGCGCCCATCCGACTGCTTGGGCATGAACGACCATTTCATGCCCGTGGGAAAGCCCGCGCCGCCCCGGCCGCGCAGGCCGGATTTCTTCATCTCGTCGACGATCCAGTCCCGGCCCTTGGCCAGAATGCCGGCGGTATTGTCCCATTGCCCGCGCGCCATCGCGCCCTTCAGGCTGCGGTCGTGCATCCCGTAGATGTTGGTGAAGATCCGGTCCTGATCCTGCAACATTCTCAGCCTCTCACTTTCCAGCGGCGGACTGGAGCCGCCAGATCTGCACCGTCACGATCAGCACCCAGACAAAGGCGGCGATCGCGGCGAAATCGAACAGGAAGACATAGCGCGGGTCCAGCCCCAGCCTGCTTCCCAGCACCTGCGCCCCCATCCACAGCAGGATCGTCGCCGCCATCACGATGGCGACGGTGCGCGATTTCCTCGCGACGGCGATCTCGGCGGGGGTGGGCGCGCGTTTCGTCATCAGTAATCGTTGGTCCTGGCGCGGCGCAGGAATTCTTCGATCCCCTGCTCCACGATGATCTTCGCCTGCGTCACCCATTTGTCGCGGGTGACGCGGCCCTTGAAGCCTTTCAGGTTCTGGTCGACCCAGGCGATTTCATCCGCCGACCAGTTGGCGATCTGGTCAAAGTGGAAAAAGCCCAGTTCGTGGCACAGCCGCTCCAGCACCGGGCCGATCCCCTCGATCAGCTTCAGGTCGTCGGGTTTGCCATCCCGCGCCGCCGCCAGACCTTCGGGCTTTTTCCCCCCGGCAGGAATCGCGGCCAGCGTCGCCGGTTCGGCGGCTTTCGTCGCCCGGGCCTTCGGTGCAGCCTCGACCCGCACCGATGCGGGCTTGGGTGCCTCGTCGACATTCTGCCCCGGCTGGGCCATCGCGGTGCCGCCCGTGGCGGTGCCCTCGGTCGCCACCTTGCCCTTGGACTGGGCCGGCGCCTCCTGCACGGTCACGCCGGTCTTGTCGGCGGGAATGCCGGCGCCCGGCTTCGGCTCGGCGGCGATCTCGGCCTCGCCCACGGCTTCGGCCTGTTCCAGCGACCGCTGCCAGGGTGTGCGCAGCGGCACCTCGGTGCCGTCGATGCGCTTTACCGTATCGCCGATGTCCAGCGCCCGCTGGACAGAGCCGTTATGCGCGGCACCCCCGGTCATCGCCGTCAGGCTGGTCAGCCCCGCCTTCGGCTCGGACGAATAGCGCCCGACCTGCGAGCCGGGCTGCGGCACCTCGCCGGTGGAGAACCGCGCGATCAGGTCGCGCAGTTTCTCGGGCGTCAGATCCTCGTAGTAATCCTTGCCGATCTGGGCCATCGGCGCATTGGCGCAGGCGCCCAGACACTCGACCTCTTCCCAGGAAAACTTGCCGTCGGCCGACAGCGTATGCGGATGGGCCGAAATCAGTTCCTTGCAGACGGCGATCAGATCCTCGGCCCCGCAGATCATGCAGGTCGTGGTGCCGCAGATCTGGATATGCGCAACAGTTCCAACGGGTTGCAGCTGAAACATGAAGTAGAAGGTCGCAACCTCCAGCGCGCGGATGCGCGCCATGCCCAGCATGTCGGCGACATATTCGATCGCCGGGCGCGACAGCCAGCCCTCTTGTTCCTGCGCGCGGAACAGCAGCGGGATCACCGCGCTGGCCTGCCGCCCTTCGGGGTATTTGGTCATCTGCCCCCGCGCCCAGTCAAGATTGGCGGGCGTGAAGGCAAAGCTGGCGGGTTGAACGGGGCAAAGGCGGCGAAGCATCAGCGGTCGACCTCTCCGAAAACGATATCCATCGTGGCGATGATCGCGGTCACATCGGCCAGCAGATGGTTCCTGCCAAGGTAATCCATGGCCTGAAGATGGGCGAAGCCCGGCGCGCGCAGTTTCGCACGGTAGGGTTTGTTGGTGCCATCGGCCACCAGATAAACGCCGAACTCGCCCTTGGGCGCCTCGACCGCCGCATAGACCTCGCCCGCGGGGACGTGGAAGCCTTCGGTGTAAAGCTTGAAGTGGTGGATCAGAGCCTCCATCGAGGTCTTCATCTCGCCCCGCTTCGGCGGCGTGATCTTGCCGCGGGCCAGAATATCACCCTGCCCGGCCGGCTCGCGCAGCTTGGCGATGGCCTGCCGCATGATCCTGACCGATTCCCGCATTTCCGCCATGCGGATCAGATAGCGGTCGTAGCAGTCGCCATTCTTGCCGATGGGGATCTGGAAGTCGAATTCGTCATAGCATTCATAGGGTTGCGAACGCCGCAGATCCCAGGCCAGACCCGAGCCGCGCGCCATGACGCCGGTGAATCCCCAATCCTCGACATCCTGCGGGCTGACGATGGCAATGTCGACCAGACGCTGCTTGAACACCCGGTTCTCGGTGATCAGCGTGTCGATGTCGTCAAGCTGCTTCGGAAAGACATCGCACCACGCCTCGATATCGTCGATCAGCTTCGGCGGCAGGTCCTGATGCACGCCGCCGGGCCGGAAATAGGCCGAGTGCAGCCGCGCCCCGCAGGCCCGTTCGTAAAAGCCCATCAGTTCTTCGCGCGGGACGAAGCCCCACAGCGGCGGGGTCAGCGCGCCCACGTCCATCGCGCCGGTCGTGACGTTCAGCAGGTGGTTCAGGATACGGCCGATTTCCGAATACAGCACCCGGATCAGGCTGGCGCGGCGCGGCACCACGGTGCCGGTCAGACGCTCGATGGCCAGGCACCAGGCATGTTCCTGGTTCATGGGCGCCACGTAATCCAGCCGGTCCAGGTAAGGCAGGTTTTGCAGATAGGTCCGGCTTTCCATCAGCTTTTCGGTGCCGCGATGCAGCAGGCCGATATGCGGATCGCAGCGTTCCACGATCTCGCCGTCCAGCTCCAGCACCAGACGCAAAACGCCATGCGCCGCAGGGTGTTGCGGGCCGAAGTTGATGTTGAAGTTTCGGATCTTCTGTTCGCCGGTCAGCGTGTCGTCGAAATTGCCGTCCATCATGCGAAACCCTCGCTCGTCGCCGCAGGGACCATGGCCCGTGCGAAATGTTGATCGCATGGCAGGACCGGCCGGAAGGCGTCCGTAGCCGCAACCGATGCCCTGTCCACCACGCGGCCCATCACGCCTTCTTCTCGTCGCCGGGCAGGATATAGGTCGCACCTTCCCACGGGGACATGAAGTCGAACTGGCGATATTCCTGCGTCAGCTTGACGGGTTCGTAGACGACGCGCTTTTGCGCCTCGTCATAGCGGACCTCGACATAGCCGGTCGTCGGGAAATCCTTGCGCAGCGGGTGCCCGCGAAAGCCATAGTCGGTCAGCAGGCGGCGCAGGTCCGGGTGGCCCGAGAACAGGATGCCGAACATGTCGAACACTTCGCGCTCATACCAGTTCGCGGCCGGAAACACCCCGATGACCGAAGGGCACATCTCGTCCTCGGCCACCGGCACGCGCACGCGGATGCGCTGGTTCTGCTGCATCGACAGCAGGTGATAGACCACGTCGAACCGCGCCTCGCGCTCGGGGCGGTCGACGGCGGTGATGTCGACCAGCAGGCCAAAGCGGCAGGCGCCGTCGGACTTTAGATGCTCCATGAAGGCAACGAGATGCGCGGGCAGCACCGTCACTGACAGCTCGCCAAAGGCGATCTCGGTGGCAATGACCGCCTCGGGCTGTTTCTGCGCGATCAGCGCGCCAAGATCCTCAAGGGCGTCGGACATGCGGGATACCTCAGCGGACAAGGGTGCCGGTGCGGCGGATCTTCCGCTGCAATTGCAGGATGCCATACAGCAGCGCCTCGGCCGTGGGGGGGCAGCCGGGCACATAGATGTCGATCGGCACCACCCGGTCGCAGCCGCGCACCACCGAATAGCTGTAGTGATAATAGCCGCCGCCGTTGGCGCAGGACCCCATGGAGATCACATAGCGCGGCTCGGGCATCTGGTCATAGACCTTGCGCAGCGCCGGGGCCATCTTGTTGGTCAGGGTTCCGGCCACGATCATCAGGTCGGACTGCCGGGGGCTGGCGCGCGGTGCGGTGCCGAAGCGTTCCACGTCATAACGCGGCATCGACATCTGGATCATCTCGACCGCGCAGCAGGCCAGACCGAAGGTCATCCAGTGCAGCGAGCCGATGCGCGCCCAGTTGATGATGTCCTCGGTCGAGGTCAGCAGGAACCCCTTGTCCTGAAGCTCGGCATTCAGGGCGCGGGTCGCGACCTCGTGGTCGCCGCCGGCATGGTTAAGGGAAGTGCTCACTCCCATTCCAGGGCCCCTTTCTTCCATTCATAGGCGAAACCGACCGTCAGCACGCCCAGGAACACCATCATCGACCAGAAGGCCGTCATCGACAGATCGCCGAAGGCCGTGGCCCAGGGGAAGAGGAACGCCACCTCCAGGTCGAAGATGATGAACAGGATCGACACGAGGTAGAACCGCACGTCGAACTTCATCCGCGCGTCGTCGAAGGCGTTGAACCCGCATTCATAGGCCGAAACCTTTTCGGGGTCGGGGTTGCGCACCGCCAGAATCGCCGCCGCCAGAATCAGCACAAGGCCAAGGGCAACGGTGAGTCCCAGCAGAATCAGGATCGGAAGATACTCTCGGAGAAGTGCGTCCACGCGAGGCTCCTTCGGCTGGCGGATGGCGAGCCGCGACGCCACCATATGCGCCGCTATGTCTCTTCATTGCCCCGTTTACTCTCGACCCTTGGCGGGGTCAACCGAAGGCGGTGCGTTTTCCCGCCGTAGCGGATGGCAAATGCCGCATTGCGGCAACGGTCTGGGGGCAAAGGGAAACGACGGAAATCCTTAGGATTCTTGTCGGATTTTAACGGCCCGTCATGCACACCAGCCCCCGCGCCGTCCGCCGCTGTAGGCGCGTGCCAGCCCCGCCTGCTCCATCCTTTGCGCAAGGGGGGTGCCGTCCAGCCACACCTCGACCAGCAGCCGGTCGTATCGGTCGCGGCCCTGCGGGCGGATGGCGATGTCCCTGGCGGTGAAAAGCATGTGGCGCAGGCCCCATTTCGCCTTTTGCGCCGCCAGATATTCCGCCGGGCATTGCGGCGAGAAAAGCTCGGGCGCGTCAAAGCCGGTCAGCCGCGCCCGCCCCGTTCCGCTGGCGCAGGACAGCACCACCGTGTCGCCGTCCACCACCGAAAGGATGCGGCAACTGCCGTCGGGCGCGCGCACGCGGTGCATGACCGCGCTCACCGCATCGGCCATCGCCGGCAGCAGCATCACCGCCGCCACCAGCCCCGTCAGCCGCCAGCGCCATCGCCCTGCCCGCCGGTATCGTCCGCGCATTTCCGCCTCTTGTCTCGCCGCGCGCGAGAATCGCCGGTCTGCCCGCGGCGCGCAAGCCGGGGTGCGGCAGGTTGTCGCCCTCAGGCCGGTTTGACGCAGATCAAGGCCGGTCACGGGGGAAAGAGCGATGGCTCGGGGCGTCGAATAACCTACGGAAGAAAAACGATGAATCCGAAATCCCTCATTTCCGCCGCGGCCCTGGCCGCCTGCGCCGCCCTGCCCGCCGCCGCGCAAGAGGCGGGGACCATCACCTTTGGCCTTGGCCTCCATCAGGTGAACCCGAAGTCCGACAATGGCACGATCGCGGGCATGTCGGCCTCGGTCGGGTCGTCCACGCGGCCGACGATCACCGCGGAATACTTCATCCGCGACAATCTGGGGGTCGAGCTGCTGGCCGCGCTGCCGTTCAAGCACAGCGTCTCGCTGGACGGCACCCGGATCGGCACGGTGAAGCAGCTGCCGCCGGTCGTGTCGCTGCAATACCACTTTGCCAACGGGTCCAAGGTGACGCCCTTTGTCGGGCTGGGGGTGAACTTCACCACCTTCTTCGACGAGGATTCGGGCCTGGGCGATCTGAAACTGAAGAATTCCTGGGGGCTGGCCGCGCATGTCGGCGTGGACGTGGCGCTGAACGAAAAGGCCGCGCTGCGCATCGACGCCCGTTGGGCCGACATCGACAGCAAGGTCTCGCTGAACGGCGCCGGGATCGGGACGGCCGAAATCGACCCGGTGGTCTACGGCATGTCCTACGTCTGGCGGTTCTAGGGACCCCGCCGGATCGGGCCGCCGCGGTCCCTGGGGCCTTTCCCTCGCCCCAAGGGTCACGGCGGCCTTTTTTCGCCCTTGGCTTCGGGCGCGGCAGGACCATCTTTGCAGGGTTGTTGCCCCCGGAGGTTCCCGATGCTGCGCCGTCTTGCCCTGCTTTTGTCCCTTGCCCTGCCCGTCTTCCTGATCCGGCCCGCCGCCGCCCAGGAGGTGGGCCGCGTCGGTGTCGACTGGGTCGGCAACGACATCGTGGTCGAGGCGGTGCCCGACCCCGGCGTTCAGGGCGTGACCTGTTACCTGTCCTATTTCGACCGGTCGATCTATGACCGGCTGAGCCAGGGGAACTGGTTCGAGAACCCTTCGAACTCGGCCATCTCCTGCACCCGCACCGGGCCGGTCACGGTCGGCGACATCCGCCGCGGGCCGAAGGGCGAGCAGATCTTTCGCGAAAGCCGGTCGCTGATCCTGAAATCGCTGAAGGTGACGCGGATCTTTGACGAGGCGAACGGGGTGCTGATCTATCTGTCCCATGCCAACGAGGTGACGGAAGGATCGGCCAAGATGGCGATGTCGGTCGTGCCTGTCGGGCCTTAGCCAGGGCGGAGGCCGCGGACCGGGGGTTTCACACCCCCGGACCCCCGTGGGATATTTAGGTCCAGAAAGAGGGGGGACCGGGGGGTCAGTCCGCCAGAGGCGGCGGGGGGGCGGGTTCCAGCGGCGCCTGCGCGGTGGCCAGAACCTCGGCCCGGATGATGCGGGCGATCTGCGCGCCGTCTTCGGGCGTGAAGGTCAGCGGCAGGCGCATGTCGATCAGCCCGGCCAGAATGCGGTCGGTCTGCGGCAGGGGCTGCGGGGCGGCATAGCGCCAATGGTCGTAGCGCGAGGTGAAGGCCACCGGATCGGGGGCGCCGAACCATTTCAGCTCGACCCCGCGGGCCGCCGTGCGCGACAGCAGCATCGCGATGCGGGCCGGATCCCACCCCGGCAGCAGGAACTGGAAGGACGATCCCACAAAGCTTTCCTTCGGCGGGCGGGCAATCAGCCGCAGGGGGGCGGTATCGGCCAGCCCCGCCTCGACGCTGCGGTAAAGCGCGGACCACCGCGCCACCCTTTCCCCCTGCGTCCGCAGCTGCGGGCGCAGGATCGCGGCGCGCAGGTTGTCCATCCGGCCCGAGACATTGGGCGTGTCGAGCCGCAGGCCCCGGAACGCCTCGGGACCGGGGGCGGCGCGGTGACGGGGATAGAGCATGTAGCTGCCCGACAAAAGGATCGCGCGGGCCATCACCTCGGGGTCGTCGCTGGTCAGGAACCCGCCCTCGCCCGAATTGGCGTGCTTGTAGGTCTGGGTCGAATAACAGGCGACGGCCCCGTGCCGCCCCGAGGGGAGGCCGCCCCAGGCCGCCCCCATCGTATGGGCGCAATCCTCGATCAGGGTCAGCCCCAGCTCGGCGCACAGCGTCATCAGCCTGTCCATGTCGGCGACATGCCCGCGCATGTGCGACAGCATCAGCAGGCGCGCGCCCGTCGCACGGGCCTGCGCGGCAAGGTGGGTGAAATCGAGCGTCAGGCTTTCGGTGGTTTCCACGAACACCGGCCGCGCCCCGCATGAGGCGATGGCGCCCGGCACCGGGGCCAGGGTGAAGGCGTTGGTCAACACCGGCTCGTCCGGCGCGACCCGCACCGCCCGCAGGGCACAGGCCAGCGCATAGCCGCCCGAGGCCACGGCCAGCGCATAGCGCGCCCCGGTCAGGGCGGCGAATTCCTCCTCCAGCAGGGCGGTCTCGGCAATCTCTCCGGGCGCGGTGTTGTAACGGTGCAGCCGCCCGTGGCGCAGGACGGCCAGGGCGGCCTCGATCCCTTCGTCGGGAATGGGTTCCTGCTGGGTGAAACTGCCGGAAAAGCGTTCGGGAAAGGGCGATTGCATGGCGGGCACCCTGCGCCGGATGACCATTGCCGTCAAGTTTTCGCCGGGTTCGACGACTAGACTACGGGAATGGCTGCACGCGGCCACAGATCATATGACATGAGGGATAGGGAAAAATGACGCTGAAGACGATGATGATGGCTGCGGTTGCCACCGCGGCGCTGGCGCCGGCGGCCAGGGCGGATCTGGTCATCCAGGGCCGCGCGGCGCAGGCACTGCATTGTTCGGCGATGCTGTTCATGGTCTCGGCCAAGATGCAGGACGCCGGGCTGATCAGCGCGCAGCGGGAACAGAACGCGCAGCTCGCGGCCGTCAGGATGCTGGACTATGTGCCCGGCACCGACGAACAGAAGAAGCAGGCGATGAAACAGCGGTTCTACAGGCTGATGAACAGCCGGTCCGAACAGCAGCTGTTTGGCGAGTTCAACGAGACGTTCGACTGGTGCACCGCGCACTTCCTTTGACCGTCCACTTCCTTTAACCGATCAGCCGCGCCACCAGCGGGGCCAGATCGGCATAGTCGTCCAGCAGCGCCTCGGGGGCGAAACGGTCCACGCCGCGCCCTTCGGGGCCGAACGTGACCAACGCCACCGGCACCCCGGCGGCGCGGGCGGTCTGGCGGTCGGTATCGGTATCCCCCACCAGCATCGACCGCGCGGCCTGCCCGCCTGCCCGTTCGACTGCGGCGAAATAGGGCGCCGGGTCGGGCTTGCGCACCGGCAGCGTATCGGCCCCCACCAGCGAGCCGAACAGATCCCGGATGCCCAGCCGGCGGGTCAGCGTCTCGGCCAGCCCCTCGGGCTTGTTGGTGCAGATCGACACCGCATGACCGGCGGCGCGGAGCGCCTGAACCGCCTCGGCCGCGCCGGGGTAAAGCCGCGTCTGGACGCAGATCGCATCGCCATAAGCCGCCAGCAGGCGCGGGTATTGCGCATCGACCTGCGCCTCGTCCCAGGGCGCCCCCAGCCGTGAAAACCCCAGCCGCAACATCGCCCGCCCGCCATGGAACGCGGTCAGCGCATCGTCGGCCCCCAGAAGATCGCCGTGACCCAGGTCGCGGAAACAGGCATTCGCCGCCTCCAGAAGATCGGCAGAAGTATCCGCCAGCGTCCCGTCCAGATCGAAAACCACCGTTTTCATCGCATTCCCTGCCTTCTGTTACCGCCCTGTTGTCAAGCGTGATGGGCGTCAGGCTTGCGGCCCGGCCCGCCCCCGCCGTAGAACGCGGGAAACAAGAAGGAAAGGGGCAGCATGAACGTCTCGCTGATCGTTCTGGCCGCAGGCATGGGCACGCGGATGAATTCGGACCAGCCCAAGGTGCTGCATCCGCTGGGCGGCGTGCCGCTACTGCACCACGCCCTTGCCGCCGGTCGCGCGCTGGAGCCGGAGCGGGTCGTCGTCGTGACCGGCCACGGGGCCGATGCCGTGGCCCGCGCCGTGCACGACTTTGACGAGGATGCCCTGACCGTCGTGCAGGAGCAGCAGTTGGGAACCGCCCATGCCGTCGCGCAGGCGGCACCGCTGCTGTCCGATGCGCGGGGCGAGGCGATCGTGCTTTACGGCGACACGCCCTTCATCCGGGCGGAAACGCTGCAGGCCATGCTGGCCGCGCGCACGAAACACGGCGTCGTCGTGCTGGGCTTTCACGCCGCCGATCCGGGCCGCTATGGCCGCCTGATCGTCGAGGGCGACGCGCTGACCCGCATCGTCGAATGGAAGGACGCGACCGAGGATCAGCGCGCGATCACCCTGTGCAATTCCGGCGTCGTCTGTGCAGATGCGCAGCTGCTGTTTTCGCTGGTGGCCGAGGTCGGCAACGACAATGCGGCGGGGGAATACTATCTGACCGACATCGTGGAACTGGCCCGCGCGCGCGGCCTGTCGGCGGGGGTGGTGATCTGCGACGAGGCGGAAACCCTTGGCGTGAACACCCGCGCCCAGCTGGCCGAGGCCGAGGCCGCCTTTCAGGCCCGCGCGCGGGCCGAGGCGATGGAGAACGGCGTGACCCTGACTGCGCCGGGAACCGTCTGGTTCGCGCTGGATACGGTCGTGGGGCGCGACGCGGTGATCGGGCCATCCGTGATCTTCGGCCCCGGCGTCACCATCGAATCCGGGGCCGAGATCAAGGGGTTCTGCCATCTGGAAGGATGCCATGTCAGCCGCGGGGCGACGGTCGGCCCCTTTGCCCGCCTGCGCCCCGGCGCCGAACTGGCCGAGGATGTGCATGTCGGCAATTTCGTGGAAATCAAGAACACGATCCTGGACGAAGGCGTCAAGGTCGGCCACCTGACCTATCTGGGCGACGCCCATGTGGGCGAAGGCACCAATATCGGCGCGGGCACCATCACCTGTAATTATGATGGCGTGATGAAGCACCGCACCACCATCGGCAAACGCGCCTTCATCGGGTCGGACACGATGCTGGTCGCCCCGGTCACGGTGGGGGACGAGGCGCTGACCGGATCGGGGTCAGTCATCACCGAAGATGTGCCCGCGGGCGCCATCGCCATTGGCCGCGCGCGGCAGGTGGTGAAACCGGGGCTGGCGGTCAAGCTGATGGACCGGCTGCGGGCGATCAAGGCGGCAAAGAAAGGCGGCAACTGATGTGCGGGATCATCGGCATTCTTGGCGGCCATGAATGCGCCCCCCTGCTGGTCGAGGCGCTGAAGCGGCTGGAATACCGCGGCTATGACAGCGCGGGCATCGCCACCGTGCGCGACGGGCGGCTGGACCGGCGCCGCGCGGTCGGCAAGCTGGTGAACCTGTCCGACCTGCTGGTGCACGACCCCTTGGCGGGCAAGGCCGGGATCGGGCACATCCGCTGGGCCACCCATGGCGCGGCGACGGTGGAAAACGCCCATCCCCATGTCAGCGGCCCGGTGGCGGTGGTCCATAACGGAATTATTGAGAATTTCAGAGAGTTGCGCGAGGAACTTCAGGCGTCTGGTGAAGTTTTCGCCAGCCAGACCGATACCGAGGTCGTCTCGGCCCTTGTCCGGCATCATCTGGCCGCGGGCCTCGATTATCCGGCGGCAGTGAAGGCGACGCTGGACCGGCTGGAGGGGGCGTTCGCGCTGTGCTTCCTGTTCGACGGCCAGCCCGACCTGATCATCTGCGCCCGCAAGGGCAGCCCGCTGGCGATCGGCCATGGCAAGGGCGAGATGTTCGTCGGCTCCGACGCCATCGCGCTGGCGCCGCTGACCGACCGCATCACCTATCTGGAGGAAGGCGACTGGGCCGTCATCACCCGCAAGGGGGCCGAGATCTTCGACGCTGCAGGCCGCCGCGCCAACCGGGCAGTGACGCAGATCGACATCGGCACCACGCGGGTGGACAAGGCGGGCTACAAGCACTTCATGGCCAAGGAGATTGCCGAACAGCCGGTGGTCCTGGCCGATGCGCTGGCCCATCATGCCGAAGGTGACACGCTGGCCCTGCCGGCCGAGGTGGATTTCACCGGGGTGGACCGGCTGACCCTCGTGGCCTGCGGCACCGCCAGCTATGCCTGCCATGTGGCGAAATACTGGTTCGAGCAGATCGCAGGCCTGCCCTGCGACATCGACATCGCATCCGAGTTCCGATACCGCGAGCCGCCGCTGTCGCCCGCAAGCTGGGCGATCTTTGTCAGCCAGTCGGGCGAGACGGCCGACACGCTGGCCGCGCTGCGCTATGCCCGCGACAAGGTGGCCAAGGTCGTGGCGGTGGTGAACGTGCCCACATCCTCCATCGCGCGGGACTCCGACCTGATCCTGCCGATCCGGGCGGGGGTCGAGGTGGGCGTGGCCTCCACCAAGGCATTCACCGCGCAGCTTCTGACGCTGGCGCTGATGGCGCTGAAGGCCGGGGTGGATCGCGGGCGGCTGGATGCGGGCGGATTGGCCGACCGGCTGGCCGAGTTGCGCAGCCTGCCGGGGCTGATGAACCACGCGCTCAGCCTGTCGCCCGAAATCGCCCGCATCTGCGAGCATCTGGCCGAGGCGCAGGACATCCTGTTCCTGGGGCGCGGGCCGATGTATCCGCTGGCGCTGGAAGGCGCGCTGAAGCTGAAGGAAATCAGCTACATCCACGCCGAAGGTTACGCATCGGGCGAACTGAAGCATGGTCCCATCGCGCTGATCGACAAGGCGGTGCCGGTCATCGTCCTGGCCCCGCGCGACGGGCTGTTCGACAAGACCGTGTCGAACATGCAGGAGGTGATGGCGCGCCACGGCAAGGTGCTGCTGATCTCGGACGCGCAGGGGGTGCGCGAGGCCGGTCAGGGCACATGGCGGACGATCACCCTGCCCGAATGCCCGGCGATCTTTGCGCCGATCCTTTATGCGGTTCCGGCGCAGCTTCTGGCCTATCACACCGCCATCGCCAAGGGGACGGACGTGGACCAGCCCCGCAACCTGGCGAAATCCGTGACGGTGGAATGATGGGTAAACGCTACGACGGCCTGCAACCCGACCAGATCGCGTTCATCGCCGAACAGCATGTGTTCTTCGTCGGCACCGCGCCCGAAGTGGGCCGCGTCAACATCTCGCCCAAGGGGATGGACAGCCTGCGCGTCCTGTCGCCGACGCGGATCGTCTGGCTGAACCTGACCGGATCGGGCAACGAGACCGCGCCGCATCTGGCCGCCGACCCGCGCATCACCCTGATGTGGATGAGCGTGACGGCCCGCCCGCTGATCCTGCGGGCCTATGGCACGGCGCGGGCCTTCCATCATGGCGATGCGGGCTGGGCCGACCGCGCGGCGCTGCTGCCCGACCAGCCCGGCGCGCGGCAGGTGGTGGATGTGGCGATCGACCTGGTGCAATCGTCCTGCGGCTTTGCCGTGCCCTTCATGGAGTTCCGCGAGGACCGCCCGGTCCTGAAGACCTGGGCCGAGAAACAGGGGGATGCGGGCTTGCGCAGCTATTGGGCCGACCGGAACGCCCGCACCATCGACGGCGCGCCCACCGGGATCGAGGGCAACCTGTGACCCCCGAAGCCGCCCTTGCCGCCCTGCGTGCCGAAGCCGACCCCGAGCGCGCCGCGCAAGAGGCGGCCTATCACAAGACCTCGCGTGAGGTTCTGGGCCTGCGCGTGCCCCGGATCACCGAACTGGCGACCGGATGGCGGCAGGGCCTGACGGTCGAAGAGCGGATCGCCCTGGCCGATGGGCTGTGGAACACCGACATCCACGATGCGCGGGTGGCGGCGGCCAAGCTGCTGGTGCAGGCTCGGATCCGGCCGGATGAGGGCGTCTGGCGGCTGATCGCGTCTTGGGTGCCGCAGTTCGACGGCTGGGCCATCGCCGACCATGTGGTCGATGCGGGCGCGCGGCGGCTGGTGGCTGACCCTTCGCGGCTGGATCAGGTCGAATGGTGGACAACCTCGCCCCATATGTGGAGCCGCCGCGCCGCGCTGGTGATGACCCTGCCCTGGGCGCGGATGAACAACCTGAAACCCGCCGATGTGCAGGCGCGCGAGCGCATCCTCGGCTGGGCGGCGGGCTATGTGGGCGACCGCGACTGGTTCATGCAAAAGGCGGTCGGCTGGTGGCTGCGCGAATTGTCGAAGCATGACGCCGACCGGGTGCGCGCCTTTCTGGCCGAGCATGGCGCGGGGATGAAGGCCTTTGCCCGGCGCGAGGCGGGGAAATA
>JASGFG010000073.1:0-20217 GCA_047605605.1 Paracoccaceae bacterium | reverse complement strand
GGCCATGCCATAGCTGCCCTGCAGCCAGGTCGCGATATAGGGCGCCAGCGAGGCGCCGAAGATCCCGGCAAAGTTGAAGGTGATCGACGATCCGGTATAGCGCACCCGCGTCGGGAACGGGGCCGCCAGCGCCGCGCCGATCACGCCATAGGTCAGCCCCATCAGGAACATCCCCAGCGTGACGAAGACATAGATCATCGCCTCGGACCCCGCCGTCATCAGCGGCGCCAGCGCGAACGAGAACACCCCGATCAGCACCGTCACCACCAGCAGGAAACCATAGCGCCCCACACGGTCCGCCACCTTGCCCGCGATCGGGATGGCGATGCCAAAGATGACCGAGCCATAGATCTGGATGGCCAGAGCGTCCTTGAACGGGATTTGCAACACCTTGACGTTGTAGGACAACAGCCAGGCCGAGCAGATGTAGAACAGAACGAAAGTCACCAGCGCCACGAAGGTGCCCAGGAACAGGCTGCGCTTGTGGTTCCTCAGCACCTCGGCCACCGGGACGGCGGCGCGTTCCTGTTTTTCGATGGTCTTGGCGAATTCCGGCGTCTCGGTGATCGACAGCCGCACCCACAGGCCCAGGCCGATCAGGAAGATCGAGGCCAGGAACGGCAGGCGCCAGCCCCAGGCCAGCAGATCCTCCTGGCTGATGAAGTGCAAAAGCACCCAGAAAAAGCCCGACGACAGGAACAGCCCGACCGGCGCGCCCAGTTGCGGGAACATGCCATACCAGGACCGCTTGCCCTCGGGCGCGTTCTCGGTGGCCAGCAGCACCGCGCCGCCCCATTCACCGCCCAGACCAAAGCCCTGCCCGAACCGGCAGATCGCCAGCAGCAGCGGCGCCCAGACACCGATACTGGCGTATCCGGGCAGCAGGCCGATGGCGACGGTCGAGATGCCCATGGTCAGCAGTGCCGCGACCAGCGTGGCCTTGCGCCCCACCCTGTCGCCGAAATGGCCGAAGACCACGGCACCGAAGGGCCGCGCGAAGAACGCGATGGAAAAGGTCGCGAACGACGCCAGCAGCGCCGTCATCGGGTCCGAGGCCGGGAAGAACAGCGCCGGGAACACCAACACCGCCGCCGTGGCATAGGCGTAGAAGTCGAAGAATTCGATGGTGGTGCCGATCAGGCTGGCCGTCAGCACGCGCGCGGGTGAATTCGCCGCGCCGCGCGAAGCGGCAGGGGCGCCCGAAGTCATGTCAGTCATTTCTCTTGTCCGCAGCTAGGGAAGGGGTTGGGCCGGGACATGGCGGAACGTGTCCGGCCGGGCGGCCTTATCGTAACGAAGCTGCGGCCGAAAGCCGCAATCCGGCGGAAAATTGCGCTCGCATGGCGGCTTTGCGCAGCGGGAATGCCAAAGCAAAAGGCCGCCCCGAAAGGGCGGCCCGTGCCGTGCGGTTTCCCGCGGCGGCGTTAATGGATGGCCGATCCCATCACGTCATGCCAGCCTTCCCACATCATCTTCAGCGCGACATAGACGATGATCAGCAGCCCGACATAGGCGATCCAGCGGAACTTGTGCAGCAGCCGCGCGATGAAGCTGGCGGCGATCCCCATCAGCGCGATGGAAAAGGCCAGACCGATGACCAGCACCGTCGGATGTTCGCGCGCCGCGCCGGCCACGGCCAGCACGTTGTCCAGGCTCATCGACACGTCGGCGATGACGATCTGCCAGGCGGCCTGGGCAAAGGTCTTGCGGGGGGCGTTGCCGGCGATGGTGCCGTCGGCGTTCAGGTCGGCGTCGGCCAGCGCCTCGGTCGCGGCATGTTCGTCGTCATGCGCGCCGGCGCGCAACTCGCGCCACATCTTCCAGCAGACCCACAGCAGCAGGATGCCGCCCGCCAGCAGCAGCCCGGTGATCGCCAGCAGTTGCGTGGTGATCAGGGCAAAGAAGATGCGCAGCACGGTGGCGGCGATGATACCGACAAGGATGGCCTTGTTGCGCTGATCCTTGGGCAGGCCCGCGGCCGCCAGACCGATGACGATGGCATTGTCGCCCGCCAGCGCCACGTCGATGCCGATGACCTGCAACAGGGCGATGAAGCCCTGATAGGTAAAGATTTCCATGCGTCCCCCCGTTCGATCCGGTGTTGCCGTCTTATGCCGCGCGCATCCGCGCCGCACAACAGCACTTCCCCGGAAAAGCTTTCCCGTGGCCTCGTCCACCCGCGCCGGTTGCCACAAAGACCTGTCGGGAACCTGTCACCGCTTGCACGCCGCCCCTGCCCCCTGCTAGGGCGGGACATGCTTTCCTATCAGCACATCTATCACGCGGGAAACCTGGCCGACGTGCAGAAGCACGCGCTGCTGGCCTCGGCGCTGGATTACCTGACGCGCAAGGACAAGCCGCTGTCCTATATCGAGACCCATGCGGGGCGCGCGCTTTACGACCTGTCGGCGGAAGAGGCGGTCAAGACGGGCGAGGCGCGCGCCGGAATTGCCCGGATCGAGGACGGGTTTCCCGCCGGCCATCCCTATCGGCTGCGGCTGGCCGAGGTGCGGGCGCGGTTCGGGACCGATGCCTATCCCGGCTCTCCGCTGATCGCGGCCTTGTCGCTGCGCGACATCGACACGATCCATCTGGCCGAACTTCACCCCCAGGAGGCGCAGGCGCTGCGCCATGCCATGCTGCCCTGGGGCGCGCATATCCATCAGGCCGACGGCTGGTCGGTGGCCCGCGCGCTGACCCCGCCCACGCCGCGGCGGGGACTGCTGCTGATCGACCCCAGCTACGAGATCAAGACCGATTACGACGAGATCCCCAGATTCGTCGCCCAGATGCACCGCAAATGGAACGTGGGCGTCATCGCGCTGTGGTATCCGATCCTGACCGGGGGCGCGCATCTGCCGATGCTGGAAGCCCTGGCCGAGGCCCACCCCGAGGCGCTGCGGCACGAGGTGCGCTTCCCCCCCGTGCGCCAGGGCCACCGGATGGAAGGATCGGGCATGTTCGTGATCAACCCGCCCTGGGGTCTGGCGGACGAGGCGGCGAGGATCACGACGATTTTCTCGCGCCTGAGGGGCTGAGCCTTGCGTGGGCGGTTGGCAGGCCGCACCCGCCCGCTTATGTTCGCGCAATGATCGAAGCCCTTCTCCGCCGCCTGGCAGGCGAGCCTACACCCCTGCCCCCGCATGACGCCCGCCTGGCGCTGGCCGCGCTGCTGGTCCGTGTCGCCCGCACCGACGGCCTTTACGCCGCCGAGGAGGTGGAGCGGATCGACCGCGTGCTGACCGCGCGTTACGAGTTGTCGCCGTTCGAGGCGGCGGCGCTGCGCGCCGATGCCGAGGCGCTGGAACAATCCGCGCCCGACACGGTGCGCTTTACCCGCGCGCTCAAGGATGCCGTGCCGCTGGAGGATCGGGCCGCGCTGGTGCAGGCGCTGTGGTCGGTGGCGCTGGTCGATGGCGGGCGCGACCCGGACGAGGATGCGCTGATCCGCATGGTGTCGAACCTTCTGGGCCTGACCGACCGCGATTCGGCCCTGGCGCGGCAACGGGCCGGGCGGGAATGATCGCCGCCCTGCCGATGTATGACCTGCCGGAGCTTCGGCCCGTCACAGACCGGCTGTGGGCCGCGATCCGCGATGCGATCCGCGCCGAAGGGATCGAGGCGCCCCAGACGCTGACCCGCGACATGGAGGATTTCGAGGCGCACTGGCTGTTCCCCGACCTGCTTCTGTCGCAGACCTGCGGCCTGCCGTTCCGCGCCCGCTTGCATGACCGCGTTACGCTGGTGGGCACGCCCGACTATGGCCTGTCCGGCTGCAAGCCCGGCTATTACCGTTCGGTCTTTGTCGCCCGCGGCGAAGATGCCCGCGCCACGCTGTCGGATTTCGAGGGCGCGGTGCTGGCCTATAACGGCGCGGGATCGCAATCGGGATGGGCGGCGCCGGTGGCGCATCTACAGGCGGCGGGGCTGCGCTTTCGCCTTGGGCCGCAGACGGGGGGGCACCGCGCCTCGGTCGCCGCGGTGGCCGGGGGCCGGGCGGATTTCGCCGCCATCGACGCTGTGACATGGGCGCTGCTGGCCGGGCGCGACCCGAACCACGCCCGGCTGCGGGTGGTGGGCCGGACCGAGCCTTCGCCCGGCCTGCCGCTGATCGCCGCCGCCGGTTCCGATGCCGATACGCTGTTCGACGCGGTTGCGGCCGGCATCGCGGCCCTGCCGCCCGACGACCGGCAGGCGCTGCATCTGCGGGGGATCGTGCGCATATCGCCCCAATCCTATCTCGCGCTGCCGCTTCCGCCCAATCCGCAGGCATTTGTGATGGGCGACCCGGCGTAAGGCCGGTCATCTGCCGCCTTTTCCGGCAGGAAAGACGTTGCAATGTGACAGAATCTCGGGCCAGATCGCCAAAAGCCGTTCAGCCAGCAGGGCCGAAGTGACGACAGACAGACCCACGCCCGTCATCCAGATCACCAACCTGCATAAAAGCTATGGCCAGCTTGAGGTGCTGAAGGGCGTGGACCTGACCGCGCCCAAGGGTCATGTGATTTCGCTGATCGGGTCGTCGGGGTCGGGCAAGTCCACGCTTCTGCGCTGCTGCAACCTGCTGGAGGACAGCCAGCAGGGCGACATCCTGTTCGAGGGCGAGGCCGTGCGCTGGAAAGGCGAAGGCCTGCGCCGCCACCCCGCCGACCGCGCGCAGGTGACGCGCATCCGCACCAACCTGTCCATGGTGTTCCAGCAGTTCAACCTGTGGGCGCACATGACCGTCCTGCAGAACGTGATGGAGGCGCCGGTGACGGTACTGGGCCGCGACCCGGCCGAGGTCGAGGCCAAGGCCCGTGAATATCTGGCCAAGGTCGGGATCGGCGACAAGGCCGATGCCTGGCCCGCCCAGCTCTCGGGCGGCCAGCAGCAGCGCGCCGCCATCGCCCGCGCTTTGTGCATGGAACCGCGCGCCCTGCTGTTCGACGAACCGACCAGCGCGCTGGACCCCGAACTGGAACAGGAAGTGGTCCGCGTCATCAAGGCCCTGGCGGACGAAGGGCGGACGATGCTTCTGGTCACGCATGACATGAAGCTGGCCGCCGACTGTTCCGACCATGTGATCTTCCTGCACAAGGGATTGATCGAGGAACAGGGCCCGCCCGCCGAAGTGTTCGGCAAACCGAAATCCGAACGGCTGCGCGGTTTTCTTTCCGCGACGGCCGCATAACAAGAAAACAGCGACCATCAGGGAGAATAGGATGAAAAAGCTGATCCTCGCCGCCACTCTGGCGATTACTGCGACCGTTTCCGGCGCCATGGCCCAGGAAACCGTCCGCATCGCGACCGAAGGGCTTTACCCGCCCTACAACTTCATCAACGACGCGGGCAAGCTGGACGGGTTCGAGGTCGAACTGGGCACCGAGCTGTGCAAGCGCGCCGCGCTGACCTGCACGTTCGTGCAGAACGACTGGGATTCGATGATGCCCAACCTGAACTCGGGCAACTTCGACCTGATCATGGCGGGCATGTCGATCACCGCCGAACGCAAGAAGGACCGCCTGTTCAGCCAGAACTACTATCCGCCGGCGACCAGCTATTACGTCGCGCTGTCCAAGGATGCCGACATCAAGACCGGCCATGTCGCGGCCCAGACCGGCACGATCCAGGCGGCGCATGTGGCGGAATCGGGCGCCAGCCTGGTCGAGTTCAAGACCCCCGACGAAACCGTCGCCGCCGTGAAGAACGGCGAGGCGGATGCGGTGCTGGCCGACAAGGACTATCTGGCCCCGATCGTCGACCAGTCGAATGGCGAGCTGGTGATCGTCGACCAGATCTCGCTGGGCGAAGGCGTGGGCGCGGCCTTCCGCCAGTCGGATACCGAGCTTCAGGGCAAGTTCGACAAGGCCATCGGCGAAATGAAGGCCGATGGGTCGCTGAACGAGCTGATCAAGAAATGGTTCAAGGAACAGGCCGTCCTGTTCTGATCGGAACCGGGGCGGGCCTTCGGGCCCGCCCCTTTTCCTTCCGCGCCTGATCCCCGGCCCTTTGCTTTCGGCTGACCGATGTTCGATTCCTGCGCCGACCCCTCGCAGCTTGCGGGCCTGCAGTGGCTTTTGTGCTACCTGACCTCGGGCAAGCACATGCTGTTCTACGGCTCGTTCCTGACGGTGCTGATCCTGCTGGCGATCACCGCGCCGGTCGCGCTGTTGTTCGGCTTTGGCGGCGCGGTGGCGGCCCGGTCGAATTTCCTGCCGCTGCGGCTGTTCGGGCGGGCCTATACCGCCATCGTGCGCGGCGTGCCGGACATCGTGTTCTTCATGTTCTTCGTGATCGCGCTGGATCAGGGCATGGAATGGGCGCTGCACAAGATCCGCTGCCCCGAATGGACCGAGCCGATCCGCACCGGACTGGAATTCAAGGTCTGCCCGGCGGCCAAGATCCCGCCCAGTTCGGCGCCCGACTGGGTGCACCAGACCTATGGCTTTGGCCTGGCGGTGGTGACCTTTGCCATCGTCTTTGGCGCATTCGCCGCCAATGTGATCCAGGGGGCCATGGCCGCCGTGCCCAAGGCGCAGCTTGAAACCGCCGAGGCCTATGGGATGAGCCACCGGCAGGTGTTCCGCCGTATCCTGGTGCCGCAGATGTGGGTCTATGCCCTGCCTGGCCTGTCGAACCTGTGGATGATCCTGATCAAGGCGACGCCGCTGCTGTTCCTGCTGGGGGTCAAGGACATCGTCTATTGGGCCAAGGAACTGGGCGCGTCGAAAAGCGCGGCCTATGCCTATCCGCACCCCGACTGGCTGCTGTGGTATGTGCTGGCGCTGCTAATCTTCTACCTGCTGATGACGCGGGTGTCGGAAATCGTGCTGGGGCGGCTGGGGAACCGGCTGTCGCGCGGTCAGGCCACCGCGGCGGGCGAGAAACTGCGAAAGGCCGCCGCATGACCTGCTGGGAAACCATCACCGCCTACGGCCTGCGATCCATCGGCATCGGCGAAAGGGTTCTGCCGAAATCGGACTTCGACCTGTGCACGCAATTCACGTTGATCGGGTCGGGGGTAATCTGGAACCTGTATTTCGGGGTGCTGGCCCTAGCGATGGGGTTCCTGCTTGCCAATGCCGTCGCCGCGGCCAAGGCCGCGCGGTCGCCCTGGCTGCGCAAGCCCGCGGAATGGTTCATCTTTCTGTTCCGCGGCTCGCCCTTGTTCATCCAGTTCTTCCTGGCCTATCAGGCGCTGGTCTTGCTGCCCCGCGCCGGGATCGAGGTCTTTGGCCTTACCGTCCAGACCAGCTGGATGACGCGGGCCTGGGCCGGGGCGCTGTTCGTGCTGTTCCTGAACACCGCCGCCTATTCGGCCGAGATCTTCCATGGCGCCCTGCGCGCCATCCCGAAGGGAGAGCTGGAGGCAGCCGACGCCTATGGCCTGCACGGCTGGAAAAAGTTCCGCCGGGTGGAATGGCCGACCATGCTGCGCCTGGCCTGGCCCAGCTATACCAACGAGGCGATCTTCCTGTTCCAGTCGACAACGCTGGTGTTCTTTTCGGGCTTTCCGGCGTTCCAGCAAAAGGGCGACGCGCTGTATTATGCGAAATACATCACCGACAAGACCTTCAACCCGTTCATCCCCTATCCGATCGTCGGCTTTTACTTCATCCTGATCACGCTGGCGCTGATCTGGATCTTTGGCCGGGTGAACCGCAGGCTGAACCGCCACTTGCCGTCGAACCTGCGTCCCAAAATTCGCTTGCGTCCGCAGTTGCTGCGGTAGTAGGCTGAATTTGATCAAATAACAGGAAAGGATCCGGGGGCGGTGAAGGCAAGCCGCGGCCTCGCATAATGTGAGATCATGAAAGACTACCTTCGGAAACATCCCGAAGTCCGCACCATCCGCGTTGCAGCGGCCGATCTGAACGGCCAGGCGCGCGGCAAACGCATCCCCGCCCGGTTCGCCGACAAGGCCGTCAAGGACGGGACGCGCTTTCCCTTTTCGGTCATGAACCTCGACATCTGGGGCGAGGATATCGACGACAGCCCGCTGGTGTTCGAGCAGGGCGACCAGGACGGCGTGCTGCGCCCGACCGAGCGCGGCTTCATGCCGATGCCCTGGCTGGAGGCGCCGACCGCCCTGCTGCCGATCTGGATGTTCCGCGAGAACGGCCAGCCCTATGAGGGCGACCCGCGGCACGCGCTGCGCGCCGCCGTCGACCGCTACAAGGCGCACGGCCTGACGCCCGTGGTGGCGATGGAGCTGGAGTTCTTTCTGATCGACGACAGCGGCAAGACGTTGCAGGTGCCCTCGTCCCCGCGGTCGGGCAAGCGGCGCAAGGCGGCGGAAACCCTGTCGATCCGGGCGCTGGATGCCTTCGACACGTTCTTTACCGACCTTTACGACGCCTGCGAGGCGATGGACATTCCCGCCGACACCTCGACCAGCGAGACGGGCCTGGGCCAGTTCGAGGTGAACCTGATGCATTCCGACGACGCGCTGCGCGCGGCGGACGATGCCTGGCTCTTCAAGCTGCTGGTCAAGGGGCTGGCGCGGCGGCACGGCTTTGCGGCCAGCTTCATGGCCAAGCCCTATGCCGAATATTCCGGGTCGGGCCTGCACACGCATTTCAGCGTGCTGGACAAGGATGGCGACAACATCTTTGATTCCGGCGGGCCGAAGGGCACGGCGACGCTGCGCCATGCGGTGGCGGGCTGTCTGAACGCGATGCATGATTCGACGCTGATCTTCGCGCCGCATCAGAACAGCTTTGAACGGCTGGTGCCGGACAAACACGCGCCGACCGCGATCTGCTGGGGATACGAGAACCGCACCGCCGCCATCCGCATCCCCGCCGGCAACCCGGCGGCGCGGCGGATCGAGCATCGCGTGGCGGGGGGCGACGTGAACCCCTATCTGATGCTGGCCGCCATCCTTGGCGCGGCGATGAACGGGATCGAGGATCAGGTGGAACCCCCTGCCCCGGTGACCGGCAACGCCTATGCGCTGGACCTGCCGCAGATCCCGACCGGCTGGGAGGCCGCCATCGACGCCTTCGAGGGCAGCACGGTCGTTCCGCGCATCTTCAACGGCGAGATCATCCGCAACCTGGTGCAGACCAAGCGGCAGGAACTGCTTTACATCGCCGACCTGACCGAGGCCGAGCGGGTGGAGCTTTACCTCGATACCGTTTGACGGTTGAACGCAAGAGGGGGGCTGTCTGCCCCCCTCGTCGCTTCGCTCCTCACCCCCCGAGGATATTTTCGCGAAGAGGATGGGGGGTCGGGGGGTGCCGCCTTGACCGGACAGGGGGGCGCGGGGTTACGCTTTCCGGGTGATGAAACGCGAGCTTTCAAAATGCTGATCGGCATCCTTCAGACGGGCCATGCGCCCGACGCCCTTGCCCCCCGGATGGGGGATTATCCCGACATGTTCGAACGCCTGCTGGCGGGGAACGGGTTCACCTTCAGGACCTGGGCCGTGGTCGATGGCCAGATGCCCGCCGATGTGCACGAGGCCGATGGCTGGCTGATCACCGGGTCGCGGCATGGCGCCTATGAGGATCATCCGTGGATCGCGCCGCTGGAGGCGTTCATCCGCAAGGCTTACGACGCGCATGTGCCGGTGGTGGGCGTCTGTTTCGGCCACCAGATCATCGCGCAGGCGATGGGGGGCCGGGTGGAGAAATTCACTGGGGGATGGGCGGTGGGGCCGACCGACTATGACTTCGGCGGCGAAAAGATCACGCTGAACGCCTGGCATCAGGATCAGGTGGTGGAAAAGCCCGAAGCCGCGCAGGTTCTGGCCACGAACGACTTCTGCGAGAATGCGGCCCTGCTTTATGACGACCGGATGCTGACCGTGCAGGCGCATCCCGAGTTCCGGCCGGAATTCGTCGACGGGTTGATGAAGACCCGCGGCAAGGGGCTGGTGCCCGATGCGCTGATGGCACGGGCCGAGGCGCGGCTGGACGGGCCTTTGCAGGACAGGACCATGGCGGCGAAGATCGCGGCCTTTTTCAAACAGACGCGCGCCGGTGCGCGCAAGGCGGGGTAAGCCATGGCAGCCGACTGGCTCAAGCAACTGCCCGAGGCGGCGCGCGATTACATCGGCGGCCGTCGCGTGGACGAGGTGGAATGCATCATCGCCGATATCGCAGGCGTGGCGCGCGGCAAGGCAATGCCGGCGTCGAAATTTGCAAAGCAGGCGAACTATTTCCTGCCGAACTCGATATTCCTGCAAACCATCACCGGGGAATGGGCCGACAACCCCTCGGGCGCGTTCACGGAACCGGACATGATCCTGGTCCCCGACTTTTCCACCGCCACTGCCGCGCCCTGGACGGCGGATGTGACGCTGCAAGTCATCCACGACGCGCAGGAGCGCGACGGAAGCCCGGTTCCCACCGCCCCGCGCAACGTGCTGCGCCGGGTGGTGGAGCTTTACAACGCCGAAGGCTGGCAGCCCATCGTCGCGCCCGAGATGGAGTTCTTTCTGGTCGCGCGGAACCTGGACCCGAACCAGCCGATCATCCCGCCGATGGGCCGGTCGGGGCGGCGGGCGGCCGGCAAGCAGGCCTATTCCATGTCGGCGGTCGACGAATACGGCAAGGTGATCGACGACATCTATGACTTCGCCGAGGCGCAGGGGTTCGAGATCGACGGCATCCTTCAGGAAGGCGGCGCCGGCCAGGTCGAGATCAACATGGCCCATGGCGACCCGGTGCGTCTGGCCGACGAGATCTTCTTCTTCAAGCGGCTGATCCGCGAGGCGGCGCTGCGGCACGACTGTTTCGCCACCTTCATGGCCAAGCCGATCGAGGGTGAGCCGGGCAGCGCCATGCACATCCACCATTCGGTGGTGGACATGAAAACCGGCAAGAACATCTTTTCCGACAAGAAGGGCGGCGAGACCGAGGCCTTCCTGCACTTCATCGCCGGGATGCAGAACCACCTGCCCGGTGCGGTGGCGCTGCTGGCGCCCTACGTCAACAGCTATCGCCGCTATGTCCCCGACTTTGCCGCGCCGATCAACCTGGAATGGGGGCGCGACAACCGCACCACGGGCCTGCGGATTCCCATCTCTGGCCCCGAGGCGCGGCGGCTGGAAAACCGGCTGGCGGGGATGGATTGCAACCCCTACCTCGGGCTGGCCGCCAGCCTGGCCTGCGGCTATCTGGGCCTGAAAGAGGGCAGGATGCCACGGCCGGAATGCGTGTCGGATGCCTATAACATGGAAACCGACCTGCCCTATAATCTGGGCGACGCGCTGGACCTGCTGGAAGAGGACACGGCGCTGGTCGAGGTGCTGGGCCCGGATTTCTGTTCGGTCTACGATTCGGTGAAGCGCAACGAATACAAGGAGTTCCTTCAGGTCATCAGCCCGTGGGAACGCGAACACCTGCTGCTGAACGTATGAACCTGCTGCACGCCAATGACCGGCGGGGGGAATATCCCCCGTCCTATTACGCGGCGACGGCCACGCCTCCGGCGCCGTTTGCGCCGCTGAAAGGCGCGCAAAAGGCCGATGTCTGCGTGATCGGCGGCGGCTATACCGGGCTTTCGGCCGCGCTGCATCTGGCGCAGGCCGGGCTGGATGTGGTGCTGGTGGAGGCGCATCGCGTGGGCTTTGGCGCCTCTGGCCGGAACGGCGGGCAGGTCGGGTCGGGGCAAAGGCTGGATCAGGACGCGCTGGAAAAGATGGCGGGGCGCGAGAATGCCCGGCGCCTGTGGGACATGGCCGAAGAGGCCAAGGCCCTGGTCCGCAGCCTGATCGCGGATCACGCGATGCCGGTCGCCTTTCACCCCGGCATCGCCCATGCCTGCCGGACCGGGGCCGAACTGCGCGACATGCACCGGATGGCTGAAAAGCTGCACCGCGACTATGGCTATGACCGGCTTGAAGCCCTCGACCGCGACGGGGTGCGGGCGCTGATCGGCTCGCCCCGGTTCGTGGGGGGCGAGTTGGACATGGGCGCGGGCCATGTGCATCCGCTGAACTACGCGCTCGGGCTGGCGCAGGCGGCGGCAAAGGCGGGCGTGCGCCTGCACGAACGCAGCGAGGTTCACCGGATCGAGCGCGGGGCAAAGCCCATCGTCTGCACCCATGCGGCGCGGCTGACCTGCGATCACGTCGTGCTGGCCTGCAACGGCTATCTGGGCGCGCTGGAGCCGGAAATTGCCGCGCGCGTCATGCCGATCAACAACTTCATCGTCGCGACCGAGCCTTTGGGCGACACCGCCGCCGATGTTCTGGCCCGGAACGTCGCCGTGCATGACACGAAATTCGTGGTGAACTACTGGCGGCTGTCCGATGACAAGCGGCTGCTGTTCGGCGGGGGCGAGACCTATGGCTATCGCTTTCCTGCCGACATCGCCGCGCTTGTGCGCAAGCCGATGGTCGAGATCTATCCGCATCTGGCCGATGTGCGGCTGGACTATGCCTGGGGCGGCACGCTGGCGATCACGCTGAACCGGATGCCGTGTTTCCGGCGGGTGGCGCCGAACATCCTGTCGGCCTCGGGCTATTCCGGGCATGGGGTGGCACTGGCGACGCTGGCGGGCAAGGTTCTGGCGCAGGCGGTGGCGGGTCAGGCCGGGCGGTTCGACCTGATGGCGAACCTGCCGCAGCCGCGGTTTCCGGGGGGCGCGGCGCTGCGCCATCCGATGCTGGTTCTGGCGATGGTCTGGTATTCGATGCGCGACCGGCTGGGGGTCTGACGGGAAGGATCTTCGGCGAAAAGCCCCGCTGTCAGAATAATTTCACTGGTCACGCCGGACCCCGCGACTTACATCTTTCCCGAAGATGATTTTCAGGAAAGCTGGAACATGCCCGCCGACGGTGCCCTGCTTGAAGAAACCCGCGCGCCCAATGTCTATGATGCCGAGGCGATCCCGGCATCCGCTATGATCGAGGTGGAACGCCTGCTGCAATCGGGCGACCTGTTCCGCTATACCGCGCCCGAAGGCGCCCCCGTCGCCCTGCTCGAGGCCGAGTTCGCCGCCCTGATGGGGTCGCGCTATGCGCTCTGCGTGTCGTCCTGTTCGGCGGCGCTGTTCCTGTCGCTCAAGGCGCTGGACCTGCCGCGGGGGGCGCGGGTGCTGATCCCGGCCTTTACATTCGCCGCCGTGCCTTCGGCCGTGGTCCATGCCGACTGCGTGCCGGTGCTTGTCGAGGTCGGTGTGAACTACCGCGTCGACATGGCTGATTTCATGGCGAAAATCGAAAACGCCGATGCCGTGATCATCAGCCACATGCGCGGCCATACTTCGGACATGGATGCGATCATGGCCGCCTGCGACGCGCGCGGCATCCCGGTCATCGAGGATGCGGCGCACAGCCTTGGCACCGTCTGGGGCGGGCGCAAGGTCGGCACCATCGGCAAGATCGGCTGTTTCAGCTTTCAGTCCTACAAGCTGGTGAATGCGGGCGAAGGCGGGGTGCTGATCACCGACGACCCCGAACTGGCGGCGCGCGCGATAATCATGTCGGGCGCCTATGAACAGAACTGGAAAAAGCATCCCGGTCTGCAAAACTCGTTCGGGCACTGGCAGAACCGCCTGCCGCTGTACAACATGCGGATGCAGAACCTGTCGGCCGCGGTGATCCGCCCGCAACTGCCGGAGGTGGCGGGGCGCGTGGCGCGCGGCCGGGCCAACCACGACCATGTCGCCGCGCAGTTGGACGAAAGCCCCTGGCTGGCCGTGCCCGCCCCCCTGCCGCCCGAGGAACGCGCCCCGGATTCGATCCAGTTCAACCTGACCGGCGATTGGACCGATGCCCAGGCCCTGGCCTTTCAGGCGGCGGCGAAGAAACGCGGCATCTCGGTGCAGGTCTTCGGCCTGTCCGAAGGCAATGCCCGCGCCTATTGGAACTGGCAGTTCCTGGGCGACCTGCCCGACCTACCGCAGACCCGCGCCATGTTGATGCGCGCCTGCGACGTGCGGCTGCCGACGCGGCTGAGCCTGGATGAACTCGACTTCATCGCGGCGGCCATCTGCGCAGCGGCGGACGAAGTGCGCGCCTGAACTTCCCCCTTCATCTTGGCCCAAATACCCTGCGGGGAGGTTCGGAGGGGTGCAAAACCCCTCCGAGGCCGGCCAAAGGTGATCAGCCAGAAATTCTACAAGACCTGCAACGCCCCGTTCAGCCACGGCCATTGGCCCAGGGACGGCGCCACCACCTGCGTCCTGATCAGCCCGCGCAGCCGGGTCGCGACCTGCGCGGGCATGTCCTGCAACACCCCCGCCCGCGCCGACAGCGACAAGACCCGCGACAGCGGCGGCAGGGGGTGCGGCGCGCGGTCCAGCGGCAGCGCCCGCACCGCGCCCCGGAACTGCGCCGCGTGATGCAGCGCCAGGGGCGTCAGGATCGCCCAGCCCTGCCCCGCCGCCACCATCGCAAGGATGGCGTGATAGCTGTCCAGCTCGAACCGCGAATCGATCTGCGTCCCGGCCCGCGCCAGATGCGCTGCGACCTGCCGCCCCATCAGGTGCCGCGCGGTATAGCGGATCAGCGGCAAACCCTTTGCCCCGTCGCAGGGCACGACCGCGACAAAGGGGTCGGACAGCAGCGGATGGCGCTCGCGCCAGTCGTCGGGCGCATCATCCTCGGCCGTGACGGCGATATCCAGCGCCCGTGCCTCCAGCAGGTCAAGAAGCCGATGGCTCGCCCCGGTTTCCAGCAGGAAACGGCAGCCTTTCAGATCCTGCGCCAGATCGGTCAGCAGGCGGGGCGTCACGTCGGCCTCGAAATCCTCGATCATCCCCAGCCGCAGCACCGTCAGGCCCGACAGATCGGCCACCGCCAGTTCCGCCCGCGCCCCGGCCTCGGCATCCAGCATCGCCTGGGCGTGGCGGCGGAACATCTGCCCCGCAGGGGTCAGCCCCAGCGGCCGCACGGCGCGGTCGACCAGCGCCGCGCCCAGTGTCGCCTCGATCCCGGCAAGCTGCTGGCTGACGGCGGAAACGGAAACCCCCAGCCGGCGCGCCGCGGCCGAGATCGACCCCTCTTCGGCCACCGCCAGATAAACCTCGACCCCCCAGAGCGTCAGGCGGCCCTGCGCGGTGCCCATGGGTCAGAGTTTCGACAGCTTCTTCTGCAACTCGGCCAGCTGCTTCTTGATCTGGGCGATGTCGTCGGGACCGGCAGCGGCCTCATCCTCCTCGCGCGCGGGACCGGAAGAGGCGCCGGGCATCGGCCAGCCGCCCATCATCGACTTCATGAACGCCTCCTGCTGCTTGCGCAGCGCGTCAAAGCCGGGGACATTAGCCATCGGATTGGGGAAATGGCTGAAATTCTCCATCATCTTCGCCTGCTGTTCGCGCAGCATGTCAAAGCTGGAGGCCAGGAATTGCGGCATCACCGCCTGCATTCCGGTGGCATAGCTGCGAACCAGATCGGTCAGCACGGCGATGGGAAGAACGCTTTCGCCCTTGCTTTCATGCTCGGCCACGATCTGAAGCAGGTATTGCCGCGTCAGGTCGTCGCCGGATTTCAGGTCGACGATCTGCACCTCGCGCCCGGCGCGGATGAAACCGGCGATGTCCTCCAGCGTGACGTAATCCGAGGTTTCGGTGTTGTAGAGCCTGCGGCTGGCATAGCGCTTGATCAGAAGCGGTTTATCGGTATCGGCCATCGCGCATTCCCCCCCGGCATGTTGCACCTGCGAAAGAAACCTTAGGACGGCAACCTTCAAAAAGAAAGTTTGAAAAACAAAGGGCGGGCACAAGGCCCGCCCCCGCATCGGATGATGCGCCCCACCACTTACAAAACGGCGCTCACTTGGCCGCGGCAGCAGCTTTCTTGGCGACCGAGGTGACTTCGGCGGTGGCTTTCTTCACCGCGGCGGTCGCATCCTCGGACAGATCCTTGCCGGCGGCCAGCATCAGTTCGACGGTTTCCATCTGCACTTTCTTTGCCACTTCGGCAAAGGCGGCCAGGTTTTCCGCAGCCATCTCGGCAGCAGCCGAAGCGAAATCGGTCGCGGCCTTGGTGTATTCGGTCGGCTCGGTCTTGGCTTTCGACACATCCGACAGTTTCGCGATGGTGTCCTTGGCCCATTTCGCCGAAATCTCGGTCGACTTCTCGGCCGCTTCCAGCGCCACTTTCGTCAGCTTCTCGCCGATGGCGGCCTGGGTCTTGAACGCGTTCTGAAAGGCCGAAGCGTCGACCGGGAACGAGGCGAAAGCGTCCTGGAAGACTTTGGTGAAGTCGGGGGTCTTGCTCATGTCATGCTCCTGAAAGTCCGGGTCGTCAGGCTGGCGACCCCGGTATCTGCTGATTTCCTGTGCATGAGATATAGATGCTGCACCGCAGAAAATCAATCCTGTTTCTGCAGTGCAGCATGACCTAGCGGAAACCCGCCGAAGCCCCGCCGAAAGCCCGTGCGATCAGGGGTTTGGCTGCATCGAGACATAGCTGCCCGGCGCAGGCCCCAGAATCTCGGCCCCCGAATCGCCCGGCACGCGCGCCCGGATCATCGGCCCCGACCGTTCCGCCAGCCAGGCCTCCCACCGCGGCCACCACGATCCGGGGGTAAAGTCGGCCTGACGCTTCCACACCTCCGGCTCGCCCTCGGGGGCACCGTTGGTCCAGTGGCCATATTTGCCCTTGGACGGTGGATTGACGATCCCGGCGATATGGCCGCTTTCCGACAGGATGAAGGTCTTGTCCTTGGACCCGAACCGGCGAAAGCCGTTGAAGCTGGCCTTCCAGGCGGCAATGTGATCCGTCTCGCAGGCGATGCCGCAGATCGGCAGCCTGATGTCGGCGGGCGACACCGGATGGCCGAAGACGTTGAAGCCCTCGCCGGCAAATTCGTTCCTCTGGCACAGGCCGCGCAGGTATTCGACCGCCATCTTTCCGGGCAGGTTGGTGGAATCGCCGTTCCAGAACAGCAGGTCGAAGGCGGGCGGCGCCTCGCCCATCATGTAGCTGCGGATCGCCGGGGTATAGATCAGGTCATTCGACCGCAGAAAGCTGAAGGTCCGGCTCATGAAAAAGCTGGACAGGATGCCGTCGACGCCGATCTGCCGTTCGATCCCGTCGACGAAATCGTCGGTCAGGAAAACGCTGAACTCGCCCTGATCGCGGAAATCGGTCAGCGTGGTAAAGAAGGTGGCGGACTTCACCGACTTGTCCCCCGCCTTTTCCAGATGCGCCAGCGTCAGCGCCAGCGTGGTGCCCGCGATGCAATAGCCGACGGCATTGACCTGCTTTTCGCCGGTGATCCGCCGCACCTCGGCAATGGCGCGCAGGTATCCGTCGCGGATGTAGTCATCCATCCCGATGCTGGCATAGCTCGCGTCGGGGTTCACCCAGCTGATCACGAACAGGGTATAGCCCTGATCGACGACCCAGCGGATCAGGCTGTTCTGCGGCTTCAGATCCAGGATGTAGAACTTGTTGATCCACGGCGGAAAGATCACCAGCGGCGTCTTGTGGACCTTTTCGGTGGTCGGCGCATACTGGATGACCTCCATCATCCGGTTGCGATAGACGACCGAGCCTTGCGCCGTGCCGATATTGTCGCCGACGGTGAAGGCCGTCTTGTCGGCCAGCGTCACCAGCATCTCGCCCTCGTTGGCCTCGATGTCGCGGACAAGGTTTTCCAGGCCCTGCACAAGGCTTTCGCCCTGCGTCTCCACCGCCTTTTGCAGGGCTTCGGGGTTCGTTGCCAGAAAGTTCGTGGGGGCGAACATGTCGACGATCTGACGGATGAAATAATCCACCCGCCGCCGGTCGACGGGATCGTCGATCTTCATGTCCGACAGCGCATTCGTCATCGCCTCGGAGTTCAGCAGGTATTGCTGCTTGAGATAGTTGAAGAACGGATGCGTTTCCCAAAGGGGGTTGGCGAAACGGCGGTCCCGCGGGGTTTCGTCGGGCGGGGCCTTCAACTCTCCGCCGGCCAGCGCCTGCTGCGCCTCGACATAGTGCTTCAGCGTCTTGCCCCAATAGCCGACCTGATGTTCCAGAATCTTCGCTGGGTTCTGCATCATCTCGGCCAGATAGGCGGCCGCGGCCTTGGTATAGACCTCGCCCGAGGGGCCGGCCAGCGCCGGATCGGCCTGACGCCTGCGGGCCATGGCGGCGGCCAGACGCTGGGTCAGCCCTTCCATTTTCTGAAGGTTTTCCGTCAGACGCTCGACTTTAGTATCAGCACCGCTGTCGGCAGTTGTCATGTAGAACTTTCCCCCCTATTCTTGCTGCTACGCAGCATACGTCGCCTGTGCCTGGGGGGTGCGACGGTTTTGACCGGGCCCTCCCCGGCCAAGGAGACGCCATGAAGTATATGACCACCTACGATCTGATGGAAAGCGTCCGCAACACGAATGAGTGGCTGGGCGCCTCGGCGCGTGCGCTTGCCTCCTATCCGGCCTTCGCGCTTTCGATGAACCCGATGCTGCCGCTGATGGCCGCCTGGGGCGACGTGACGGAACGCAGCTTTTCCCGCATGGTGGTCAAGCCCGACTGGGGCATCCGTTCCATCGTGGGCGAGGACGGGACCGACCATCTGGTCGACGTGAAGACCGTGGTGGAAAAGCCCTTTGGCAACCTGATCCATTTCTCGGTCCGCCGCCGGGCGCCGATGGCGCGCAAGATCCTGCTGGTGGCGCCGATGTCGGGGCATTACGCGACGCTGTGCCGGTCGACCGTGGCCAGCCTGCTGCCCGATGCCGAGGTCTATGTGACCGACTGGCACAACGCCCGCGACATTCCGGTGTCGGCAGGCAAATTCGATATCGAGGATTATACGCTCTACCTCGTCGATTTCCTGCGCTTTCTCGGGCCGGATACCAATGTCATCGCCATCTGCCAGCCCGCGCCGCTGGCCTTGGCTGCGACCGCCTATCTGGCGGCCGAGGATCCCGCGGCCCAGCCCCGCACCCTGACGCTGATCGGCGGGCCGATCGACCCCGACGCCACGCCGACCGAGGTGACGGATTTCGGCAACCGCGTCACCATGGGCCAACTGGAGCAGTTCGCCATCCAGCGCGTCGGGTTCAAATACAAGGGCGCCGGGCGGCTGGTCTATCCGGGGCTGTTGCAGCTGAACGGGTTCATCACCATGAACCTCGACCGCCATGCCACCGCCTTTTCCGACCAGATCATGCGCGCCGCCCGGGGCGAGGCGTCGGACCAGGATGCCCACAACAGGTTCTACGACGAATACCTTGCCGTCATGGACATGACCGCCGAATTCTACCTTTCGACGGTCGGGCGGATCTTCAAGAACCTCGAAATCGCGAAGAACGAATTTGTCGTCGCGGGCAAGAGGGTCGACCTTGGCGCCATCACCCAAGTCGCCGTCCACACGGTCGAAGGGGAAAAGGACGACATCTCGGCCCCCGGCCAGTGCGTCGCGGCACTGCGCCTGCTGACCGGCCTGCCGGACGAGAAAAAGGCCCAGCATCTGGAGCCCGGCGCTGGCCACTATGGCATCTTTGCCGGGAAAAGCTGGCGGCTGAACATCCGCCCGCTGATCCTGAACTTCATCGACGCCAATGCCGGGACGCCCCGGCCCGTGCGCAAGGGCAAGCCGGCGATCCAGCTCGCCTCGGGCTGATCACTTCAGCAGCACCGGCCCGGACAGGAACCGGGCCAGCGCCTCGCTGACCTCCTCGGGCTGTTCCAGCGAGGGCAGATGCCCCGCATCGGCCACCGGATGCAGCGTGGCAAAGGGCATGATCCCGGCCAGAAACTCTGCCCGGCGCAGGGGCACCACGGTATCCGCCATCCCGGCGATCACCAGCGTGGGCAGCATGGACTTGCGCAAGGTCTTTTGCTGGTCCGGCCGGCGTTGCAGCGCGCGCGACTGGCGCAGGAACACCCCCTCGCCCAGATTGAAGGCCATGTCGCGGATCAGCGCCAGAACATCGTCGCGCCATTCGGCGGGCGCCAGGGCCGCGGCGGGAATTTCCTCGGCCATGGCCTGTCCCAGCCGCCCGGCGCGCGCGGCGACGATCCGCGCCTCGCGGGCGGCGGCCATCACCGGGGTTTCGGCCAGCGGATCGGTCGCCATCAGCACCACCCGCGTCACCCGTTCCGGCGCGCGTCGGATGATGTCCAGCGCCACCGCCCCGCCAAGCCCGTGCCCGACCAGCGCGAATTTCTGCGGCACCTGCGCCAGGATCAGCGACGAGATATCCTCGACCGACTGGCCGCCAACCGGCAGGCAGACCTGAAAGCTGTGCCTTGCGCCAAGCGCCACCATCTGCGGCAGGAACAGCCGCGCATCGGCCATCAGGCCGGGGATCAGGACGACGGGTTCGCTCATGTCA
>JASGFG010000072.1:0-20637 GCA_047605605.1 Paracoccaceae bacterium | reverse complement strand
CCGCCCGGCCCGCGGACCGCGAGGCCCTGGCGGCCGAGGTGGCCCGGCTGGCCGACCGGCTGGAAGGCGCGGGGGCGATCCTGAAGCTGTCGCCGGCCGGGATCGGCCCCACGCTGGACGAGGGGCTGGCCCCGCTGGTCGCGCGGGGGATCGTCGGCGCGGACCTGCGGCCGACGCAAGGCAGCGCCGATCTGATCGGCTTTTATGCGGCACCCGTGGTGCAGCGGCTGGAACTCGCCGATGCCGCGTCGCGGCGGACATAAAATTACAATCAGGCGGCAATTGTTGTTGCAATGTTGCGTATCGGATTTTATCCCTTGCCCATCACCGCCGCGATTCTGCGGTGCGGCACGCGAATATGGAGAGGGCCATGGCCTTGGACACGAACCCCGATACCGTCACCTATGACGCGCCGATCAAGGATCTGTATGAAATCGGCGAGATGCCGCCCCTCGGCCATGTGCCGAAACAGATGTATGCTTGGGCCATCCGCCGCGAACGCCATGGCGAGCCCGACAAGTCCTTTCAGGTCGAGGTGGTCGACACCTGGAAGATCGACAGCCACGAGGTGCTGGTGCTGGTGATGGCGGCGGGCGTCAACTACAACGGCGTCTGGGCGGGCCTGGGCGTGCCGATCAGCCCCTTCGACGGCCACAAGCAGCCCTATCACATCGCAGGCTCCGATGCCTCGGGCATCGTCTGGGCCGTGGGCGACAAGGTGAAACGCTGGAAGGTCGGGGACGAGGTGGTGATCCACTGCAACCAGGACGACGGCGACGACGAGGAATGCAACGGCGGCGATCCGATGTTTTCCCCCAGCCAGCGGATCTGGGGCTATGAGACGCCCGACGGCAGTTTCGCGCAGTTCACCCGCGTGCAGGCGCAGCAGCTGATGCCGCGGCCGAAACATCTGACGTGGGAGGAATCGGCCTGCTACACGCTGACGCTGGCCACCGCCTACCGGATGCTGTTCGGCCACCCGCCGCATGACCTGCAACCGGGGCAGAACGTGCTGGTCTGGGGCGCGTCGGGCGGGCTGGGGTCGTTCGCGATCCAGCTGATCAATACGGCGGGCGCGAATGCGATCGGGGTGATCTCGGACGAATCGAAGCGCGATTTCGTTATGTCGCTGGGCGCCAAGGGCGTGATCAACCGCAACGAGTTCAAATGTTGGGGCCAACTGCCCAAGGTCAACAGCCCCGAATACAACGACTGGCTGAAAGAGGCGCGCAAGTTCGGCAAGGCGATCTGGGACATCACCGGCAAGGGCGTGAACGTCGACATGGTGTTTGAACATCCGGGCGAGGCGACCTTCCCCGTCTCCTCGCTGGTGGTCAAGAAGGGCGGCATGGTGGTGATCTGCGCCGGGACCTCGGGCTTCAACTGCACCTTCGACGTGCGCTATATGTGGATGCACCAGAAGCGTCTTCAGGGCAGCCATTTCGCCCATCTGAAACAGGCGGCGGCGGCGAACAAGCTGATGTGCGAACGCCGGATCGACCCCTGCATGTCCGAGGTGTTTTCCTGGGCCGAAATCCCGCAGGCCCATAGCAAGATGCTGAAGAACCAGCATAAACCCGGCAACATGGCGGTTCTTGTCCAGTCGCCGCGCATCGGGCTGCGCACCTTGGCCGACGTGCTGGAGGCCGGGCCAACGGCCTGACCGCCAGCCCTGCCGCGCCATGATCCGCCGTCGCGTCCCCCGTGTCGCGGCGGCGTTTTTCTTTGCCACCGGGGCGGCGGTAACGGAATGGCAGCAAAATGCGCCGATCGTGCTATGAAGCGGCACAGAGGCGCATGATGGACGGAACGGCTGGCGTGACGATGGGGCATGAATGGATTTTCGACGTGCTTGAGGATTTGCGGTCCTATGCCGCGAAGAACGGGCTGACGGGGCTGGTCGCCAAGACCGAAGAGGCGCTGGCCGTCGCCGAGGCCGAGATCGGCGGTCGCGCCGATCCGCCCCCGGAGGGAAAGGGCCGCCCAGTCCACTGAAACGGGAAACGCCGGCCGGCAGGGCGGCAAGGGGGGAAACGCCCCGGCCATCCCTGCCTTTCCCCCTTTCCGCTGATCCAGATGCCCTCCCGGACGACCGGCCGCAGGGCACGCGCGCCGGATGGCGTTGATCCATTCTGGCCCTCGCGCGCGACCTCGCCTATGGTCGCGCCATGCTGACGACCCTTCCCGCCCTTTCCGACGACCAGGCCGAGGCCTTCGACCGCGTTTCGGCCGAGCTTCTGTCGATGGGCATCGACCTTGACGACGGCGCGCTGACCCCGCGGGCCGAGGGCAAAAGCTCGGTCCTCGCGGTGATCGGCAAGGCCGGGTCGGGCAAGACGATGCTGCTGGCCGGGCTGACCGGGGCGCTGACCGAAGCCGGGGTCGATGTCGTCTCCGGCGACTGGGAGGGCAAGCGCCGCAAGGACCGCCGGACGCTGGCGGTGCTGGCCCCCACCAACAAGGCGGCGTCCGTCCTGCGCCTGCGCGGGGTGCCGGCGACCACGATCCACCGCATCCTTTATACTCCGGTCTACGACCCGCAGTATGAAAAGATCGCCGAATGGCTGGCCGGGCAGGGCGAGCGCCCGGTGGTCGAGGGGCTGACCGATCAGGCGCTGGACCGGGCACATGCGTTCTACCAGACCGTCGCCTCGATCCCCGGCGCGCTGGCGGCTGCGGGGCTGCGGGGGTCGGATTTCATCACCGGCTGGAAACGCCGGGATGAACCGCTGGACGTGGGCTTCATCGACGAAAGCTCGATGCTGGACGAACGCCAGTTCGACGACCTGCGCGAGATCTTTCCGACGCTGGTGCTGTTCGGCGACCCGGCACAGCTGGCCCCGGTGGGCCAGTCGGGCGAGATGGTCTTCGACAAGATGGGCGACAGCCGCAAGCTGATCCTGCACCGTATCCACCGCCAGACGCAGGACAACCCGATCCTCGACCTGGCCCATGCGCTTGGCGACGACGCCCTGACCTTCGAGGCGTTCGAGGACATGATCCGCGCCGCCGCCCGCCGCGACGACCGCGTGCTCTGGGCCGAACGGGTGGATGCCGACCTGATGGCGCGCAGCCCGGTGCTGGTCTGGCGCAACCAGACGCGGATCCGGCTGATCAACGCCTTCCGCTCGGTCCACGGCGCGCCCGAGGATCAGATGCTGCCGGGGGAACCCCTGATCTGCGACGGGATCGAGCTGCCGCTGAAGCACCGCAAGAAACGCATTGATCTGGAGGCGCGGGGGCTGATCAAGGGCGCGCAGGTGATCTACCTCGGCCCCGGCACGCGGTCCGGTTTCGCCCGCCTGCATGTGATCGGCGCCGAGGACCCGCAGCTGTCCGCCGCCTCGATCATCAAGATCGAAAAGCCGGGCGAGGAGGAACCCTTCATCCCCGCCGCCGCCACCATGGGCGCGGCCTTCCTGCACGGCGCGGCGGTGACGATCCACAAGGCGCAAGGCTCGCAGTGGGAAGAGGTGCAGGTCTTCGCCCCCGACATCTATGCCGCCGCCGCCTCAAACCGCAGCGAGGCGGGGCTGCCGCTGTGGAAACGCCTCGCCTATGTGGCGATCACCCGCGCGGAAAAGCGCCTGCACTGGGTGGTGCGCGCCAGTCTTGCCCGCCCGCGCGCGCCGCTGTCGGTTGCCGATCTGCGCCCGGCGCCGTCCGCGCTGACCCTGACCGCACCCGAAGCGGAATAGCGCGCCTGCGGCGCAAGCCTTTTGTCTCGCCTCTGGCGCGTGCCGCGCCAACCGGCTCGGGCAATGCCTCCGGCGGGAGTATTTGGAAAAGGGAAAGCCCTGTCCGGATTTTCCCTTTCGGAAATACTCCGGGGGGTCGGGGCGAAGCCCGAGGGGGGCAGCGCCCCCCTTCTTCCCTTCCGCCCCCCCGCGCCCTATGGTCGGGAAAAACCCGGAGTTCGCGCCATGGCCCTTGTCTTCGTCCAGTTCCGCTGCACCCCCGGCAAGACCTATGAGGTTGCCGATGCCATCTGGGACCGCGAGGTCGTCAGCGAGCTTTATTCCACCAGCGGCGATTTCGACCTGATGGCCAAGGTCTATATCCCCGACGACCGGGACGTGGGGCATTACCTGTCGGAAAAGCTGTTCGACATTCCCCATATCGTCCGCACGCTGACGACCATGACCTTCCGGGCGTTCTGATGTCCGAGGCCGCCGCCACATTCACCCGCCATGCGGCGAGCTATGACGCCATGCGGCGCAAGCTGATCCCGCGGTTCGACGATTTCTATGGCACCGGGCTGGAACTGCTGGCCGAATTGCCGGGGCCGCTGCGCATCCTTGACCTGGGCGCGGGGACGGGCTTGTTCGCGGGCATTGTCAAGGCGCGATTTCCCGACGCGCTGGTGCATCTGTCCGATGCCTCGGAGGCGATGCTGGAAAAGGGACGCGAGCGGCTGGCGGGGGTGCCGGGCATCAGCTTTTCGGTCGAGGACATGGCCGAACGCCTGCCCGAAGGCCCCTGGGATGCGGTGATCTCGGCCCTGGCGATCCACCATCTGCCCGACGCCGACAAGCGCGCGCTGTTCGCGCGGGTCAGGGCGGCGCTGAAGCCCGGCGGCTGGTTCATCAATGCCGAGCAGGTGGCAGGTCCCGACGCCGAGACCGAGGCGCGGCAGGTCCGTCTCTGGCACGCGCAGATCCGTGCCGCGGGCGTGAGTGAGGCCGAGGTGGCCGCCGCCGCCGACCGGATGAAGCATGACCTTTGCGCCAGCGTGCCGGATCAGTTGCTGTGGCTTGCTGAGGCCGGGCTTCATCAGGTGGACGCGCCGTTTCGTCATTGGCGGTTCGCGGTGCTGGTCGGGCGCGCGCCGGCATCCGCGTGACGGGGTTGCGGGTGCGCCGGGGCTTGGGCTATAGGCGTCGCACACCAGATTGACGTATCGGAGAAGGTCACATGGCCGGCCATTCCAAATGGGCCAACATCCAGCACCGCAAGGGCAAGCAGGACGCCCTGCGGTCGAAGATGTTCTCGAAGCTTTCCAAGGAAATCACCGTCGCCGCCAAGATGGGCGACCCCGACCCCGAAAAGAACCCGCGCCTGCGTCTGGCCGTCAAGGCCGCCAAGGCCCAGTCGATGCCCAAGGACGTGATCGACCGCGCCATCAAGAAATCGCAGATGGGCGATGCGGGCGACTACAGCGAGATCCGGTATGAGGGCTATGGCCCGAACGGCATCGCCATCATCGTCGAGGCGCTGACCGACAACCTGAACCGCACCGCGTCGAATGTGCGCAGCTATTTCACCAAATCGGGCGGCAACCTCGGGCAGACCGGCTCGGTTTCCCATGGGTTCGACCGGGTGGGCGAGATTTCCTATCCCGCCTCGGCCGGGTCGGCCGACGATGTGATGATGGCCGCGCTGGAGGCGGGTGCGGACGACGTGGAATCGGACGAGGACGGCCACTGGATCTATTGCTCGGTCGAAAGCCTGTCGGACGTGTCCGAGGCGCTGGAAAAGGCCCTGGGCGAATCGACCGAGACGAAACTGATCTGGAAGGCCCAGACCACCACCGAGGTCGATCTGGACACCGCGCAAAAGCTGATGCGGCTGATCGACACGCTGGAAGAGGATGACGACGTGCAGACCGTCACCCACAATTTCGACGTGCCCGAGGATGTCGCCGCGCAATTGTGACGCGCAGCCGGGACACAGGCGCACGGCCCGCATCGCGCGGGCCGTTTGTCTTTGCCGCGCCTGATCCGGCCGTTTGCACCGCCGAGATGCGGCTTCACGCCCCGGCTTGCGCGCGCTAAGCCTTCAGCGGCACAGCGCAACAAGGAGCCGCCCTATGATCTTTACCGTGGCGATCGACGGCCCTGCCGCTGCGGGCAAGGGGACGATCAGCCGGGCTGTGGCCGCCCGCTTCGGCTTTGCCCATCTGGACACCGGCCTTCTTTACCGGGCTGTCGGGGTCCTGGGGGGCGATCCCGTCGCGGCAGCCGAACGGTTGACGCCCGCCGACCTTGCCCGCGACGATCTGCGCACGCTGGCGGCCGGGCAGGCGGCCTCGCGCGTGGCGGCGATCCCGGCGGTGCGGGCGGCGCTGGTGGCCTTTCAGCGGCGCCTTGCGCGCGCCGAAGGTGGGGCGGTGCTTGACGGCCGCGACATCGGCACGGTCATCTGCCCCGAGGCCGAGGTGAAGCTGTTCGTGACCGCCAGCCCCGAAGTGCGCGCCCGCCGCCGCTGGCTGGAACTGGGGGGCGAGGGCGGCGCGGCGGGCTTCGACACGGTTCTGGCCGAGGTGCGTGAACGGGACGCGCGCGACATGGGGCGGGCGGATGCGCCGTTGCGACCGGCGGAAGATGCGCTGATCCTGGACACATCCGCCCTGTCGCCCGAGGCGGCGACCGCGGCCGCGATTGCCCATGTGCAGCGCGCGCTGGACCGGCGCTGAGCGAAGGCGCTGCACCCTCAATGGCTTGCGGGCCTGTCCGAATGCGGCTATCAAGCCCCCAAGCGGCGGGATCTTCTGCCCCGTCGCGCCGGGCGTTCCCGGACAGAGCGGCGGGTATGGTGTAGTGGTAGCGCCTCAGCCTTCCAAGCTGATGGGGCGGGTTCGATTCCCGCTACCCGCTCCATTGTGTGCCTGTGACGGCCATATTTCTCAATAACTTCTGTGACATAACTCTCCTCCCGGTGCACATTCAGGCACACACGGGGCACACATGGGACTTGTCTTGAAGCACGTAGAGCGCACCAAAACGGGCACTTTCCAGTATCGCAGGAGGGTCCCGAAGGACGTTGCCGGGATCATCACCAAGCGCGAGTTCAAGGCGAAGCTGGGCGATTCCGAGAAGGAAGCCGTCAAGGCATGGACCCAGCATCACGCCAAGGTAGAGCGGGAGATTGAAGCAGCGCGGCGGAGGCTTTCACTGTCGGATGCGGCATCGTTGCCTACCGCATCGGAGAGAGAAGCCTATGCCGAAGCCTTGCGCCGTCGGGCAGACCTGATCGCTGCGGGTGCAACGGAGAGGGACCTGACCCTTACGGGGGAGCGCATCATGGACAGCTTCCCACAAGAAGAATGGGTGGGGTGCCCCTGTCAGATGCCGATAAAGGGCAGACCACAGGAGAGGACTGGGAGGAGGGGGCGGAGACGTGATGCATGTCACGGGAGCCCCTACCTGCCCACATTGATCATCCCTATAACAGCTAGGTCACAAGCCCCAACGCTCCCAAAGCAACCCTGTCAGGGGCCGTGACCAAGCCCTGTAAGCTGCACCTCGTCTCCGTCACCCCCATAAACATGTTAAGTAAATTGTTTAGGGGGGCGGGGGTCCGATGGGACGTATTTATCTCCTGGAGTCAGGCAGAACCGGACAGACATGGCTCCGGCCACCTCCATCGCCACAGGGAGCCCCCACAGAGCGCATAGGGACTGGCTCAGGGGCCCTTTCGGTTCTCGGGTACGCGACCAGACGGTGGCCCCTTTGACGAGGTAGAGGCTGTCGGTGCGCAGGATGATGGGCAGCGGCTCGGCAGGGTCCAGAGATTGCAGCGCCTTGAGGGCGGAGAGGAGTTCCATACGGATGTTTGTGGTGCTCGGCTCGGTGCCCGTGATGGTATTACCTCATCGCGCCAGGATTTTGAGGAAGCTTTCCAAAGTGTGAGCGGAAGGGATTGGTCCGGCCGCGAAAGGCTGCCGCGGAGCGGCGGCTTCACGGGCGCACCGATGGCCTCAGGGCGTGATTCCCTGTCCCCGGTTGCATGGCTGCCATATCGGCCCTTGGAGCCGGTCTGTGCGCCCGACACTCGACCCGCGGGTGGCCTTCGCCTCCATGGCGGCAAACGCCTCAGCGCAGGGACTGCGGGGGTCTTTGCCCAGGGCTCGGCGCGTCAACATGGCCCCGACCGCGCCACTTGCCTCTTAGGAGCAGGCTGCGACAGCGCCTGTGCCGTCCCGGCATCTGGGCCACCTCGAAACAAAAAGGGCGCCCGGTTTCGGGGCGCCCTTCGATTCCCTGACGGGAATGGAAACCTTATGCGGCTTCGGTGATGAACTTCACCGCATCGCCAAAGGTCTGGATGGTTTCGGCGGCGTCATCCGGGATCTCGATGCCGAACTCTTCCTCGAAGGCCATCACCAGTTCCACGGTGTCGAGGCTGTCCGCGCCCAGATCGTCGATGAACGAGGCATTCTCGGTCACCTTGTCGGCGTCCACACCCAGATGCTCGACGACGATCTTCTTCACGCGATCGGCGATGTCGCTCATGTCCAGTCTTCCTCTACGTTGCGGGACAATCCCGGCTTTCGTTTCCTGCCCCGAGATGGGGATATGGTTCCGGCCCCGAAAGGCCCCGCGGTCGGACATGCGCCCGGCGCTTGAGGCGGCGCTATACCAAGCGCGCCCGCGCAACGCAAACCCTTTCCCCGGGACCGGGCGGCTTACAGCATGTCGCCACCGCCGTTGATGTCAAGCGTTGCGCCGGTGACATAGCCCGCCTCATCGGACGCCAGATAGACGACGCCCGCCGCCACTTCGACCGGGCGGCCCATGCGGCCCATCGGCACGCCGGCCAGGATCTTGCCCTTCTGTTCGTCGTTCAGCTTGTCGGTCATCGCCGTCTCGATCAGGCCGGGGGCGATGCAGTTCACGGTGATGCCGCGGCTGCCCACCTCTTGCGCCAGCGATTTCGACAGGCCCGCGATGCCCGATTTCGCAGCGGCATAGTTCGCCTGTCCGGGGTTGCCCGCCATGGCGACGACAGAGGTGATGTTGATGATCCGGCCCCAGCGGGCCTTCATCATCGGGCGCAGGACCGCCCGGCACAGGCGGAAGGTGGAGTTCAGGTTGACCTCGATCACGCTCAGCCAGTCGTCGTCGGACATGCGCATCATCAGCCCGTCGCGGGTGATTCCGGCATTGTTGACCAGGATGTCGATGGACCCCATCGCCTCGACCGCGGCCTTGGGCAGCGCCTCGACGCTGGCGGCATCGGACAGATCGGCGGGCAGGACATGCACCCTGTCGCCCAGTTCGGCGGCCAGCGCTTGCAAGGGTTCCACCCGCGTGCCCGACAGGCCCACCGTCGCGCCCGCCGCGTGCAGGGCGCGGGCGATCTCTGCGCCGATGCCGCCCGATGCGCCCGTGACCAGAGCGCATTTCCCACCAAGATCGAACATCGCCGCCCACCTTCCCCAAAGGATCCCCGCGCGCGCCATAGCAGCGAACAGTGCGGATTTCCAGCGCGCGAAGGCGCGGGGCGAATGCGCGGCCTACTCCGCAACCAGAGGTTTTGGCCCCGGACGCGCCTGCGCGCCACCCGTTTCCAGCGCGCCCAGCCGTGCATCCAGCGCATGGCCCGCCGCATCCAGCCGGTCGATCCGGGCGGCCAGCGCGTCATTGTCCGGGGCTGCGGGCTCTTCCTCCTTGCGGCCGACCAGCCGGCCGAAGATCCGCCCCATCAGCCGCGACAGGTCGTCCATGATCAGGAAGAACGACGGCACGATCACCAGCGACAGCACCGTGGACACGATGATGCCGCCGATCACCGCCACCGCCATCGGCGCGCGGAAGGTGCCGCCCGCGCCGACGCCAAGCGCCGAGGGCAGCATCCCCGCCGACATCGCGATCGAGGTCATGACGATGGGCCGCGCCCGCTTGTGCCCGGCCTCCATCACCGCCCTGATGCGGTCCATGCCCTGCGCCCGCATCTCGATGGCGAAATCGACCAGCAGGATGGCGTTCTTGGTCACGATCCCCATCAGCATCAGGATGCCGATCAGCACCGGCATCGACACCGGCGAACTGGTCAGGATCAGCGCCGCCGCCACGCCGCCGATGGCAAGGGGCAGGCTGAACAGGATGGTGAAGGGCTGGATGACCGACCGGAACAGCAGGATCAGCACCGTCAACACCAGCAAAAGCCCCATGATCATCGCATTCGAGAACGAGGACATGAGTTCCGCCTGAATCTCGGCATCGCCGGATTCCCGCACCCGGACCGAAGGCGGCATGTCGGTTTCGGCCACCACCTCCCACACGCGGGCGGTGGCGGGGCCAAGCGCCACGCCGGGCGGCAGGTTCGCCCCGATGGTCGCGCGCCGTTCGCGGTTCAGCCGGTCGACCATCGACGGGCCTTCGGCGATGCGGATGTCGGCCACGGACGACAGCGGCACCGTCGCCCCGGTGCTGGTCGTCAGCCGTAGCGCGCCGATACGCTCCAGATCCTCGCGCGTGGCGTCGTTCAGGCGGACGCGGACGGGCACCAGCCGGTCGTCGATCACCAGCTTGGCCAGTGCGGCGTCGAAATCGCCGATGGTCGCCACCCGCACCACCGCCGCGATCTGCGCCGTGGTGATGCCCAGCCGGGCCGCCTGATCCGCCCGCGGCACGATCTGGATTTCGGGCCGGGGCAGGGCGCCTTCCGACGCCACATTGGCCAGCAGCGGGTCGCCGGACAGCCCCGCCTCCAGCCGGGCGACGGCATCGTTCAGGTCGGCCTCGTTGTCCGACAGCACGTCAAAGGAAATGTCGCGGTCGCCCCGGTCGTTCAGCTTGAAGGCGCGGATGTCGGGCACATGCGCCAGCCGGCGGAAGATCTCGGCCTCGACCTCGATCTGCGGCGTGGTGCGACCGTGGTTTTCCACCGCCGGCACCAGCGCCCCGATCAGCGGCAGTTGCCGGCCCACCTGCGACAGTCGCAGCATCAGCGACGGGTCCAGTTCATGCAGCACGACCGTGAACGAGGCGCGCCGGATGTCCAGATCGCCGGTCGGCGACGACCCGCCAAGGACGAAGACGTTCTTGACCTCGGGCATGTCGGCGATGGTCTGGCGCATCTGTTCGGTCGTCGCATCGGTTTCGGCCAGCGTCGTGCCGGGCGGCAGTTCGACGGAAATCGAGATGCGGCTGACATCCTCGGGCGGGAAAAGGCTGCCGGGGATCTTCATCATGAAGTGGACCGAGACGGCCAGAACCGCAATGGCCGCGATCAGCGTCAGGTAGGGATGTTTCAGCGTGCGGCGGATGAAGCCCAGATAGCCGCGCATGAACGGGCCGTCGGCCTGTTCCTCGTGTGCGGCATCGCTGGAGCGCATCAGATAGGCCGCCATCATCGGCGTGATCAGCCGCGCCACCAGCAGCGAGAAGAGGACCGCAATCGCGACGGTCAGGCCGAACTGGCGGAAATACTGCCCCGGAATGCCGGGCATGAAGCTGACGGGAACAAAGACCGCAACGATGGTCATGGTGGTGGCGATCACCGCCAGCCCGATCTCGTCGGCCGCCTCGATCGCGGCGCGATAGGGGGTCTTGCCCATGCGGATGTGGCGGCTGATGTTCTCGATCTCGACGATGGCGTCATCGACCAGGATGCCGGTGGCCAGGGTGATCGCCAGGAACGACACGAGGTTCAGCGAAAACCCCAGCAGGTCCATGATCCAGAAGGTCGGGATGGCCGACAAGGGCAGGGCGACGGCCGAAATCAGCGTCGCGCGCCAGTTGCGCAGGAAGGCCAGCACCACAAGGATCGCCAACAGCGCCCCTTCCATCAGCGTATGCAGGGCGGATTCATAGTTGCCGTAGGTATAGCTGACGGTTTCGTCCACCACCTTGATCTGCACCTCGGGGTGGTCCTTGCGGATCTGGTCCAGCGTCGCATTCGTGACCTCGGCCACCGAAACCTCGGATGCGCCTTTCGACCGGAAGACGGCAAAAGTCACCACCTGTTCGCCGTTCAGCCGGGAAAAGCTGCGCAATTCCTCATAGGTGTCGATGATGCGGCCAAGGTCGGTCAGCCGCACATGCCGGCCCGAGGACAGCGCGATGGTCGTCTGCGCCAGCTGCGCCACGGTCGAGGCATCGCCGAGCGTGCGGATCGCCTGTTCGCTGGAACCGAGCTCCGACCGGCCCGCGCCCAGGTTGATGTTGGTCGAGCGCAACTGCTGGCTGACCGCCTGTGCGGTGATGCCGTAGCTGTCCAGCTTTACCGGGTCCAGTTCGATCCGGATCTCGCGGTCGGCGCCGCCATAGCGGTCGACCTGGCCGATGCCGGGCTTGCCTTGCAGCGCGCGCTTGACCACATCGTCGACGAACCAGGACAGTTCCTCGATGGTCATGTTGGGGGCGGTGGCGGCATAGGTCAGGATCGCCTGCCCCTCGACATCGACGCGGCTGACGATGGGCGTGTCCACATCGGCGGGCAGGTCGCCCACGATCTTGTCGATGGCGTCTTTCACATCCTGCACGGCCTTGTCGGTCGGCACTTCCATGCGGAATTCCACCGCGGTGCGCGACATGCCGTCGGTCACGGTCGAGATGATGTTCTTGACCCCGTTGATGCCCGCCACGGCATCCTCGATCTCTTTTGTGACCTGGCTTTCCAGTTCGGCGGGCGCGGCGCCGGCCTGCGTGACCGTCACGGCGACCAGCGGCACGTCGATGTTCGGAAACCGGGTGATCGGCAGGGTGTTGAACGACTGCCACCCCAGCAGCAGCGCCATGAAGAACGCCAGGATCGGCGCGACGGGGTTGCGGATGGCCCAGGCGGAAAAGTTCATGTGCCTGTCCCCGTCAGTTCACGGGAACGGGGTTGATCCGGTCGCCGTCGCGTACGAAGGACCCGGCCTTCGTGACGATGGTGTCGCCGGCGGCCAGGCCTTCGGTGATCTCGACCCAGCCGCCATCGCGGATGCCGGTTGTCACCGCGCGGCGGATGACGCGGCCGTCGGTCACGACCATCACCGTCGCGCTGCCCTTGTCCGCGCCCACGGCGCTGACCGGAACGGCCAGCGTCTCGCGTCTGGCCACGATGATTTCGGCATCGGCGAACATGCCCGAACGCACCATATCGGGGTTGTCGACGCTGAGCCGCGCGCGCCCCAGGCGGGTGATGCTGTCGATGGTGGGTTCCACAAGGCGGATCTGGCCATAAAGCACACGCGATGCGCCGACGGCGTTGATCTCGGCGGTCTGCCCGGCGGCTAGGCGGACCAGATCGCCCTCGGCCACATCGGCGCGCAGTTCCAGCGCGCCGTCGCGGATCATCACGAACATCGGCTGGCCGGTGGCGGTGGCGATGGCGCCGACGACGGCATTGCGCGCGGCGATCTCGCCCGCGACGGGGGCCTTCACCTCGGTCCGCGACAGTTGCAGATCGACATTGGCGATCTGCGCGGCCACCAGATTGACCTGCGCCTTGGCTGCCTCCAGCGTCTGCTGGGCCACGGTCACGCGGGCGGCGGCGGCGGTGGCATTGGCCTGCGCCTGATCGGCGGCGGCCTGGCTGGCGGTGCCCTGCTGGCGCAGCGCGGCGGTGCGGTCGTTCACCCGCGCGGCCTCGTCCGAGGCGGCGGTGGCCTCGACCAGCTGCGCCTCGGCCTGGGCGATGGTGGCGCGGGCCGAGGCGAGTTGTGCGACGAACTGGCTTTTCTGCAATTCCAGCGTGCTGGAGGACAGTTTCGCCAGAACCTGCCCTTCGGCCACGCGGTCGCCCACATCGGCCATAAGCGCCTCGACCGGCTGCCCCTCGATCAGCGGCTGGACCCGCACCTCCTCGACCGGGCCGATCAGGCCCGAGGCGATCACCCGGTCGCGCAGCATCCGCCGGGCCACCGTTGAAACCGAAATGGCGGGCAGGGTGCTTTCCCCGGCCGGCTCTGCCACGGGCGTTTCTGCATGAAGCGGTGTCCCCAACGCGAAAAGCAGCGGGAAAAGCAGGAAATGTTTACGCATGGGACTGAGCTTTCGTGGAGGGCAGGGCTTTCGTCGAAGACTGCGCTTTCGAGGACTGCGCTTTCGAAGACTGGGCGATGTCGGCGATGATCCGGTCGACGATGCCGACCAAAAGCGGCACGACATCGGGATGGGCGGCCCCGCTGAGCATCCGGTTGATGTTGCTGCCTTTTACCAGAAGAAGGATCAGTTCCGCCTGAGGGCGGAAATGATCTGCGGCCGCGCTTTCGGCCAGGCCCGATGCCGCGGCAAAGAACCGGATCACGCGGTTCAGCAGGCGGTTGTGCATCTTTTGCGCAAGGGCGGCGATCTCCGGCTTGCGCATGGCGGTGGCCGATATTTCGGCCCAGATGCTGCAATCCTCGGTCGTGGTCAGGGTGATCTGCGCCAGAAACATGGTGCGCGCCGCCTCCAGCGGGTGGGGGGCAGCCTCGGCCTCGGCGAAATCGCGGTCCAGCCGTTCCATGTCGCGGGCGATCATCGCCTCGACAATCGCGGCCTTGGACGGAAAATAGCGGTAGAAGTTGCCGGGGCTGATCCCAGCGCCGCGCGCCAGATCCTGCATCGAGGCGCCGTCGAACCCCTTTTCCGCAAAAACCTGCCGGACCGCCGCCAGAAGGTCGTCGCTGCGCTGTTCGGGGGCGGTGGGGCTTTGCATCGGCGGGCCTTGGGAATGAATGTTCATTCTCACGATGTCGCAGCCGGGCGATTCCGTCAAGCCGGCAGCCTGCCGCCGCAGATGTCCGCCCCCGGCCTGCCTTGGTTGCGAAGCCATCCCGCGGCGTGTATCACCCGGCAGGAAAGGCAATTCAGCGGGGGGCGTTCATGCGTCGGGTTGTGGTCACGGGTCTGGGGATGGTCACGCCGCTGGCCTGCGGGGTCGAGGAGACGTGGAGCCGCCTTCTGGCCGGCAAGTCCGGCGCGGGGCCGATCACGCGGTTCGACGCCTCGGATGTGGTGACGAAATACGCCTGCGAGATCCCGTTCGGCGATGGCAGCGACGGCACCTTCAACCCCGACGACTGGATGGAGCCGAAGGACCGCCGCAAGGTGGACGACTTCATCCTGTATGGCATGGCCGCCGCCGTTCAGGCCGTGAAAGACGCCGGGTGGGAGCCGGAGGACGAGGAATCGCGCCTGCGCACCGGCGTGATGATCGGGTCGGGCATTGGCGGGCTGACCTCGATTGCGGAAACCGCCGTGCTGATCAAGGAAAAGGGTCCGAAACGGGTTTCGCCGTTCTTCATCCCCGGCAGCCTGATCAACCTGATCTCGGGTCAGGTGTCGATCCGGTTCGGCTTCAAGGGGCCGAACCATGCGGTCGTCACCGCTTGTTCGACGGGCGCGCACGCCATCGGCGATGCGGCACGGCTGATCATGTGGGGTGACGCCGACGTGATGGTGGCCGGCGGGGCCGAGGCGCCGATTTCCGAAATCGGCATCGCGGGCTTCAACGCCTGCAAGGCCCTGTCGACCAAACGCCCGGACGAGCCGGAAAAGGCCAGCCGCCCCTATGACGCCGACCGCGACGGGTTCGTGATGGGCGAGGGCGCGGGCGTCGTGGTGCTGGAGGAACTGGAACACGCCAGGGCGCGCGGGGCCAAGATCTATGCCGAGGTGCTGGGCTATGGCCTGTCGGGCGATGCCTATCACATCACCGCCCCGTCCGAGGATGGCGACGGCGGGTTCCGCAGCATGTCGGCGGCGCTGGCGCGGGCGGGGATCACGCCTGCGGATGTGGATTACATCAACGCCCACGGCACCAGCACTATGGCCGACACGATCGAGCTGGGCGCGGTGGAACGGCTGATGGGCGATGCGGCGGACAATGCCACGATGAGTTCGACGAAATCCAGCATCGGGCACCTTCTGGGCGCCGCGGGTGCGGTCGAGGCGATCTTCTGCGTGCTGGCGATCCGCGACCAGATCGCACCGCCGACGATCAACCTGGACAATCCCGCGGTCGCGCCGCGGCTGGATCTGGCGCCGAACAAGGCGGTGAAGCGCAAGATCGACGTGGCGCTGTCGAATTCGTTCGGCTTTGGCGGCACGAACGCCAGCCTGGTGCTGGGCAAGGTGCGTTAGGGACATGTGGCGGGCCATCGCCTCGAACGCGCTGACGCTGTTCATCATACTGTTCGTCGTGGTGGCGGGGCTGCTTGCCTGGGGACGGCAGCAGTTCAGCGGGCCGGGGCCGCTGGCCGATGCCATCTGCTTTCGCGTCGAGCGGGGGGATTCGTTGTCCAAGGTCAGCCGCGCGCTGGAGACGCAGGGCGCGGTCAGCGACGCCCGCATCTTTCGCATCGGCGCGGATTATTCCGAAAAGGCGGACCGGCTGAAATTCGGAAGCTATCTGATTCCCCCCGCCGCCAGCATGGCGCAGGTGCTGGAAGCGCTAACGGCGGGCGGGCAATCGACCTGCGGGCGCGACGTGAATTACCGCATCGGCGTGGCGACGGCCGAGGTCGTGCTGCGGCAACTGGACCCGGCGACGAACCAGTTCGTCGAGGTGGCCAAGTTCGACCCCGCCGCAGCCCCGCCACAGGAATATACAGATGCCGTTGCCGATGGCGATCTGCGCTGGCAGGTGACACTGGCCGAGGGCGTGACCTCGTGGCAGGTGGTCGATGCGCTGAAGAAAGCGGATTTCCTGTCGGGCGAGATTGCCGCCGTGCCGCCCGAAGGAACGCTGGCGCCCCATGCCTATGAGGTGGACAAGGGCGCCAGCCGGGCCGACCTGCTGGCGAAGATGCAGGCGGATCAGGCGCAGATCCTGGCCGACCTGTGGGCCGCGCGGGCCGAGGGGCTGCCCTACAAGACGCCTGAAGAGGCGATGGTCATGGCCTCGATCGTCGAGAAGGAGACGGGTGTGCCCGAGGAGCGGCCGCTGGTCGCCAGCGTCTTCGTCAACCGGCTGCGGGCGGGGATGAAGTTGCAGACCGACCCGACGGTGATCTATGGCATCACCAAGGGCGAGGGCGTGCTGAAGCGCGGCCTGCGGCAAAGCGAGCTGCGCGCGCGGACCAAATGGAACACCTATGTGATCGACGGACTGCCGCCGACGCCGATCGCCAATCCGGGCCGCGAGGCGATTGCGGCCGCGCTGAACCCGGCGCAGACGGACTTCCTGTATTTCGTCGCGGACGGGTCGGGCGGTCACGCCTTTGCCACCACGCTGGCCCAGCATAACGAGAACGTCGCCAAGTGGCGTGCCATCGAGGCCGCGCGCGGGCAGGCGAACGAGGGCGGCGTGCAGGGCGATTGAGGCTTTGGGGCCTTGGCGCCCCCTTGGCTGGCCCCGGAGGGGTTTTGCACCCCTCCGGACCACCCCGCAGGGTATTTGGGCCAAGATGAAGGGGCGAGAGGTTTCGCAGCCGGCGACGCGGCAGTTTGGCGCCAAGAGGGTTGATGAAACCTGTGTTCATGGTGCTGGCAGCGATGCGCGGGGTGGGTTGCGTGCCCGCTTTGCCCGACGATGGATCATCGGGAAATATGATGCCTTATCATCATATTGAGGCGCAATCTACATGTTTTGCATGAGGATCGGCACGGGCGGGCGGCGTTGCGATCCTTGACAGGTTGGCGGGCGGGCCGTTAGGCTTTTGCCATTGTTTTTCAGGATTTTCGGCAATGGTCGGTTTTCCGGCGGCTCGCATGACCGATCCGCATACCTGCCCGATCTGCATGGGGGCGCCCCTGCCGATCCTTCCGCCCTGTGCCGTGACGGTGATGATCGGCGGATTGCCCGCGGCGCGGCAGACCGATTTGTGCACCTGCATTCCGCCGCCCGTGCCCGACATGATCGCCTTTGGTTCGCCCACGGTGAAGATCATGGGCCTGCCGGCGGCGCGGATGCTGGACCCGACGGCGAAGGGCGGCCTGATCCTGTTCGGCCATATCTTCACGCTGATCGGCATTGTCGGCGTGCCCAGCGTGGTTCTGCCCAGCGGATTGGTGGTGAGCCAGATCCAGAACCCGGCTGGCTCGGTCTCGCTGAAGGTGGGCGAGAACATGGTCGTACAGGGCACGCCCGAATTTCAGGCGCAGGTCGCGAAGGATCTGGACAAGCTTTACGCCACGCCGACGGGGAAAAGCCTGATCGATTCGATCAATACCCCCGGCAAGAAGCCGGTGAAGATCATCGAGACGGCGGACGGGAACAAGGTGAACGGCACGACCAGGCAGGGCTGGAAGCAGTCGGACGGCACGCCGGGGTCGGGGTCGGGCAGCACGCTGAACTATAACCCGAACCGGACGCAGGTGGGCGACGGGTCCGAGCCGTGGATGACGCGGCCGCCCGCGGTCGGCCTTGGGCATGAGCTGGTGCATTGCGAACAGGCGCAGAACGGCACCTGGAGCGATGACAAGACCAACGGCACCGAGAATGACGAATTGCAGGCGGCGGGCGTTCCGCCATTCGAGAACGGCGCCCATACCGAGAACAAGATCCGCAAGGATCTGGGCGAGCCGCCGCGGACGCGGTATTGACCGTGGCCCTGTCGCGGCGCGCGGTGGTGGCTGGTGTCGCGGCATTCGGGGCCGGCGGGGCGCAGGCGAGGGGAACGGATGTGACGGGCGAATACCGCGAGGGCGATCTGGGGCTGGAAACCGCCTGGGACCAGGGCGAGGGGCGGGTGCGCTGCCGCTATCGGCTGGTCAATGGCGGGGGTGCGCGGCTGGTGGTGTTCGACCGGCTGTATCACACCGCCTCCAGCGGCAAGCGCAGGATCGACGAGGACCAGTGCTGGCGCTGGCTGGAGGAGGGGGGGCTGTATCGCATGGCGAAGACCGTGCCCTCGGTGCCCGGCGACATGCGGGTGGAGATGCCCGAGGTGCCCTATGCCCGGCTGCTGCTGCCCGGCGCGGTGCTGGAGGGGCAGGCGGTGGCGCCGGTGCCGCTGGACCAGCTGCTGCCCTATGAGCAGGCGCCCGCCCATACGGCACGGGAGATCACGCGGATCGTGCTGACCCTGGGCTTTGCCGTGGCCGACGGGGCGATGGAGGCGCGCGAGATCGAGGAGGGCATTCTGTCGCTGCGCTATGGCTGGGCCGAGCCGCGGCAGAAGGTCGTGAGTTGCGTGCCCGTGGGGGCCGACCTGCCGATGTCCGGGGCGCCGGAAGATTAACGAAAGGTAAAGCGAGAGACCGGCAAGTCTTTGATGTTCATAAGATTTTCGTTTGACTTTGCGGGCGGTCCGGTCTATAGATTGTGACATGCTGAAAGAGGTGGGCAAACGGCCAGGGGGCGACCCCGAGGCCGTTTTTTCATGCCTCGATACTCGTGCGGAGGGGCGCATGGGGGTGCTGGGCAGCAGATGACGATCAGTTTCAAGGCTGGGGAAGACACGCCGGACATGGTTCTGGCGGTGACGGGCGACTGGCTGCGCGAAGCGGCCGAGGGGATCGCCGCCACGGTGCAGGCCGTGCGCGGCGGGGATCTGCCGCAGGTCAGGGAGGCCGAAGCGCATGTGAAGGCGCTGCGGTCCGCGTTGCAGCTTTTTATCGAGGAAAGGAACCGGGTTGAAAAACTCCGCAAGCAGAGTGCCGGGGCAGTCGGGGCCGGTGGCCTCGACCTTGACGCCGCGCGGGACGAGATCGGGCGCCGCCTGGCTCGCCTCCGCGAGGGAGGAGGAGGTTGACGCCTTTCTGGGGGGGCTGAGCGACAATGCGCTGCTGGCGCTGCCCTGGCTGTTCGAGGTATGGGCCTTGCCGCATCAGTTGCCGCCGGATGGCGCCTGGCGGTCCTGGGTGATCATGGGGGGCCGCGGCGCGGGCAAGACGCGGGCCGGAGCGGAATGGGTGCGCGCCGAGGTGGAGGGCGCGGGGCCGACCGATCCGGGGCGGGCGTCGCGCGTGGCGCTGGTGGGCGAGACGCTGGACCAGGTGCGCGAGGTGATGGTGTTCGGCGACAGCGGGATCATGGCCTGTTCCCCCCCCGATCGGCGGCCCGTGTGGGAGGCGGGGCGGCGGCGGCTGGTCTGGCCCAACGGCGCGGTGGCGACGTGCTTTTCGGCGCATGACCCGGACAGTCTGCGCGGGCCGCAGTTCGACGCGGCCTGGGCGGACGAGCTGGCGAAATGGCCGAAAGCCGAAGAGACCTGGGACATGCTGCAATTCGCGCTGCGCCTGGGGGACCATCCGCGGCAGGTGGTGACGACGACGCCGAAGAACGTGGGGGTGCTGAAGGCGATCCTGAAGAACCCCTCAACGGTATCGACCCATGCGCCGACCGAGGCGAACCGCGCCCATCTGGCGGCGTCTTTCCTGGAGGAGGTGCGGGCGCGCTATGGCGGGTCGCGCCTTGGCTTGCAGGAGTTGGACGGGCAGATGCTGGAGGATGCCGAGGGGGCCTTGTGGTCATCTGCGGGGCTGGCGGCCAGTCGGGTCGACGCGGCGCCGGGGTTGAGCCGGGTGGTGGTGGCGGTCGATCCGCCCGCGACCGGGCACGAGGGGTCGGATGAATGCGGGATCGTGGTGGTCGGTGCGGTGACGGAGGGGCCGCCGCAGACCTGGCGGGCCTTTGTGCTGGAGGATGCGAGCGTGCGGGGTGTCAGTCCCGAAGGATGGGCGCGGGCGGCGGTGGCGGCGATGGAACGGCACGGTGCCGACCGGCTGGTGGCCGAGGCCAACATGGGCGGCGAGATGGTGGCCGCGGTCATCCGGCAGGTCGATCCGCTGGTGCCCCTGCGGCTGGTGCGGGCCAGCCGTGGTAAGGCGGTCAGGGCCGAGCCGGTGGCGGCGCTGTATGAACAGGGGCGGGTGCGGCACCTGCCGGGATTGGCGAGCCTGGAGGACCAGATGTGCCGGATGACGGCGCAGGGGTTCCAGGGCAAGGGCAGCCCCGACCGGGCGGATGCGCTGGTCTGGGCGCTGACCGAGCTGGTGGTGGAGCCGGCGGGACGGTTCCGCGATCCGCGTGTGCGGGGGTTGTGAGGCAGGA
>JASGFG010000071.1:0-20890 GCA_047605605.1 Paracoccaceae bacterium | reverse complement strand
AAAACCTCGTCATGCCCGTCTGGCCATGCCAGGACCAGCGTGCAGCGGAACTGCGCCGTCCAGGGCCGGGGCTTCGCTGCGGCGATCAGCTCATCATGGGCCCGCGTCATCGCCATGACGAAATCCCGGCCCTTGCCGGTCTCGGCCCAATCCGCGGTGTAAACCCCCGGTGCACCGTTCAGGGCGTCGATCGAAAGCCCCGAATCGTCGGCTAGAGCGGGCAGACCGGTTGCCTTCGCAGCAGCATGTGCCTTGATCCTGGCATTGCCGACAAAGCTGTCCTCGGTCTCCGCAGGCTCCGGCAAGCGCATATCCGCAGCGGATATGACGCTTACCGAAAAAGGCTCTAACAAGGCTGAAATCTCCTCCAGCTTTCCCTTGTTATGTGTCGCGACCAAAAGGCGCTGTCCGTCAAAGCGCCGCATCAGGCCAACCCCAGCGCCGCTTTCTGTGCCGTCACCAGCGCCGCATTTCCCGCCGCGGCCAGATCCAACAGTTCCCTCAGCTCCTCATGCGAAAAGGTGGCGCCTTCGGCCGACATCTGCACCTCGATCAGTCGCCCGCGACCCGTCATGACAAAGTTTCCATCGGTGCCGGCTGCCGAATCTTCTGCATAATCCAGATCCAGCACGGGCTGCCCTGCATAGATGCCACAGGAAATCGCCGCGACATGATCAATGATCGGGTCCGAAATGATGGTTCCAGTCTTCAGCAGCTTGTTCACGGCCAACCGCAAAGCCACCCAACCGCCGGTGATCGACGCACAGCGCGTTCCGCCATCGGCCTGGATCACGTCGCAATCCACCACGATCTGCCGCTCGCCCAAGGCCGACCTGTCCACGCCCGCGCGCAACGACCGCCCGATAAGCCTTTGGATTTCTTGGGTTCTTCCGCTCTGCTTTCCGGCTGCGGCTTCCCGGCGGGTCCGGCTGTTGGTTGCGCGCGGCAACATCCCGTATTCCGCCGTCACCCAACCCAAGCCCGTGTTCTTCAGAAAGGGCGGTGCCTTTTCCTCGATCGTTGCCGAACACAGGACGTGGGTTTCGCCCATCCTGATCAGACAGGACCCTTCGGCATGTTTCATCACCCCGTTTTCGATGTGGATGGGGCGAGTTTCGTTCAGTTTACGGCCAGACGGGCGCATTTGGGCTTCCTTTTTCGGGTGTCCCGGCCAGATATGCGTCTTGTCGGGTGGGCTGCAACCCCGCCTGATGCGCAAGGCGGATTGACGCCCCTGCTACAGAGGGCAAAATGGCCGCGATGAATGACGGCAGCGGCCTTTTGTCGGAACTGAACGATCGCTCGCGCGAGGTTTTTCGCCGGGTGGTCGAATCCTATCTTGCATCCGGCGATCCGGTCGGCTCGCGCACCCTGACCCGCGAGATGAGCGAGAAGCTTTCCGCCGCCACCGTCCGCAATGTGATGCAGGATCTGGAATATCTGGGCCTGCTCGACAGCCCGCATGTGTCCGCGGGCCGCATTCCGACCCAGCTGGGCCTTCGGATGTTCGTGGACGGGCTGCTGGAGGTCGGCGCCGTTGCGGCCGAAGATCGGGAAAGGATCGACGCGACCGCAGGCACCGCCGATCAGGATGTCACCCATCTTCTCGACAAGGTGGGTGCGGCGCTGTCCGGTATCACGCGGGGGGCGAGCCTTGTTCTTGCGCCCAAGCAGGAAAGTCCCATCCGCCATATCGACTTTGTGGGCCTTGCGCCGGATCGCGCGCTGGTGGTGCTGGTTTTCGCCGATGGCCATGTCGAAAACAGGCTGTTCACGCCGCCGCCGGGCCATACCGCCTCGTCCATGCGCGAGGCGGCGAATTTCCTGAATGCGCTGGCCGATGGGCGAACATTGTCCGACCTGCGCTCGACCATGCGCACCGACATGGACAAACGCCGCCAGGAAATCGATTCGCTTGCACAGGCTCTGGTGGAAGGCGGCCTTGCCGTCTGGGAACATGCGGGCGAGCCGGGCGAGCGGCTGATCGTCCGGGGCCGGGCCAATCTGCTCGATGCGGCGGAATCCCAGGACATCGACCGCATCCGCACCCTCTTCGACGATCTGGAGCGCAAGCGCGACATCGCCGATTTTCTGGAACTTGCCGAGAATGGCGAAGGGGTGCGCATTTTTATCGGCTCCGAGAACAAACTCTTTTCACTTTCGGGTTCCTCTCTCGTCGTCTCTCCCTATATGAACGCGGATCGAAAGATCATCGGTGCGGTGGGGGTGATCGGTCCGACCCGGCTGAACTATGGCCGGATCGTCCCGATCGTCGACTATACCGCACAGCTCGTCGGGCGCCTGGTGTCCGAACGCGGCAAGGGATGAGGCGAAGGAAGGACAAGGTATGACGGCGCAGGATCAGGCCGCCCCCGAAGGCGTGGAACCCGAACTGGAAGAACTGGCAGACGAGGGCGAGCTTGAAACGCTCCGCGCCGAGCGCGACGATTTTCGTGATCGGTTCATGCGCGCTCTGGCCGATGCCGAAAACGCCCGCAAGCGTGCCGACCGCGACCGCCGCGAGGCCGAGCAATATGGCAGCACCCGGCTCGCGCGCGATCTTCTTCCGGTCTACGACAATCTCAAGCGCGCGCTCGATGCCGCGACGGACGAGACGCGCGAACAGGCCGCCCCCCTGATCGAAGGGGTAGAGCTGACCCTGCGCGAGCTGACCAATGTGATGACCCGTCATGGCGTCACGCCGATTACCCCCAGTATCGGCGACACGTTCGACCCCCAGCACCATCAGGCGATGTTCGAGGCCCCGGTTCCCGGCACGCGCGCGGGCGACATCATCCAGGTGATGACCGAAGGCTTCATGCTGCACGACCGTCTTCTGCGTCCGGCGCAGGTCGGGGTGTCTTCTACGCCTGCCTCATAAGGTGCGCGCCGGCTGGCGCGCCTCCCCTCACCGCAGGGCTTGCAGAATCGCCAGCGACGGCTCGCCCGTGACAGCCTGGCCGCGGGCCCGCTGCCAGGCGGAAATCGCATCGCGGGTCTTCTGCCCGATCACGCCATCCGTGCCTTGGGTGTCATAGCCCGCTGCGGTCAGGCGGCGCTGCAACTCCTGCCGGTCTGCCATGGTCATCCCCTGCGCATCCGGCGGGAAAGAGCCGCGCACCGGCCCCGCCCCCGCGATCCGGTCGGACAGGTGCCCCACGCCGATCGCATAGTTCTCCGCGTTGTTGTAACGCAGGATGACGTTGAAGTTGCGGAAGACCAGAAAGGCCGGGCCGCTGGCCCCCATCGGCGCCAACAGTGCCGCAGGCCCGTGGTTCGGCAAGCTGTCGCCCGCCGCGGTCCTGACCCCCGCCGCCGACCAGTCGGCCACACTGCGCGTCACCCCGCGTCCCGGCGCGGCAAGGCTGGCGGGACGCTGCACCTCGATTCCCCAGGGCTGGCCACGCGTCCAGCCCGACCGGGCCAGATAATTCGCGGTAGAAGCCAGTGCATCCGTCGGATCGTCCGACCAGATGTCGCGCCGCCCGTCGCCGGTGAAATCGACGGCATAGGCAAGATAGGTGGTCGGGATGAACTGCGTATGTCCCATCGCGCCCGCCCAGCTTCCGGTCATGCCGCTGGCCGGGATGTCGCCGTTCGCCAGAATTTTCAACGCCGCGACAAGCTGGCTTTCAAAAAAGGCCCCGCGTCGCCCTTCATAAGCCAGCGTGGACAGCGCGGAAATGACCGGCACATCGCCCCGCCGCTCGCCATATTTGCTTTCCAGCCCCCAGATGGCGCAGACGACTCGCGCCTCTACCCCGAACCGCGCCTCGATCCGGCTCAGCACGCCGCCATATTGCGCCAGGGCGGTCCGGCCCTTGGACACCCGCTCGTCCGAGGCGGCGATGGCCAGGTAATCCTCCAGCGAGCGTTTGAACTCGGTCTGGTTGCGGTCCTTTTCGATCACGCCGGGCAGAAAGCCCGCACCGCGGAACGCGGTTTCAAAGGTTGCGGACGGAATTCCCTGTGCCGCCGCACGCGACCGAAAGCCCGCGACCCAGGCGTCCCAGCCCGCATCCGGAACCGCCCGCAGGGTAGCGTCCGACAGGCCCCCGCCGCCGGAAAACCGTGCCGATCCGCCGCTGCAGGCCGCAAGGCCAAGGGCCGCAAGGCCGAAGGTAAAGTTCCGCCGTGTCGTCGTCGCCTGCATCTGCCCGTCCTTGTCCGCGGTTTTTACCGACAGCCTAGCGCAACGGGCGGGGACGGCAACCGGATAGCCCGACAAGGGGGCGGTTTCCGCCGGTTCCGTCAGGAACCCAGGCCCCACATCCGCGCCTCGCCGACCTCGACCGAATTTCCGGCGGGGTCGCGCACATAGATGGACCGCGCACCGTTCGGCCAGCGATGGTCGGCCTCGATCTCGATTCCCTGTGCAGACAGGTGCCGCCGCCAGGCATCGACGGCCGAATGGCTGTCCACGCGAAAGCAGACATGGCCGGGGCCGGTCGCGCCGTGCCGGGGAATCGGATTGGCCGGGTCCGCCAGGGACGAGGCCGCGGGATCAAAGATCAGCAGCATCTGCTCCGCCATGCGGAAAAACACGAACTTCCCGTCCAGTCGCTGCGCGACCTCCAGCCCGAAGACGCGGGCATAAAAGGCTTCGGCAGCGGCCAGATCGCTGGCGTAAAGCACGGTTTCCAGAATGGCGCGGGCGCGCATCGTTCCCTCGTTGTTCCTGCCGATCCTGCGCCAGCGCCGCCTTTCGGGCAAGCCCGGATCAAGTCTTGCCCGCGGGGTCCAGCGCATCGCGCAAGGCGCGTGCCAGATATTGCACCGCGGGGTCCTCCATGATGGTCAGGTGGTCGCCCGGAACCTCGACCAGATCGAACCCGCCCGCCGCCACCGGCGCCCAGCCAAGACCCGTGGCGATGGCCTCGTCACTGTCAAAGATGCTGTCGGTGGCGCGCACCACCGTCATCCGCAGGGGATAGGGTTTCGGGCGATAGGCCTGAACCGCCAGTTCGTTCGCCGCCACGAACCCCTCGACAGATGTGGCGGGCGCGCGGGGCCTGCCCATGCGGCCGGAAAGAACCAGACGCAGCTTTTCCAGCCAGTGCCGGAATTCGTTCAGTTTGTGCCCGGTCTGCGACAGCATATAGCGTGCCGGTTCACGCCGCAGGCGGGTCAGATGCGCCCTTGCCCGCGCGGGGCGCGAGATACGCGGCCGCCCGCCCGGCCCTTCGGCATCCAGGATGGCCAGCATCGTGACCTCGCGTCCCGCCGCAAGCAGGCGCTGTGCCAGTTCCAGCGCGACATAGCTGCCCAGCGACACCGCAACCAGCGCAAGCGGCCCTTGCGGCTGGTGCCGATCCAGCACCCTTTGGTAAAGCTCGGCGGTTTCCGCAACGCCGGTCGGGGTGAATTCGTCCAGCAGCCCGACGGTCAGCCCGTAGATCGGCTGATCCGGCCCCATCGCGCGCGACAGCGGCCGGTAATAGTTGCCGTTCACGCCCAGCACATGCACGCCATAGATCGGGGGCAGGTCGCCCTGCCGCTGGATCGCCACGATGCAGTCGTCCAGCGAGCGGCCCCCCCCGCCCTCTGCCAGAAGCCGGGCGATGGCGCGGGGCGTGGGGGCGGCATGGACATCGGCCACCGACAGCCGCCGCCCGAAGCTGGCCTCGATCCGGCCGATCAGCCGGATCAGCAGCAGGGAATGCCCCCCCAGTTCGAAAAAGCCGCTATCGGCCCGCACGGTGGGCGTGTTCAGCAGGTCGCGGAACAGGGCGACGATCCGCTGGGTCGCCGCATCGCCCGCATCGGCGTCGCTTCCGGCTGGCTGCCGCAGGTCAGGGCGGGGCAGGGCGGCCATGTCGACCTTTCCGCCGGGGCGCATCGGCCAGTCCGCCACCGCGACGATCCGGGGCCGCATCTGCGGCGGCAGCAGGGCTGCGGCCTCGGCCTCCAGCGCGCCTGCATCCAGCACCTCGCCTGCCACCGAGGGCCGGACCCAGCCCACCAGCCGCGCAGCGGGCGTCCCGGCGTCCAGAACCGCGACCAGGGCCTGGCCCACATCTTCCAGCCCTTCCAGAACGCGCTCGACCTCGGCCGGTTCGATGCGGAAACCGCGCAGCTTGATCTGGCGGTCGTTCCGTCCGCCCAGCATCAGGATGCCCTCGGGGGACCATCGCGCCAGATCGCCGCTGTCATAGGCCCGCCCAAGACCCGGCAGGGCGACGAACTTCTGCGCGCTCAGCGCGGGCAGGTTCAGATAGCCGCCGGCCACGCAGTCGCCGCCGATCCACAGCCCCCCCGTGCAGCCGGGCGGCGAGGCGCTGCCATCGGGGGCCAGGACGTGCAGGCGGGCATGGGCCAGCGGCTGGCCTACGGGGACTTCGCCTTCGGGTGCGGGCAAACCGGCGGGCAGGGCATGGGCTGCCGAAGTGATCGTCGCCTCGGTCGGCCCATAGCCATTGGCCCAGTCGATATCCGGTGCAATGCGGCGCCAGCGGCGCAGCGCGGCCGCCGGCACCCGTTCCCCCCCGGCGACGACCAGCCGCACCGTGGGCGGCAGGCTGACCCCGGACAGCTCCATGTCGTCCAGAAGCGCCTGCCAGAACCCGGTCGGCAGGTTCAGAACCGTGACGCCCTGCGTCCGGACGGTTTCCAGCAGCAGCCGGGGGTCGCGGGCCGCAGCCTCGGGCCGCAGAACCAGCGTTGCCGCGGCCAGAAGCGTCGGCACGATTTCTTCGATGGAAACGTCAAAGCCCAGGCTGGTGAATTGCAGCACCCTGTCCTCGGGGCCAAGGCGCAGCCAGTCCCGCGCTGCGGCCGAATGGGCGGCCAGCGCGGATTGCGGCACCATCACGCCCTTGGGCCGTCCCGTCGTGCCCGAGGTATAGATGACATAGGCCGTGCGCGCGGGATCAGCCGCAAGGGCGGGCAGCGGGACGGCCCGGAGCGGCTGATCCGGGTCAACGACCCTGTGCCCCGTCATCCATGGCGCAACCCGTCGTGCCACCAGAAACGCGGCCCCGCTGTCACGGGCCATGAAGCCCAGTGTTTCGGCCGGATAGGCCGGGTCCAGTGGCAGGAATGCCGCGCCCGTCCGCAACACCGCCAGAAGGGCCGCGACATAATCCGCCGATCTTGGCAGGCACAGCGCTACGATCCGGCCCGGCCCGGCCCCCTCGGCCGCGAAAAGCCGCGCAAGGTTGTCGGTCTTGCGGTCCAGTTCGGCAAAGCTGACCATCGCCCCTTCGGGCGTGATCAGGGCGGTCGCATGGGGGTGGCGCCGCGCAACCTCGGCAAAAGCCAAAGCGACGCAGGACGGGGGAATCGTTTGTCGCGGCGCGCCTTGCGACCAGCGGGCCAGATCCGTGCTTTCCTGATCGGGCAGCATCGACACCGCAGAGAGAGGCGGATCGCCCTCGGCAGCGGCCATCGCGCGCAGCAGGCGCGTCAGATAATCCAGATACCGGGCCGCCGCCTCGGGCGCGATGGTGGAGGGGTCATGCTCCAGCCGCAGCAGCAGCCGGTCCTCGCCATAGGCGGCAAGCGTCAGGGGCAGGGCGCCTTCCTCGTGCAGATCAACCCTGCGGCCGGTCCAGGCTCCGCCCAGCATCTGCATTCGGTCATGCAGGCTTTGCCGGTCATAGACGACCATCGTGTGAAACAGCGGCCGGTCGCCGGGCAGTGACAGCGCGGTGCGGATTGCAGTCAGCGGACAATGTTCGTGCGGGCGCAGGGCCAGCTGATCCGACCGCACCTGCCGCAGCAGACCGTCGAGCGTCGTCTCGCGGCCCATCCGCACACAAAGCGGAACGGTATTGATCAGGCAGCCCACCATCCTGGGCGATTGAGGCAAAAGGTGCCGCCCCGACCGGGTGACGCCAAAGACCGCCTGCCTCTGGCCGGACGTTCGGGCAATCACCATGCCCCATGCCGCATTCAGGGCCGTTGCCAGCGTGCCGCCGGCCCGCGCCGCCCGGGCCGTCAGGCGCCGTGCATCTTCGGCGTTCAGCCAGCTTTCCAGAACCGGCTTTCCCCCGGCCGGATCGGGCTGCGGCAAAAGCCCAAGCCCGACCTCGTTCGCGGTTTCAAACCCTTCGAGGTGGCTGCAAAACCGCTGGGCACTGCCAGAGCAGTCGGCAGCCAGCGCGCGGTAATGCGGTGCGGGATCGGGCGCCTCTTCCCTCCGGGCCGGCGCGGAACCGGCAAGCAGGGCGTCGTGACGTTCAAAAGCCTCTTCCAGCACGGTCGCAAAGCTGCGCCCGTCCAGCAGGCTGTGCGGAAAGGTCCAGACCAGCGCCTGCTGATCGCCAAGCTCCAGCAGGGTCAGCCGCCAGTTGGGCCAGGCCGTCGCATCGGCCCCCTTGTCGCGGTCGGCCGCCAGAAACTGCGCCAGGGCCGAATCGCGGTCGGGGGCGTCGCGCAGGTCAAGACTCTGAAGCCGCACCTCGGGCTGCGGCTGCACGATCTGCACCGGCTCGGCCGCCGACAGATCGACGGCCATGCGAAGCGCAGGATGGCGCAGCGCCACCGCCTGCCATGCGGCCCGCATCGCCTCCGCCTGGGCAGACCCGCCCGGCATCCGCACGACGATCTGTTCAAGATTGAGGCCGGGTCTGCCCGCCAGCGCGGTTTCATAGATCATCCCCGCCTGGATCGGCGTCAGCGGCGCGTCAGGGCGATGATCGCACAGCGCAACCGGCCCAGGCGCGTCGGGCAGCGGTCTGGGCAGGGCAAACTGGTCTGGCATGTATCTGGTTTTCCGGGCGTCGGCGGGTGCCGGCGGCAAACAGGGCACTGGATAAGTTACCCGCAGAAAAGCCCCCCGTCGCACCCAGGTCAATCCACGAAGTCCGCTGTCCGGCAAGAATTGCCGAAAGGCGCGGGCCGGTGGTGAACAATCCCCGCGCCAGCGCCGCCATTAACTCATTATTCACCAACTCCACCCACATTGCGGTCATGATCCGTCCCCGCGCCTTTCAGGAAAGACCCCTGCCGCTGTTCGGCGGTGAATCCGTTCCCGTTCCGGGGGACGAGGCTGCGCCGGTTCCGGTTGCCGGGCGGTTGCCGTCCTACATCGCCGATCACCGCCAGCGCCTGCGCGCCCGGTTCAGCGAAGGCGGGGCCGCCGCAATGCCGGAGTACGAGTTGCTGGAGCTTTTGTTGTTCCGCACCATTCCCCGACAGGATGTGAAACCGCTGGCGCGACGGCTGCTCGACACGTTCGGGGATCTGAACCGCGTCGTCACCGCACCCCTTGCCAGGCTGCTGGCCGTGGACGGCGTGGGCGAGGCGGTGGCGCAGGATCTGAAGATCATGGAGGCGGTGGCCCAGCGAATGATGCGCGCACGGGTCATGAACCGCCCGGTCCTGTCGTCATGGGATGCGCTGCTCGACTATTGCCATACCGCCATGGCGCATCGTGAAACGGAACAGTTCCGCATCCTGTTTCTGGACCGCAAGAACGTCTTGATCGCGGATGAGGAACAGGCGCGCGGCACGGTCGATCATGTGCCCGTCTATCCGCGCGAGGTGGTTAAGCGCGCGCTGGAGCTGAATGCCAGCGCGCTGATCCTTGTGCACAACCATCCCTCGGGCGATCCGACGCCTTCGACCGCCGACATCACCATGACCATGCAGGTTCAGGATGCGGCCAGGGTGCTGGGGATCGCCCTGCATGACCATCTGATCGTCGGGAAATCGCGCGAGATTTCCTTCAAGGCCGAGGGGTATCTGTAACGAAGGCGGGCTTCAGCCACAGTTCCACCCGCCGGTTCAGCCTACGCCCCGGCCCGGTTTCGTCGCAGGCCATCGGCAGCGCCTCGCCAAAGGCTGCGACGCGGGGCAGGCGATCCTCGGGCAGATCGGGCGCGGCCTTCTGCAAGGCATCGCGAACCGCCTGCGCGCGGTCGCGCGACAGGTCCAGATTGGTCGCAGCCGCACCCGAGCCGTCCGAAAAGCCGGCCAGGATCAGCGTTTCATGCGAAAAGGCCCCGGCCTCCAGCAGTTCGGCCAGATCCGTCAGGTTCTGTTGCGATGTGGTGTCCAGTGTCGCCGCCCCGTCCTGAAACCGAAAGGTCAAAGACAGCCTGTCCGCGCCATCCATCACATCCACCAGCCGTTTCAGGTCGGCCAGCGTGGTTTCCTCGCCCGCGCCCTGGATGGCGTTGATCAGCCGCAATCCGTCCGCCGTCATCGGCTGACGTTCGGGGCTGCGGTCGATATATCCGGCCGAAGCGATCGCCTGCTGCGCGGGCGGCGTGGAAAGGAACTCCAGAAACTCGCGCGCGACCAGCGGCAGGCGGCGGCGAGGGGTCAGCAGGTGCAGCGGCAGCGAAAGGGGATAGTCCTCGGCCTTTACCGCGAGCGCAGTGGGCAGCAGGGGAAAGCCGCAGCTATCGGTCAGCGGCAGGATGCGCGCCGCCCCTGCCTCGGCCCGGCCGGTCACGGCCAGCGCCCAGGGATCGCGCGCCACGGCGGCGGCAAGGCTGGCAAGATCGGGATGGGCGACCGAGGTGGCAACCGTCTTGCCCAGCCGCCGTGTCAGCGCGGTTTGCAGATCCGCGCCGGATGCCAGCGCATGAAGGACCAGCGGCATGTCCGGCCCGCCGACCTCGGCCCAGTTCGCCACCTCTCCCGCAAGGGCGCGGGCCAGATCGGTGGAGGAGATCCGGGGCAGCGGATTGCCCGGCGCGACAATCGCGACCAGCGCGTCGGTCGCCAGCGGCCGCGCGCCCAGATCCTGCTCTGTCGCAGAGGCGACCATCAGTTCGGCGCGGCCCGCCACCATGTCGCGATGCGCGTCCTGGGGCGATTCGGGGTGAAAGGATATGTCGGCCAGCACGGCCTTTGTCGCCGGATCTGTGATTGTGGCGGCAAAGCCCGGTCCGGGCGCGGTGGTGAAATCCAGCCCGCGCGCCTTGGCGAATGCGTGGAACAAACCCGGCAACAGCGCCGCCCCCGCATCGGCATCCCCCACCAGCCGGATGGTGGCGCGGGGCGCAATCAGATCGGGGCAGCCCGGACCGTCGCAAAGAACGCCTTGCCCATCCACGGTCAGCAGCCCGTAAGAGGTGTCGATGCGGTAATATTCTCCGTCAAACCCGTTCAGCGTGCCGGCCAGCGAAAGGCTGCCATCGCGCGAGGTCAGCGTGACATCCTGAGCCAGCGACGCCGCCGGAACGACAAGCGCGGCGAAGACCGCCGCGCGCCAAGCCCTGGATGCCATGAACCGTTCCGCCGCCCCTAGTTTGCGGCGGCGAGTTTCGGATCAAGCGCCAGATTCTTCAACACCAGATAATCGCCTATCCCGTCGCAGGCGGGCATGGCGGCAGAAAGATCGGTCACGAAGGTCTGCCCGCCAAAGGAGTTGATCGTTTCGCCCAGAAGCTCTCCGCCACAGGTGGCGGGTGTCACGGCGGCCTCGGTCACGATATCCACGCGCGCCGCGGGATCGACGGGCCAGGTATAGACCTCGGCCAGCAGGGGCAGATCGACCGTGCTGTCGCCCAGGATCGTCAGATAGCCGCCGCGCGACGGCGCCCCGGCGACGGACATCGCAGGCGGGGTATGCGGGTTGCTGGCCGAGACATCGCCCGCCTGGCCATAGCCTGCGCCATTCTCGAAAGCATGGATGCCAAAGCCGTCGACACCCTGCCACTGCACGCCGAAGCGGCGGGTATTGCCTGCTTCGGGAATGTCGATGCGGGCGGCGGCATGTGTCCCATCCGCGAATTTCACCTGGATTTCCGCTGCGGGTTCCAGCGCGGGAATCTCGGTCGCAAGAAGGCCGTTCGCCGCGGTCTTTTCGGTAATCACAAGGCCCGCATGGGAAATGACGATCCGTTCATCCTTGTGGCAGGGCACCGTCAGGGCGATGCCGATCACCGCATCCTTCTGTGCGGTCAGATCCAGCGCGACAGGGCAATCCTGGGCCAGTTCATCCGCGGGGGGCTGCGGTTGCGGCTGCGCGGCGGCGGTTCCCTTTTCGGCGGCAACCGGCGCGGGGGGGGAAGCCGCGGGCAGGGGCGCGGGCGCCGTCTCTGCCGTGGGGGTAAAGGCCGCGGCGCGGATCGGGGCGGGGGGCACGATCTCCTGCGGTCCGGCAGCCACGGGTGTCACCTTGGTCGGCACCGGGACGGAAGCATCCGACCGCGAGCGGGCGGCATTCTGGACGAAATGACCCGCCGCAAAGGCAACGGCAATAACCGCGACAACGCGCGCAAGCCTGCGCTTCAGTTCCATCCTCGCCTCCGGCAGCAGAGAGGTCACGTGGCTGTGACAGCCGGAACCTGTCGGGGAATCCGGGCTTTCCCGTGGCGAATCTTCGGAATGTTTCCGCCGGACGTGACGGAAATCCGGCGCGGGGCGCGGCCATGCGCCCCGCTTTGGCCGCAATCAGGCCAGTTTGCCGTGACAGTGCTTGAATTTCTCGCCCGAACCGCAGGGGCAAAGGTCGTTCCGCGCCGGGTTGCCCCAGGTCGAGGGGTCCGATTCGTCAAAGCCCGCAAGGACCGGGGCACGCGCGGGCTCGGCCACCGCCTCGGCCGGCTGGGCTTCGGGCGCCGGGACCTGCACGCGGGCCTGCTGGGCCAGGATCTGCTGCATCATCGCCTCCTGCTCCTCGCGGGTCATGGGGCGGATCTGGCTGATGCGCTGGGTCACGTCCTGGCGCAGACCGTTCAGCATGGATTCGAACAGCTGGAACCCTTCGGTCTTGTATTCCGACAGCGGGTCGCGCTGGGCATAGCCGCGGAAGCCCACGACCGAGCGCAGATGTTCCAGTGTCAGCAGATGTTCCCGCCACTTGCCGTCGATGGTTTGCAGCAGAACCTGCTTTTCGATGCTGCGCATGGTTTCGGGCCCGAAAGCCTCGGTCTTTTCGGCGATGGCCTTGTCGGACGCTTCGGTGACGCGCTCCAGCATCGTCTCCTGATCGACGCCTTCCTCGGCCGCCCATTCGCGGACCGGCAGCTCCAGGCTCAGCTTTTCGGCAACGGCCTTTTCCAGAACCTCGGATGCCCATTGATCGGAATAGGTGCCCGGCGGCATGTGAAAGTCGATCAGGTCTTCGATCACCTGATGGCGCATGTCATCGGCGATTTCCGAGACATCCTCGGCCTCCATGATCTCGCGCCGCTGGCTGAAGATCGCCTTGCGCTGGTCGTTCATCACGTCGTCGAACTTCAGCAGCTGCTTGCGGATGTCGAAGTTGCGCCCCTCGACCTTGGCCTGGGCGCGTTCCAGCGACTTGTTGACCCAAGGATGAACGATGGCCTCGCCTTCCTTCATCCCAAGCGTCGACAGCACCTTGTCCAGCCGTTCCGAGCCGAAGATCCGCATCAGGTCGTCTTCTAGGCTCAGGAAGAACGAAGACCGCCCCGGGTCGCCCTGACGGCCCGACCGGCCGCGCAACTGGTTGTCGATGCGGCGGCTTTCGTGGCGTTCGGTGCCCAGAACGAACAGGCCGCCGGCATCCAGCACCTGCTTTTTCTCGTCGGCATGTTCGGCCTCGATCCGGGCGCGCACCTCGTCGGGGTGGGCGTCGGGATTGGCGGCGATTTCCTCCAGCACCTTCAGCTCGACATTGCCGCCCAGCTGGATGTCGGTGCCGCGGCCTGCCATGTTGGTCGCGATGGTCACGGCGCCCAGACGGCCGGCATCGGCGACGATCTGCGCCTCCTGCTCGTGCTGGCGGGCGTTCAGGACGTTGTGGGGCACGCCTTCCTTCTTCAGCATCTCGGACAGAAATTCCGATTTCTCGATGCTGGTGGTGCCGACCAGCATCGGCTGGCCCTTGGCATGGGCCTCCTTGATGGTCTTGACGATGCCCTCGAATTTCTCGCGCGCGGTGCGATAGACGGCGTCATGTTCGTCGACGCGGGCGATGGGGCGGTTGGTCGGAACCTCGACCACGCCCAGCTTGTAGATCTCCATGAACTCGTCGGCCTCGGTCGCGGCGGTGCCGGTCATCCCGGCCAGCTTGGCGTAAAGGCGGAAGTAGTTCTGGAAGGTCACGGATGCCAGCGTCACGTTTTCCGGCTGGATCTGGACGTGTTCCTTGGCCTCGATCGCCTGGTGCAGGCCGTCCGACAGGCGGCGGCCCTTCATCATGCGGCCGGTGAATTCGTCGATCAGCATCACCTCGCCGTCGCGGACGATATACTGCTGGTCGCGGTGGAACAGCTTGTGCGCCTTCAGCGCCTGCGTGACGTGATGGACCAGCGTGGTCGACTCGGGGTCGTAAAGCGTCTGGCCCTCGGGCAGCAGGCCCGCCTTCAGCAGTGCCTGCTCGATGAACTCGTTGCCCTCTTCCGTGTAGGTCACGTTGCGGGTTTTCTCGTCCAGCTTGTAGTGTTCCTCGGACAGGCCGGGGATCAGCCCGTCGACGGCGGTGTAAAGCTCGCTGCGGTCCTGGCTCGGCCCCGAGATGATCAGCGGCGTCCGCGCCTCGTCCACCAGGATCGAATCCACCTCGTCGACGATGGCATAGAAATGCCCGCGCTGCGCCATTTCCTCGACCGAACCCTTCATGTTGTCGCGAAGGTAGTCGAAGCCCAGCTCGTTGTTGGTCGCATAGGTGATGTCGCAGCGATAGGCGTCGCGCTTTTCGCCATCGGGCTGATAGGGATAGACCACGCCGGTGGTCAGGCCCAGTTTCGCATAGACGCGGCCCATGTTCTCGGCATCGCGCTTGGCCAGATAGTCGTTGACGGTGACGATATGCACGCCCTTGCCCGCCAGCGCGTTCAGATAGGCCGGGAAGGTCGCCATCAGCGTCTTGCCTTCGCCCGTCTTCATCTCGGCGATGTTGCCCTGGTGCAGGAAGATCCCGCCCATCAGCTGCACATCGAAGGCGCGCAGGCCAAGCGCGCGTTTCGCGGCCTCGCGGCAGTTGGCGAAAGCCTCGGGCAGCAGGTTGTCCAGATCCTCGCCCCCCTGGGCGCGGGCCTTCAGTTTTTCGGTGCGCTCGATCAGCTGCGCATCGGTCAGGGCGACGAATTCCGGCTCCAGCGCGTTGATCTTTGCGATCAGCGGGCGCACCGATTTGACCTTGCGGTCGTTCGGCGTGCCGAACACCTTTTTCGCGATGGTTCCGAGACCCAGCATGTCATCTCCAGCCTGGCCGTTCCGCCCATGCCCGGCCCCTGCCTGACATGATCGTGTGAGGACGTGGCTTGCCCGCCCCCGATGCCTTCCATAGAAGGTCCAGAAAGGCCGGCCGGCCCCGTCGCACGCGACCCGAGCGATTTAAGGGCTGGCCCCCGCATAGTCAACGCCGCGCAAGACCGCGGCCCGCTCAGGAGAAGGTGAAATGGCGAAACACTTGCTGGCTTCGGTCGCGCTTTGCGCGTTGGCCGCGCTGCCGCTGCGGGCCGAGGATGCGCCGACCGCCGATACGGTGGTGGCCAAGGTCAACGGCACCAACATCACGCTGGGCAGCATGATCGCCCTGCGCTCGGCTCTTCCGGCGCAATACCAGTCGCTGCCCGACGACGTGCTGTTCAAGGGAATCCTGGACCAGATCGTCCAGCAGGAGCTGCTGAAACAGTCGCTGCCGCAGCCGATGTCGAAAAAGGACACGCTGACCATCGAGAACGAGGCGCGCGGCTATCTGTCGAACGAGGCGCTGAAGGCTGTGGTGGAAAGCGCCGTCACCGATCAGGCGCTTCAGGCCGCCTATGACGCGAAATACAAGAATGTCGCGCCCGGCACCGAATACCACGCCGCCCATATCCTGGTCGACAGCGAGGACAAGGCCAAGGACCTGAAGGCGCAGATCGACGGCGGCGCCGATTTCGCCGAACTCGCCAAGGCCAATTCCAGCGATGGCGCCGCGCAGAACGGCGGCGATCTGGGCTGGTTCGGCACCGGGATGATGGTGAAGCCCTTCGAGGATGCCGTGGTCACGATGAAACCGGGCGAAGTCATGGGTCCGGTCAAGACCGATTTCGGCTGGCACCTGATCAAGCTGATCGAAACCCGCCCGGCCCAGCCGCCCAAGCTGGACGATGTGCGTGACGAACTGGCGCAGGACATCGAGTCGAAGGCGGTCGAGGATCATATCGCCAAGCTGACCGCCGCGGCCAAGATCGAGAAACCGGGCGAGGGGATTGACCCCGCGATCCTGAAGGATACGACTCTGCTCGACAAATGATCCCGCGCGGAGGGGAAGATGGCAAAGACCGACTGGAAGGCCGAGGCCAAGACGCTGAAGAAGAAGTTCAAGGCGTTGAAGGCCACGGTCGGGGCTGCGGCCGCCGAAGGCGTGGAAACCGTGGTCGGGGCGGTGAAATCCGTCAAGAAGGCCAAGGCCGTCTCTCCCCTCGCGCCCAAGGGCGGATTTCCGGCGCTGCCGGTGATCAAGGGCGCCGAATTCGCCGCGGTCGAGGCGGGCGTGCGCTACAAGGACCGCCGCGACGTGATGCTGGTGCGCCTTGCGCCCGGCACCGCGATCGCCGGGGTCTTTACCCGGTCGTCCACCCGCGCGGGCTGCGTGCGCGATTGCCAGGACAAGCTGGCGATGAAGGTGCCCGCAGGCGCGGGCGCGGCCATCGTGGTCAACTCGGGCAATTCCAACGCCTTCACCGGCAAGGTGGGTGATGCTTCGGTCGCCGCCGTGACGGGCGGCGTGGCCGAGGCGCTTGGCCTGCCCGCCAGCCGGGTCTTTTCCTCCTCCACCGGGGTGATCGGCGAACCGCTGCCGCATGAGCGCATCACCGCGAAAATCCCCGATCTGGTCGCCGCCCTGTCCGAGGACGGCATCACCATGGCGGCCGAGGCGATCATGACCACCGACACCTTCCCCAAGGGCGCGTCTGCGGTGATTCAAGGCGAAGGTGGGGCGATCCACATCTCGGGCATCGCCAAGGGGTCGGGGATGATCGCGCCCGACATGGCGACGATGCTGGTCTATATCTTCACCGATGCGAAGATTTCGGCGACCATGCTGCAACGGATGCTGTCGCGGAACGTGGATGACACGTTCAACGCCATCACCGTGGACAGCGACACCTCAACCTCGGATGCGCTGCTGCTCTGCGCCACCGGCACCTCGCCCGCGGCCGAGGTGAAGGGGGCGGTCTCGAAGGCCTTTGAAAAGGCGCTGGCCGGGGTGATGCTGGATCTGGCCCAGCAGGTGGTCAAGGACGGCGAGGGCGCGACGAAATTCGTCGAGGTCCGCGTGACCGGCGCCGCCACGCCCGAGGATGCGACGAAAATCGCCAAGGCCATCGCCGATTCGCCGCTGGTGAAGACCGCCATCGCCGGGCAGGATCCGAACTGGGGCCGCATCGTCATGGCGGTGGGCAAATCCGGCGCGCAGGCCGACCGCGACCGGCTGAAGATCAGCCTGGGCGATCTGGTTCTGGCCGAAAAGGGCTGGCGCAGCCCGAAATACGACGAGGCCGCCGCTGCCGCCTACATGAAGGGCGACGAGCTGGTGATCTCGGTCGACATCGGCCTGGGCCGCGCGGCGAAAACCGTCTGGACCTGCGACCTGACGCATCGCTATATCGACATCAACGCCGATTACCGGTCCTGATCATCCTCTCTGCATAAATATCCCGCGGGGGTCCGGGGGTGCGAAACCCCCGGCGCCGTCCGCCAGCGCCGGACTTTGCATGAAAATCATCCTTGTCGCCGCCGTCGCCCTGATCGACCCCGAAGGGCGTGTGCTTTTGGCGCAACGCCCCGAGGGCAAGTCCCTGGCGGGCCTGTGGGAGTTTCCTGGCGGCAAGGTCGAGCCGGAAGAGACACCCGAATCCGCCCTGATCCGCGAGCTGAAAGAGGAACTGGGCATCGACACTTGGTCCAGCTGCCTGGCGCCGCTGACCTTCGCCAGCCACAGCTATGAAAATTTCCATTTGCTGATGCCGCTTTACGCCTGCCGGAGATGGCAGGGGGTCGTCCACGGGGCCGAAGGACAGAACCTCGCCTGGGTGCGCCCGGAAAAGCTGCGGGACTATCCGATGCCGCCCGCCGACCTGCCGCTGATCCCGATTCTGCGCGACTGGCTTTGATCCTTCGGTCAAAACCGCTGACATTTCATCACACTTTTTTCCTAGCGCACAACATTTGAACTTTTGTTTCGGCGATATGGCAATATTATGAACCTCAGGAAAATCGCGGGGGCGAAGGGAATACCATGTTGCGCACGATCACGGTGGGAAGTTGCGTGTCGGTTCAGGGTCTGGTTGTGGCCCAACTCAACAACGGCAAAGTCGTGATCGAGGTCGATCAAAAGCGGTATACGGGCTATCCGGTCGCACCGCTGCGCACTTCGCTTTCGGGCGCGATCGCATCGTAATTCCTGCGGTTCCGGGTCGCATCGCGGCCGAGGAGGAGGCAACCGCAACAGAAAAGGCCGGGCAGTCGCCCGGCCTTTTCGTTTGTTCCAAAGGGAAACGCGCGCCGGATCAGTCCAGCGTGCGCTTCACTTCCTCGCGCTCGAAGATCTCGATGATGTCGCCGGGGCGAACATCCTCGTAGCGCTCGAAGGCCATGCCGCATTCCTGGCCCGAGGTGACTTCCTTCACCTCGTCCTTGTAGCGTTTCAGCGTCTTCAGCGTGCCTTCGTGGATCACCACGTTGTCGCGCAGCAGGCGAACGCCCGCCGAACGGCGCGCAACGCCTTCGGTCACGATACAACCCGCCACGTTGCCGACGCCGGTGATGCGGAAGACTTCCTTGATCTGCGCATAGCCGATGAAATGCTCGCGCACTTCGGCCTTCAGCAGGCCCGAGGCGGCCTTCTTGATGTCGTCGATCAGGTCGTAGATGATCGAGTAATACCGGATCTCGACGCCCTTCTGCGAGGCAGAGTTGCGGGCGGTGGCATTGGCGCGGACGTTGAAGCCGATGATCGGGGCGTTCGACGCCTCGGCCAGGCCCACATCCGTGTCGGTGATCGCGCCGACGCCATAATGCAGCACGCGCACGCGCACCTCGTCGTTGCCGACCTTTTCCAGCGCCTGCACGATGGCCTCGGCAGAGCCCTGCACATCGGCCTTGACCAGAACCGGCAGTTCGGCCACGTCGCGGTCGGCCTTGGCCTTGGCCATCAGCTGTTCCAGCGTGGTGGCGGCCCCGGCGGCGGCGCGTTTGTCCTTGGCGGCCTTCTCGCGGTAATCGGCGATCTCGCGCGCCTGCGCCTCGGTTTCGACCACGTTCAGAACGTCGCCCGCCTGCGGCGCGCCGTTCAGGCCCAGAACCTCGACCGGAACCGAAGGACCGGCCTCGTCCACACGCTCGCCCTTGTCGTTGATCAGGGCGCGGACCTTGCCCCATTGTTCGCCGACGACAAAGATGTCGCCGCGTTTCAGCGTGCCGTTCTGCACCAGAACCGTCGCGACCGGGCCGCGGCCCACGTCCAGCTTGGCCTCGATCACCGCACCGGCGGCGGCGCGGGCCGGGTTGGCGCGCAGTTCCAGGATTTCCGCCTGAAGCGCGATGGCTTCCAGCAGGTTGTCCAGGCCCTTGCCGGTCTTGGCGGATACCTCGACATCCTGCACTTCGCCCGACATCTCCTCGACGACGACCTCGTGCTGCAACAGATCCGTGCGGACCTTTTGCGGATTGGCGCCCGGCTTGTCGATCTTGTTGATCGCCACGATCATCGGCACGTTCGCGGCCTTGGCATGGGCAATGGCCTCGACCGTCTGCGGCATGACCGCATCATCGGCCGCGACGACCAGCACCACGATATCCGTGACCTGAGCCCCACGCGACCGCATCGAGGTAAAGGCCGCGTGGCCCGGCGTGTCGAGGAAGGTGACAAGCCCGCCGTTCGGCGTCCTCACCTGATAGGCACCGATGTGCTGGGTGATGCCGCCGGCTTCGCCCGAGACGACGTTGGCCTTGCGGATCGCATCCAGAAGGCTGGTCTTGCCGTGGTCGACGTGACCCATGATCGTGACGATCGGCGGGCGCGGTTGCAGATCGCCGGCCTTGTCCTCGACGCTGTCGATGACCTGTTCCACATCGGCATCCGACACGCGCACCGCGCGGTGTCCGAATTCCTCGATGACCAGTTCGGCGGTATCGGCGTCGATGGCCTGGTTCATCGTGACCATCATGCCCATCTTCATCAGCGCCTTGACGACATCGGCGGCGCGTTCGGCCATCCGGTTCGCCAGTTCGCTGACCACGATGGTTTCAGGCAGCTGCACGTCGCGCACCTGCTTTTCGGCCTTCTGGCCGAACCCCATCGCCTTGTTGCGGGCCTTTTCCTGTTTCCGCTTCATCGCGGCCAGCGAGCGCTGGCGCCCGCCTTCACCCGAAAGCGCGTCGTTCAGCGACAGCTTGCCCGAACGGCGGCCGTCGTCGGTCTTGGCCTTGGCCCCCCGGTCGGTCGCGCGGTCGTCCCGGTCGCGGTCGGTCTTGCGCGGGGCCACGAGGCCGGGGCGCGGGCCGCCGGGACGTTCTTCACCGCCTTCGGACGGCGTGACCTTGGGCTGCGAGGCAGGCGAGGATTCGCGCGCCTTGCGGATTTCCTCGGCGCGCTTGGCCTTGGCCTCGGCCTCGGCTTTCGCCGCCGCTTCCTCCTCGGCCTTCAGGCGCAGGGCGGCCTCGCGCTCGCGTTCCTCGCGCTCTTTCGCCTCGATCTCGTCGCGGCGGCGCTGGCGCTCTTCCTCGCGGGCACGCTCTTCCTCGGCGCGGCGGGCATTGTCCTCGGCCTCGCGCGCCTTGGCGGCGCGCAGGGCGGCCAGACGCCGCTCCATCTCGGCGTCGGAAATCCCGGCGGGACGCTTGGACGGGTCCCCCAGATGCGAAGCCGAGCCGGTGCCGCCGCCCGCCGTGCCCGGCTTGGCGGTCGGAACGACCACACGCTTGCGCTTCGTCTCGACCACAACGCTTTTGGTCCGGCCGTGGGAGAAGCTTTGCTTCACCTGACCCGAACGCGGCGCGCCGCCGCCAAGGCCGAGGGGTTTCTTGC
>JASGFG010000070.1:0-20987 GCA_047605605.1 Paracoccaceae bacterium | reverse complement strand
GTCAAGGTCTATGCGTGGAAGCTGATCCTTGCCAAAGAGGGGATCGTCACATGGATCGCCGATCATGTTGGGGCCGGGCCGTTGCTGGCCCGCGCATTGGATGAACAATGGTTCGGCGGGGCGTCGCTGTCGACCTCGCCCGTCGGCACCTTCATCGTCTTTGTCTACATCTGGATGCCCTACATGATCCTGCCGATGCAGGCCGCGCTGGAACGTGTTCCGACCACCATGCTGGAGGCGTCGGCCGACCTTGGCGCCTCCCGCGCGCAGACGTTCCGCACGGTGATCCTGCCCTTGGCGATGCCGGGGATCGTGGCGGGGTCGATCTTCACCTTTTCGCTGACTTTGGGCGATTACATCATCCCGCAGATCATCGGCAATTCGGCGCGGTTCATCGGGCTGGCGGTCTATCAGTTCCAGGGCACCGCCGGGAACCTGCCGCTTGCCGCCGCATTCGCCGTGGTGCCGATTGCCATCATGCTGGTCTATCTGGCCATCGCGAAACGGATGGGGGCGTTCGATGCACTCTGACCGCGCCGGATGGGGGTTGAAGATCGCGGCGGGGCTGGGGCTGGCCTTCCTGCACCTGCCGATCCTGCTGATCTTCCTTTACGCCTTTACCACCGAGGAAAAGAGCTATCAGTTCCCGCCCCCCGGCCTGACGCTGAAATGGTTCGCCGTGGCGTGGCACCGGGCCGACATCTGGCCGCCGCTGTGGCTGTCGGTGCAGGTGGCGACCATCGCCACGGTGATCGCGATGATCCTGGGCACGCTGGTCGCCGCCGCCATGGCGCAGAGCCGGTTTTTCGGCCGCGACCAGATCAGCCTGCTGATCCTTTTGCCCATCGCCCTGCCCGGCGTCATCACCGGCATGGCGCTGCGGTCGGCCTTCGCGATGATGGACATTCCGTTTTCGGTCTGGACCATCATCCTCGGCCACGCGACTTTCTGCATCGTCATCGTCTACAACAACGCCGTCGCCCGGATGCGCCGCCTGTCGGGCGGCATCATGGAGGCGTCGGCCGACCTTGGCGCCAACGGGTTCCAGACCTTCCGCCATGTGATGCTGCCGAATCTTGGGTCCGCCCTGCTGGCCGGGGGGATGCTGGCCTTTGCGCTGTCCTTTGACGAGGTGATCGTGACCACCTTTACCGCCGGGCAGCAATCGACGCTGCCGATCTGGATGTTGCAGGAACTGGTCCGCCCGCGCCAGCGGCCGGTGACGAACGTGGTCGCCATCGTGGTCTTTGCCGTGACCTTCCTGCCGATCCTGGCCGCCTATTACCTGACCCGCGATGGCGATCAGACCGCCGGCGCGGGCAAATGAAGGGGAGAGAGATGAAACACATCGACACCGCGCTTCTGATCGGGGCCGCATTCCAGGCCGGGCAAGAGGCGGACGAGCCGATCCTGAACCCGCGCACCGGCGCGCTGATCCTGAACGTGCCCGAGGCCTCGACCGTGCAGGTCGATGCCGCCGTCGCCGCCGCCCGCCGCGCCTTTGACGGCTGGTCGCGCACGACGCCGGGCGAACGGGCCGCAGCCCTGCTGCGCATCGCCGATAGGGTGGAGGCCGAGGCGGACGAATTTGCGGCGCTGGAGGCGCTGAACTGCGGCAAGCCGATCAACGCCGCGCGCAATGACGAGATCCCGGCCATCGTCGATTGCTACCGGTTCTTTGCCGGGGCGGTGCGCACCCAGCACGGGCAGGTGGCAGGCGAATATCTGGCCGGTCACACCAGCATGATCCGCCGCGATGCGATCGGTGTCATCGCCTCCATCGCGCCGTGGAACTATCCGCTGATGATGATGGCGTGGAAGCTGGGGCCCGCGCTTGGCGGCGGCAATACCGTGGTGTTCAAGCCGTCCGAGCAGACGCCGCTGACCGCGCTGAAAATGGCGCGCATTCTGGCCGAGGAATTGCCCGAAGGCGTGGTGAACATCGTCACCGGACGGGGGCAGACGGTCGGGAACTATCTGATCAACCACCCCGGCGTCGACATGATTTCGCTGACGGGCGATGTGGCGACGGGCCGCAAGATGCTGGATGCGGCGGCGAAAACGGTGAAACGCACCCATCTGGAACTGGGCGGCAAGGCCCCGGTCATCATTTTCGACGATGCCGACGTGGGCGAGGTGGTCGAAGGGCTGCGCGCCTTTGGCTATTACAACGCCGGTCAGGATTGCACTGCCGCCTGCCGGATCTATGCCGGGAAAAAGGTCTATGACCGGCTGGTGGCCGACCTGTCCTCGGCCGTGTCCTCAATCACCCTCGGGGCCGAGGATGACACGACGAACGAGATCGGCCCGCTGATTTCCCTGCGCCAGCGGGATCGCGTCGCCAGCTTTGTCAACCGCGCGCGCGAGGTCGGGCATATCGAGGTGACGACCGGGGGCGAGGTGATGGATCAGGGGTTCTACTATCGCCCCACCGTCATCGCAGGCGCCCGGCAGGAGGATGAGATCGTCCGGCGCGAGGTGTTCGGGCCGGTCGTGTCGATCACCCCCTTCTCCGACCCCGATCAGGCGGTGGATTGGGCGAATGACAGCGACTATGGCCTCGCATCATCCGTCTGGACGCGCGACGTGGGCCGCGCGATGTCGACCGCCGCGCGGCTGCGCTATGGCTGCACCTGGGTGAACACGCATTTCATGCTGGTCAACGAAATGCCGCACGGCGGGTTGAAACAGTCGGGCTATGGCAAGGACATGTCCAGCTATGCGCTGGAGGATTACACGGTCGTGCGGCATGTGATGATCAGGCACTGAGCGGCGGGCCGGGGCGCCCGTGGCAGGCGCCGGGGGTTTCACACCCCCGGACCCCCGTGGGGTATTTGGGCCAAGATGAAGAGGGAATGCGCGCGGCGTCAGGTCAGGGCCGCGCGCCAGAACCGGAAACGGCCCTGCCCGGTGATCTCGCGGATCAGTCCATGGTCCTGAAACCACAGCAGGTTGCGCTGCACCGCCGCGCGGCTCGATCCGGTCAGCCTTTCGGCCATGGGGGCCGAGACCATGGGCCAGGCCACCAGCGCGTCGATCAGATGCCGGGGCGTGCGGCCGGAAAGCCCTGCCGTGACCTCGCCCGCGTGGATCACCCAGGATTCCAGCCGGTCGAGATGCCGCATCGAGGAGAAGACCGCGACTTCGATCCCGTCCAGCCATCTTGCCAGCCGGGCGGGGGGCAATCCTCCGTCGCGCAGGCCCGCCGATCCGCCGCTGGCCAGCGGCACGAAGAACGCGCCGCCCCGGCAGTCTTCGGCGGCGATGCGGGCGGCCGTTACGGCCGCCTCTAGCCGGTCGCCCTCTGGCCCCAGGGCCGCCATGGGCCAGAGGTGAAAGCCAAGGCAGGCGCGGGTCAGGGGGTGCAGGCCGCGTGCGGCGCGCATGACCGCAAGCCAGCTTTCCACCCGGTCGGCCAGCGGTTCGCTGCCCTCTGGCCGGTCGTGGCCATGGTCGTGGCGGCCCAGGAACTCCATCAACCCGGCTTCCGGCATCGGGCCCTGTGTCAGCCGCCGCATGGCCCATCCCATCCGCGCCAGGGCGACGGAATCGTCCTGCACCCCCGACAGCCGCAGCGCCACCCACAAGGCCAGCCGGTCCGAGGTGACGCGGTCGCCGACCAGCCAGCCCAGCTCGGCCACCTCGATCAGGGCAAGGCGGTGCCGCCACCCCGCAGGCCCTCGCGACAGGCGGTCGTCCAGCGCGCCCAGCCGTCCCGCCACCCGCGCCAGCATGGCGGCAAGCCCCGCTTCGGCGGCGGCCCAGTCGGCGACCAGCGCCGCTTCGCTGGGCTGGTGGGCGAAAGGTGCGGAGGGATCGGCCTCTTCCTCGGCCGGGCCGGGAAGGAACCACAGGTCGTCCTCGCCTTCGTCCCGCCCGTCATAGGGGCCGGGCGCGGGCGGGGCGTCAGAGGCGTTGTTTCCGGGCGGTCGGGCGGTCATATGCGCAAAATACGCGAATTCCGATGCAGGTCAAACCTCGGCAGCTCCGGCCGTTATTGGCCGAAGAATGCGATCAGCCCGTCGGCCAGCGCGCCACGCCAGACCAGCCAGTCGTGTCCGCCCGAATACTCCCGCCATGTCACCGGATAGGCTTTCAGCCGCAGGATATCGCGCAGGATGCGAGAGGTTTCCAGAATGCCCGCAGTGCCCTGACGCCCGGTCTCGAAGCTGCCGGCCGAAAGGAAGAACCGCAGGGGAAGCGGATCTTGCCGCGCAAGCTCGGCCGCCACGAAGGGCGTGCCATCGGTGTCGATCCCTTCGGGCGCCCACCAGAAGGAACCCGACATCGACAGCACATTCCCAAAGGCATCGGGCCTGCGCATCGCCACCGTCGCCGCGGCCAGCCCGCCATAGCTGGCGCCCGCCAGAACGGTTCGGCTGGCATCGTGCCGTATGCCCGTCCGCGCGACGACCTGCGGCAGAAGCTCGTCGGCGAGGGCGTCGGCAAAGGCATCATTGCCGGGCAGTTCGCGCGACCGCGTCTTGCTGTCGATCGACGGGATCAGCACTGCGACAACCGGCGGCAGGAGGCCCTGGCGCGTCAGCGTGTCCAGAATCGCAGGCACACCGAGGTCGCCCGCAGCGCGCTCGCCATCGAAGATGAAGGCCAGAACGATCCGCGGGTCCGCGGGGTCCATGTCGCGGGGGCGGGACAGGGTGATGCTGCGGCTGTTGCCCAGCGTGGCGCTGGCGAAATCGAAATGCTCCAGCACGGGGTCCGCATCGGCAGCCGGGGGCGTGCCCGGTTGCGGTGGCGCGGCGGGCAGCGTGACGGTGGCCTGCATGTCGAACCTGTCGGCAGCATCGGCGGGCCAGGGATGGTGGTTCAGCGGGTCCATCTGCGCGGTGGCAAGGATCGCCGCCCGCCGGGCACGCGCATCGCCCGGAATGTCGGGTATATCGGGGGCTAGCTGATAGGACAGCCGGGTGGAGGCCGGCACGCGAAACGTCTTGAACCACACGTCGCTTTCCCCCAGCCGGGCCAGCCATTCGTGATCGTTCGAGGGCGCGCCGAACAGGCGCACGTTCCGCGCCGCGCCGCGCCACAGAAAGGTCATCAGCACCTCGCCGTTTGCCGCGGGTTCGATCATCGGCGTGCCCTCTGCCGCAACCTGCGACCAGAACCGATCCGTCGTTTCCCCTTGGGCCAGCCCGGCAGCCAGCCCGGCGATGCGGGGGCTGTCATAGTCGGGGGCGGGCGGGATCTGGGCCGCGACCGGGATCTGCTGATCCAGTACGACCTGCACCTCTGCCCCCGCTGTCAGCCGCAGGATCAGGGCCGGGCCTTCGGCCACCGCACGGAACGGGATCGTGCCGGACTGCGATCTTGCGATCCGGCGGAAATGGTGGCCGTCCGCGGCAAGAAGATCGGCGTCGACCGGATTGGCCCCGGCCTCGATCCGTCCGGCGATGTAGTCGCCGGGCGCCGTTTCGATGCGCAGATCGCCGCGGGCAAGCCTCAGCGCGGTTCCGGCGGCCAGCGTTTCGGCACAAGCCGAAAACGGCGCCAGCAAAGCCAGCGCCGTGATCAGGATGCCGCGCATCATGCTTACCATTCGTAGTCCAGCGATGCGGTGATCGTTCGCTCGTTGCCGATGAAGCAGGCATAGCGGCTGGCGCAGGAGGCCGTATAGAACTTGTCGAAAAGGTTCGATACGTTCAACTGGCCGTGCAGCCCGTCATATCGGCCGTCCATCTTGCCGAAGTCATAGCCGATGGAGGCATCGACCAGCGTTGCGCCCGGCACGGTGAAGGCGTTGGACCGCGCCCAGCTTTTGCCGATGTAGCGCACGCCAAGGCCCACATCCCAGCCGCTTTCAAATTCATACTTGCCCCAGAGCGACGCCTGATGCCGCGGCACGCGGTCGTTGTGATAGCCGATCTCGGTCGGGATTGTCGATTTCGTGATCCGCGAGTCGTTGTAGGAATACGACCCGATCAGCGAGAAGGCCTGGGTGATCTGGCCCCGGCCTTCCAGTTCAAATCCGCGGCTGCGGATCTCGCCGATCTGTTCGTAAAGGGCGGTGGCGCTGTCATACTTCAGCACGTTGGTCTGGCGCAGGTCGTAGACCGAGGCGGTGACCATCAGCGTGTCATCGGGATTTACCCATTTCACGCCGACTTCAAGCTGCTTGCCCTCGGTCGGATCGAAGGGGTCCTGCCCCGCGCCGGGCGTCTGGGTCACAGGCTCGAACGAGGTCGAATAGCTGATATAGGGCGAAAAGCCGTTGGGCATTTCGTAAAGCGCGCCGATCCGGCCCGTCAGCGCCTCGCTGTCGTATTTGACGCGGGTGCCGGCAATGTGGTCGGTGGTGTCGTTCTTGGCCCAGTCATAGCGCAGGCCCGCCTGCACATGCAGGTTGCCCCATGTCGCCTGGTCTTGCAGGTAAACCCCCGTCTGCCGCACGCGAGAGGTGGAATCGCTGGTGCCGCGCGGTGTGCCGGGGGTGAATGCCGTGCCATAGACCGGGTTCGTCCAGTCGATCGACGGGGCCGAGGCGCCATAGGTGCTGCGGCTGTCCGACTTGGTATACTGGATGTCGACGCCCGCCAGGATGACGTGTTCGGCGCCACCAAAGCTCAGCCGTTTCTCGACCTGGTTGTCGATGGTGGCCTGATCGGTTTCGGACCAGCTTTCGGTCACGGTGCGGCTGATCGTGCGTTCGTCGGCGGCCAGCGATCCCCAGACCAGCGTGCGCTGATACCAGTCGCCCGAGGAAACGCGCGCCTTCTGGCGGAAGGTGGTGGTGTCGTCGAACCTGTGCTCGATCGAATAGCCAAGGCTGTGGGCCGTCCGCTCGGACCGCTCGAAGTCGGGGTCGCCGACCAGGAAGTCAGCCGGGATATAGCCGTAGGACGTCGGCTCGACCGTGCCGAGATATTCGCGGAAGTTGCGATAGCCCGCATCCGGTTCGCGCTGATACATGCCATAGACGGTCAGCGTGGTCGCATCCGTCGGTTTCCATTGCAGCGACGGGGCAAGGGTCAGGCGGCGGGTCTGAAGCCCCTTTTCCTGCGTGTCGGCCTTTTCCGCCAGACCGACGACACGCCACGACAGATCGGTTCCCGCAATCGGGGCGGCAAAGTCAAACCGCCCGCCCAGACGGGCCTGTGACCCGGTGGTAAAGCCAAGCCGGTTGATCGTGCTGCCATCGGCCTTCTTGGTGGTGGAATCCACCATCCCGCCGGGGCTGGACTGGCCATAAAGCAGCGAGGCCGGCCCCTTGATCACCGCCACATCGTCCAGGATCCACGGGTCGATCTGCTGGCCCGAACCGCTGAACACCAGCCCGTCGACATAGCGCGGCACATAGCCAAAGCCCCGGACATAGATTTCGTCCGAGATGTTCGACGCGCCGCGGTATTCCGCCGACACGCCGGGCGTATAGCGCAGGGCCTGCGCGACCGACGTGACCGCCTGATCTTCCATCTGCTGCGCCGTCACGACCGAGATGGTGGCCGGCGTTTCGGCCAGCGGGGTCGAGGTCTTGGTGCCCGCAGTCGAGCTTTTGGCGTCATAGCCCTGCGCGCGCTGCGCCTTGAGCGTGATGGGGTCCAGCACGGTCACGTCGCCGGTGGTTTCTTGCGCCATGGCCAGCCCTGCCAGCCCGGCCCAGATCGTCGTCGTCAGCAAAAAACCGCGAATGGAGGCGGTGCCGGCCATCTGGTGTGTCCCTTCTGCAATATCATTCCGTCCGGTGCGATGCCGGGCGGATACTTGAGTATTTTACACGGGTATTATAAGGACTGCATCACGCGGCCGCGATGGCCGGAAACTTTGCGACAGCGACAAAGTTGTTTGCGCGCAAGTCGGTTGCAGGGGCAGGGGGCGGGGATGGCCGTTGATCGGTTTCCGGGAAACTTCCGGGTCGGGGTGTTGCACAGGCCCGTCGATGGCGTGCAGGCACCGGGTCCGCAGGTTGTGCAGCCCAAGCAGATGCTGCTGGTCCTGCTGAGCGGGCACCAGCGATTTCTGCTGGACGGGCGTGAAATTGTCCTTTCGACGACGGGATCGGCGCCCGGCCCCAAGGCTTTCATGATGCGGCTCGAACGCCCCGTCATGCTGGAATATCTGGAAAATCAGGGAAGCCCACTGTCCAAGATTTCCGTGGCGACTGATCCCGACTGGCTTGACGGATGCTGTCAGGCGGGATCGAATGCGCCCGCGCCTTCCGGCCATATGGCGCTCTGCCAATGGACGCCATCGCCCGCCATGGTCGCCCTGGCCGGAGAGCTTGTCGCCAATGACCCCGGCAAGGGGGCGCAGGTCCAGCACGAACCCCTGCTGCGCATGGCGCGCGGGATCGAGCTTTATCGGCTGGCCCTGTCGGAAATGGCGCGGTGTGGCGATGCCGCCCCGCAGTCCGCGCCAGGGAACCTCAAGCTGGAACAGGTCCGCGCATATATCCTTGCCCACATGTCCGAGCGCGATCTTGCCCCCGAGCAGATCGCGCGGGCCTGCGGCATCGGCCTGCGCAGTCTGCAAAGGCTGTGCCGTGAAAGCCTGGGCTGCGGTCCGGGGGATTTCATCCGCAATCAGCGGTTCGAGGCGGCCGCCACCGCACTGCGTCAGGGGCGGGCCAGCATCGCACAGGCGGCATTCATCGCGGGCTATTCCAGCCCGGCCAATTTCAGCACCGCCTTCAAGCGGGAATACGGCGTTCCGCCCCGGTTCATTCGCCGGCCGAACGGTGCCGCACGTCAACTCTGACGGAAACGGTCACGGCAGGGCGGGAAGGAACGACCCGTCCAGTGACAGGATCGTGTCATGGATGGTCGCGGCAGCCGGTGAAAGCCGGTCTGACACGGGGTGAACCAGAAACCACTGCCGGATCAGCGGCAGCCCCGGCGCGGCCAGGGTGACAAGGCGCCCCTGCCGCAACTCTTCCGTCACCGTATGCAGCGACAGGAAGGCAAGGCCGAGACCCGCCATGACGGCCTGCTTGATCGTCTCGTTCGAGCCCATGACGGTCAGGTCGAACACCCGTCCCTCGGCCTGGCTGTCCAGATAGCGGGTCATCAGGATGCGGGTGCCCGACCCTTCCTCGCGGCTGATCATCGGCTGGTCGATCAGGTCGTCCACCGTGACGGGGCGCCGGGCAAGGGGATGGTCGGGCGGCGCGATCAGGCCATGGGGATGCGGGCCGACCGCGGTGGCGGCGACTTCGGGCTGGCGGGGGGGGCGCCCCATGATCGCAAGGTCGATCGAGCGGCGTTCAAGATCCGAAACGATGCCTTCGCGGTTGGCTTCCCGCAGGCTGACCTCGACGCCCGGACAAAGGCTTTTCAGTCGCGCAACCAGCCGTGGTGCGAAATACTTTGCCGTCGACACCACGCCCAGCGTCACCCGCCCCGCGTGCCCCGCCTTCAACGCCGCGATCTGCGTGACACAGACCTGCAATGCGATGTCGACGCGGCGCGACGCCTCCAGCACAAGGTGCGCCTCGGCCGTGGGGCGCGATCCGGTGCCGATGGAAACCCGCTCGATCAGGGGCACGGCCAGCGCGGTTTCCAGATTGCGGATCTGGGCGTGAACGGCCGGCGGGGAAAGGCCCATGCGTTCGGCCGCGCCGGTGATCGACCCGGTTTCGGCCACTGCGACCAGCGCGCGAAGCTGGCGGAGCGTAACGGCGTCAAGGCGTGGCATTCAGATTTTCCGAATCTTTCTTCGATCTAATTAAATTTCCACGAAGCCGAGATTCCGGCAAGGTCCAATCATCAGCATTGCCATCGGGGGAGGAGCCGCCGTGAGGGATGCAAGGCTCGTCGCGCCGGAATCACCGATTCCGGCCGCTTATCAGGATGTTGTCGAGCGGATCGCGCGGGTGGTCGCCCTGCTTTCGCGGCGCATCGCACGGGGCGGGCTGGAGGAAAGCCTGCATGGCGATACCGCCGGCGCGAATGCCGATGGCGATACGCAAAAGGCGCTGGACGTGATCGCGGATGAGGCATTCCGCATCGCGCTGCAAGACTCCGCGATCCGGTTTCTGGCGTCCGAAGAACAGGACGGCATTCTGGAACTGAACCCTGCGGGAACCCTGGCGCTGGCGATCGACCCGCTGGACGGGTCGTCCAACATCGCGGTGAATGTCTCCATCGGGTCCATCTTCGCGATCTTTGCGGCGGGCGAGACGGCCGAGGACAGCTTTCTGCGCCCCGGACGCGATCTGCTGGGCGCGGGCTATGCGATCTATGGCCCGCAATGCTGCCTGATGCTCAGCTTTGGGGCGGGCGTGCAGAAATATCTGCTGGACCCGGAAAGCGGCAGCTTTCATCTGGTCGAAACCCTGTCCGTCATTCCGCGCAAGTCCTGGGAATTCGCGATCAACGCCTCGAACTACCGCCACTGGACGCGGCCGGTGCGGGCTTGGGTCGACGATTGCGTGGCCGGGGTCGAGGGGCCGCGGGAACGGAACTTCAACATGCGCTGGATAGCCTCGCTGGTGGCGGAAACCCATCGCATCCTGACGCGGGGCGGGGTGTTCCTTTATCCTTCGGACGCCCGCAAGGGGTATGAGCGGGGGCGGCTGCGCTATCTCTATGAATGCGCCCCCATCGCCTTTCTGGTGGAACAGGCGGGCGGCGCCGCGACCGACGGCATCGACCGTCTGCTGGACCGTATTCCTGCCAGCCTGCACGACCGCACGCCCTTTGTCTTTGGTTCGGCCGACAATGTGGCGCGCGTGTCGGCCTATCACGACCTTCCCGAAGCCGAGACCGCCGCGCTTTTCGGAAGCCGCGGCCTGTTCAGGAGCCAGAGGCCATGAGCGTTCGCCATCCCATCATCTCTGTCACCGGATCGTCCGGCGCGGGCACCACCACGGTCAAGCACACCTTCGACCAGATCTTCCGCCGCGAGGGCATCCGCGCCGTCTCCATCGAGGGCGACGCCTTTCACCGCCATGACCGCGAGGCGATGAAGGCCGAACTGGCCCGGCGCACGGCGGCGGGGGACATGACTTTCTCGCACTTCTCCTACGAGGCGAATGAGCTGGTGGAGCTGGAGCGGGTGTTCCGCGACTATGGCGAAACCGGCAAGGGCCGCACCCGCCATTATGTGCATGACGAGAAAGAGGCGGTTGCCTATGGCGCCCGCCCCGGCACCTTTACCGACTGGGCGCCGTTCGAGGACGGCAGCGACCTGCTGTTCTACGAAGGGCTGCATGGCGCGGTGGTGAACAACGAGGTTTCCATCGCCCGCTTTGCCGATCTGAAGATCGGCGTGGTGCCGGTGATCAACCTGGAATGGATACAGAAGATCCACCGCGACCGCGCGACGCGGGGCTATTCGACCGAGGCGGTGACGGATGTGATCCTGCGCCGGATGCACGCCTATGTGCATTGCATCACGCCCCAGTTCACCGAGACCGACATCAACTTTCAACGGGTGCCGGTGGTCGATACGTCGAACCCGTTCATCGCGCGGTGGATTCCCACGGCGGATGAAAGCCTGGTGGTGATCCGGTTCAAGTCGCCCCGGGGCATCGACTTTCCCTATCTGACCCAGATGATCCAGGGGTCGTGGATGAGCAGGGCGAATTCCATCGTCATCCCCGGCGGCAAGCTGGATCTGGCGATGCAGCTGATCCTGACGCCGCTGATCCTGCGGCTGATCGACCAGAAGAAACGGCATTGAGGGGGCGACCATGAACACCCATTCCATGATCGCCGACGAAAGGTTGATGGCCAATGCGATCCGCACCCTGGCGATGGATGCGGTGCAAAAGGCCAACTCGGGCCATCCGGGTATGCCGATGGGCATGGCGGATGTGGCGGCGGTGCTGTTCAACCGCTTCATCAAGCTGGACCCCAGGGCGCATGACTGGCCCGATCGCGACCGCTTCGTGCTGTCGGCGGGGCATGGCTCGATGCTGCTTTATGCGGTCAATCACCTGCTGGGCTATTCTGACATGGGGATGGACCAGATCCAGTCCTTTCGCCAATGGGGCGCGCGGACGGCGGGCCACCCGGAATACGGCCATGCGCAGGGGGTCGAGGTCACGACCGGCCCGCTGGGTCAGGGCATCGCCACCGCCGTGGGCATGGCGCTGGCAGAACGCATGGCGGCGGCGTGCTTTCCCGGTCTGGTCGACCACCATACCTGGGTGATCGCCGGCGACGGCTGCCTGATGGAAGGCATCAGCCAGGAGGCCATCGACCTTGCCGGCCATCTGCGGCTGAGCCGGCTGATCGTGCTGTGGGACGACAACCGCATCACCATCGACGGCGACACCGATCTGTCGACCAGCATCGACCAGGCGATGCGGTTCCGCGCCAGCGGCTGGCACACGCTGGCCTGCGATGGCCATGATGCCGAAGAGGTGGCGGCCGCGATTGCGACGGCGCGTGAAAGCGACCGGCCGACGCTGATCGCCTGCCGCACGCTGATCGGCTGTGGCGCACCGAACAAGCAGGGCGGGCATGACGTGCATGGCGCCCCCCTTGGCGTCGAAGAGATCGCGGCGACCCGTGCGCATCTGGGCTGGTTCGATGCGCCGTTTGAAATTCCGGCCGGGGTCTATTCGGCCTTTGCCCGGATTGCCGCGCGCGGTGCAAAGGCGCACGCGGACTGGGCGGCGCGGCTGGACTCCTCCCCCCTCCGCGCCGCCTTTCTGGAGGCGCAGCGCGCCGATCCGACGCCGCTGACCGCGGCGATGGCCGCCCACAAGGCGCAGCTTCTGGTCGAAAAGCCCAAGGTCGCCACCCGCAAGGCCAGCGAGATGGCGCTGGCCGTGGTGAATGCAGCCCTGCCCTTTACGGTGGGCGGATCGGCAGACCTTACAGGATCGAACCTGACGCGGACCCGAGGGATGCAGGCCGTCGCGCCCGGCGATTATACGGGCCGCTATATCCATTACGGCATCCGCGAACACGGGATGGCGGCGGCGATGAACGGCATCGCGCTGCACGGGCTGTTCCGCCCCTATGGCGGCACCTTCCTGGCCTTCGCCGATTATTGCCGCCCGTCGATCCGGCTGGCCGCGCTGATGGGGGTGCCGACGGTCTTTGTCATGACGCATGATTCCATCGGGCTGGGCGAGGACGGGCCGACGCATCAGCCGGTCGAGCATCTCGCCTCGCTACGGGCGATCCCGAACCTGACGGTGCTGCGCCCCTGCGATGCGGTGGAAACCGCCGAGGCGTGGGAAATCGCGATGGCCACCCGCGACCGCCCGGTGCTGCTGGCCCTGTCGCGGCAGAACCTGCCGGTGCTGCGCAGCGACGCGGCCGAAAACATGGCGGCAAAGGGGGCCTATGTCCTTCGCTGGGTGCGGGATCGGCATGTGACGCTGATCGCCACCGGGTCCGAGGTGGAAATCGCCATGGCCGCTGCCGACCGTCTGGCGGCGGAAGAGATCGGGGCGGCGGTCGTCTCCGTCCCCTCGTTCGAGCTGTTCGCGGCGCAGCCCGACGCCTATCGCCGGGCGGTTCTGGGCACTGCCCCCCGCATCGGGGTGGAGGCCGCGATCCGCATGGGATGGGACGCGGTGCTGCGGCCGGAGGATCATTTTGTCGGGATGACGGGGTTCGGCGCCTCGGCCCCGGCGGCGGAACTCTATCGACGTTTCGGCATCACGGCCGAGGCGGTGGCGCTGGTGGCGAAAGAGATGATCGCCGGGCGGTAAGCAGACCTGGTTTCCAACGGAAACGGCCGGGGGCCAGCCCTCGGACCCCCGGGGTATTTTGACCAAGATGAAGGGAGGAACGGGTATGGCCCTGATAACTTTGCGGCAGCTACTGGATCATGCGGGAGAGCGTGGCTATGGCGTGCCGGCCTTCAACATCAACAACATGGAACAGGCGCTGGCGATCATGGAGGCCGCGCGGGCCTGCGACGCGCCGGTGATCCTGCAAGCCAGCCGCGGCGCGCGGTCCTATGCCGGTGACGTGATGCTGCGCCGCATGGTCGAGGCCCTGGCCGAAACCTTTGCCGAAATCCCCATCTGCCTGCATCAGGATCATGGGAACAACGAGGCGACCTGTCTTTCGGCGATCCGCCACGGGTTCACCAGCGTGATGATGGACGGCAGCCTCGAGGCCGACATGAAGACCCCCGCCAGCTATGCCTACAACGTCGCGATCACAGAACGGGTGGCGCGGATGGCCCATTGGGTCGGTGCCTCGGTCGAGGGCGAGCTGGGGGTTCTGGGCAGCCTGGAAACCGGCGAGGGCGAGGCCGAGGACGGCCATGGTGCCGAAGGCAAGCTGGACCATTCGCAGCTTTTGACCGACCCCGCGCAGGCACAGGATTTCGTGGCGCGCACCGGGGTGGATGCCTTGGCTATCGCCTGCGGGACAAGCCATGGCGCCTACAAGTTCAGCCGCAAGCCGGATGGCGAGATCCTGGCCATGGGCGTGATCGAGGAGATCCACCGCCGCCTGCCGAATACCCACCTTGTCATGCACGGCAGTTCCTCCGTCCCGCAGGAATTGCAGGACATCATCAACGCCCATGGCGGCCAGATGCCCCAGACTTTCGGCGTGCCGGTGGAAGAGATCGTGCGCGGCATCCGCCACGGCGTGCGCAAAGTGAACATCGACACCGATTGCCGCATGGCGATGACCGCCGAGTTCCGCCGCGTCGCCATGACCGCCCCGCGCGAATTCGACCCGCGCAAGTTCCTGAAACCGGCGATGGACGCGCTGACCCGCCTGTGCCGCGACAGGTTCGAGGCCTTCGGCACCGCCGGGAATGCGTCACGGATCAAGCCGATCCCGCTGGACGAGATGGCGAAACGCTATGCCTCGGGCGCGCTGACGCCCGCAACCGCAACACCAAGGGCCGCCTGAAAGGAGCCAGACCGATGACCGAGATGAAAGAGATCCGCGGCAAGGAACGCTACAAGGCGGGCGTGCTGAAATACGCCCAGATGGGATACTGGGATGGGGATTACCAGCCCAAGGATACCGACCTTCTGGCGCTGTTTCGCATCACGCCGCAGGATGGCGTGGACCCGATCGAGGCGGCGGCGGCTGTGGCCGGGGAATCGTCCACCGCGACCTGGACCGTGGTCTGGACCGACCGCCTGACCGCCGCCGACCAATACCGGGCCAAGGCCTATCGCGTTGATCCGGTGCCGGGGCGGCCGGGCGAATATTTCTGCTATGTCGCCTATGACCTGATCCTGTTCGAGGAAGGGTCGATTGCCAACCTGACCGCATCGATCATTGGCAACGTGTTCAGCTTTAAACCGCTGAAGGCCGCGCGGCTGGAAGATATGCGCCTGCCGGTGGCCTATGTGAAAACCTACAAAGGGCCGCCCACGGGCATCGTGGTTGAGCGTGAACGTCTGGACAAGTTCGGCCGCCCCCTTCTGGGTGCCACGACCAAGCCGAAACTGGGCCTGTCGGGCAAGAACTATGGCCGCGTGGTCTATGAGGGGCTGAAGGGCGGGCTCGACTTCATGAAGGATGACGAGAACATCAACTCGCAACCGTTCATGCATTGGCGGGACAGGTTCCTTTACTGCATGGAGGCGGTGAACAAGGCGCAGGCCGAGACGGGCGAGGTCAAGGGCCACTATCTGAACATTACCGCCGGCACGATGGAGGAGATGTATCGCCGCGGCGAATTCGCCAAATCGCTGGGGTCGTGCATCGTGATGATCGACCTGATCATCGGCTATACCGCGATCCAGTCGATTTCCGAATGGGCGCGGCAGAACGACATGATCCTGCACCTGCACCGCGCGGGCCACGGCACCTATACGCGGCAGAAGAACCACGGGATTTCGTTCCGCGTTATCGCCAAATGGATGCGGTTGGCCGGGGTGGACCATATCCACGCGGGCACGGCCGTCGGCAAGCTGGAAGGCGATCCGATGACGGTGCAGGGCTATTACAACGTCTGCCGGGAACTGCATAACCCGGTGGACCTGCAACGCGGCATCTATTTTGAACAGGACTGGGCCGACATCAAGAAGGTGATGCCCGTGGCATCGGGCGGCATCCACGCGGGCCAGATGCACCAGTTGATCGACCTGTTCGGCGACGATGTGGTGTTGCAGTTCGGCGGCGGCACCATCGGCCATCCGATGGGCATCCAGGCCGGTGCGACCGCGAACCGCGTGGCGCTGGAGGCGATGGTCTTTGCCCGCAACGAAGGCCGCGACATCAAGACCGAAGGCCCCGAGATACTGCGCGCCGCCGCCAAATGGTGCAAGCCGCTGGAGGCCGCGCTGGATACCTGGGGCAACATCACCTTCAACTATACCTCGACCGACACGTCGGATTTCGTTCCGACCGCGGCCGTCAGCTAAAGGGGGCGAAGATGCGGATCACTCAAGGAACATTCTCTTTCCTGCCCGATCTGACGGACGAGCAGATCACCGCGCAGGTGGAATACTGCCTGCGCATGGGCTGGGCCGTTGGGGTCGAATATACCTATGACCCCCATCCCCGGAACACCTTTTGGGAGATGTGGGGAAACCCGATGTTCGACCTGAAGGACGCGAAGGGCGTGCTGATGGAACTGGACGACTGCCGCAAGGCGCATGGAGATGCCTATATCCGCTTGAACGCGTTCGATTCCACCCGCGGGTTCGAGACGGTGACGATGAGTTTCATCGTCAACCGGCCGAAGGTCGAGCCGCGGATCAGGATGACCCGGACGGAGGTGGACGGGCGGTCCATCCGCTATACGCACGAGGTGGTGCGCTGATGGAAACCGCCGGGGGCTTCGCGCCCCCGGACCCCCGCGGGATATTTGTATCCAGAAAGAGGAGGAAGGCATGGACGGGGATGCGCCCCTGACCGTGGACCTGCGCGCGGAATATGAAAGTTCCGGTGTGCGCGAGGTGCTGGACGAACTGGATGCCGAACTGATCGGGCTGGCCCCGGTGAAACAGCGGATACGGGAAACCGCGGCGCTGCTGCTGGTGGATCGCGCCCGTCGGCAGTTGGGGCTGGCGGGCGAGGTGCCGACGCTGCACATGTCGTTCACCGGCAACCCGGGCACCGGCAAGACCACCGTGGCGATGAAGATGGCCGGGCTGCTGCATCGCCTTGGCTATGTGCGCAAGGGGCATCTGGTTTCCGTCACGCGCGACGATCTGGTCGGCCAATACATCGGCCATACCGCGCCCAAGACGAAAGAGGTGCTGAAAAAGGCCATGGGCGGCGTGTTGTTCATCGACGAAGCCTATTACCTTTACCGCCCCGACAACGAGCGGGATTACGGTCAGGAGGCCATCGAGATCCTGTTGCAGGTGATGGAGAACATGCGCGACGATCTGGTGGTGATCCTGGCCGGATATGCCGACCGGATGGACCGGTTTTTCCAGTCCAATCCCGGTTTCCGGTCACGCATCGCCCATCACATCGAGTTTCCCGACTATACCGATGCCGAACTGGGCCGGATCGCCGACACCATGCTGGAGGCGCAGGGGTATCGACTGTCGCCCGAGGCGGCGGAGGTGATGGCGCGATATATCTCGCTGCGCCGCGCGCAGCCGCATTTCGCCAATGCCCGGTCGATCAGGAACGCGTTGGACCGCGCGCGGCTGCGGCAGGCGAACCGGCTGTTCTCGGCGGGGGCGGTGGTCGATGCCGCCGCGCTTTCCACCATCGAGGCAGAGGATATTGCCGTCAGCCGGGTGTTCACCGGCGGGCTGAACGTGGGGGCGGGGGATGCTTGATCGCAAGGTGAAGATCGCGCCGTCGATCCTGTCTGCGGATTTCGCGAATTTCGGTGCGGAATGCCGGGCGATCGAGGATCAGGGCGCGGACTGGGTGCATGTCGACGTGATGGACGGCCATTTCGTGCCGAACATCACCTTCGGCCCGGCGATGTGCAAGGCGATCCGCCCGCATATCAAGACCGTCATGGACGTGCACCTGATGATCGCGCCGGTCGATCCCTATATCGAGGCTTTCGCCGAGGCGGGGGCCGACATCATCTCCGCCCATCTGGAGGCGGGGCCGCATATCCACCGCACATTGCAAGCCATCCGTGCGGCGGGGGCGAAGGCCGGGCTGGCGATCAACCCCGGCACGCCGGTCGAGGCGGTGGACCACCTGCTGGACCTTACCGACCTGATCTGCGTGATGACGGTGAACCCCGGTTTCGGCGGGCAGAAGTTCATCCATTCCCAGATCGAAAAGGTGCGCCGCCTGCGAGCGATGATCGGCGACCGCCCGGTGCATATCGAGATCGACGGCGGCGTGACGCCGGAAACCGCACCTCTGGTCGTGGCGGCGGGGGCCGATGTGCTGGTCGCGGGATCGGCGGTGTTCAAGGGTGGCTCGGTCGCCGATCCCGCCCCCTATGGCGCCAACATCCGCGCCATCCGCGCCGCGGCCAAAGGGGCAAGGGCCGCCGCATGAAAGCGCTGATCTTTGACGTGGACGGCACCCTGGCCGAAACGGAGGAGCTGCACCGCCGCGCCTTCAACGCTGCCTTCCGACTGCACGGGCTGAATTGGGAGTGGGATCGTGACAGCTATCGCGACCTTCTGACGATCACCGGGGGGAAAGAGCGTATCCAGCATCATGCCGATGTGATGCGGGCGCAGGTTGCCGTTGCCGCAATCCATGCGGACAAGAACCGGCTTTTCGCCGGACTGACGGCGCAGGGCATGAAGCTGCGTCCCGGTATCCGCCACTTGATCGCCGAGGCGCGTGCCGCCGGCCTGCACCTGGCCGTGGCCACCACCACCAGCCCCGAAAATGTCGAGGCGCTGAGCCGCGCGGTATTCGGCAAGACCGCCGGGCAAATGTTCGACGTGATCGCCGCGGGCGATGCCGTCGCACGGAAGAAACCCGCGCCAGATGTGTATCTTCTGGCGCTGGACCAGCTGGGGGTCGGCGCGGGCGAAGCCGTTGCCTTCGAGGATTCCGCCAACGGTGTCCGGGCCGCGCGGGCGGCGGGCCTGCGGGTCGTGCTGTCGCCCGGCATCTATACCCGGCACGAACCGAACGAAGGCGCATCGCTTTTCGTGACCGAGTTTTCCCATCTGGGCGGCCTCGCCGGTCTTCAGGCGGCTTTGCGTGTTGCTGCCGCCTGATCAAAGCATCCGCGCCAGTTCCCTTTGCACCGCCGTCAGCGGCCCGAGGTATCGCGCGGCCATCTGGTCGGCGGCCGTAACCGACGAGGCCAGCCCAAGGTTCAGTGCCGCCACCACCCGGCCGCGGGCGTCGAGCACGGGCACCGCGATGGAGGAAAGGCCCAGCTCAACCTCCTGATCAATGACGGCAAAGCCCTGTGCCCTGACACGGGCCAGCTCTGCCATCACCGCATCGACCGTGTGGCGCGTATGGGGCGTGCGCGCCGTCATCGGGGCCGAAGACAGCAGCGCAGCCGCCTGCACATCGGTCAGCGCCGCCAGCAGAACCCGCCCCATCGAGGTGCAATATGCCGGCAGACGCGACCCCGGCATCAGGGCGATCGACATCACCTTTTGCCGCGCGGCGCGGGCGACATAGACGATCTCGGCCCCGTCGAGGATCGAGACCGAGGTGCTTTCCCCCAACTGTTCCGACAACTGGTCCAGAGCCGGCTGTACGATCTGGGGCAGGGGCATCGTGGCCAGGCAGGCCGTCCCCAGACGCAGGATGCGCGGGGTCAGGGTGAAGAACTTGCCGTCGTAATCGGCATAGCCATGCTGCGCCAGCGTCAGCAGGCATCGCCGCGCCGTTGCCCGGTCCAGCCCGGAGGCGGCCGCGACCTCGGATATCGACTGTCGCGGGCGGGTGGCGCTGAAGGTCTCGATCACCGCCAGCCCCTTGGCCAATCCGCCCATGATGTCGCGTTCGGGTATCGTCATGCTGACTCTGTGCGATATGTGAACAAAGTCACCATATCGCACAAATCCGGTTTACGGAAGCCTTTCGCGCGCCTATCCCTGCGGTCCGGGACCGGGGACATCCGGCCATCAAAGGGGGATGACATGGACAAGACAGTCGCCGACCTTGCGACCGCCGTTGCCGGGATCGCCGACGGGATGACCGTCATGATCGGGGGCTTCGGCGGGGCGGGATCGCCCATCGAACTGATCCACGCGCTGATTGACCGCTATCGCGCCACCGGCCATCCGAAGGATCTGGTGGTGGTCAACAACAATGCGGGCAATGGCCATGTCGGCCTTGCCGCGCTGATCGAGGCGGGGATGGTCAGGAAGCTGATCTGCTCCTTCCCGCGTTCGGCCGATCCGGTGGTGTTCACCGAGATGTATCTGGCCGGCAGGATCGAGCTGGAACTGGTGCCGCAAGGGACGCTGGCAGAACGCATCCGTGCGGGCGGGGCGGGCATCCCGGCCTTCTACACGCCGACCTCGTTTGGCACCGATCTGGCGAACGGCAAACCCGTGGCCGAGTTCGAGGGCCGCAGCTATGTGCAGGAACGCTGGTTGAAGGCCGATGTGGCGCTGGTCAAGGGCGAGCTGGGCGATGCCTATGGCAACCTGACCTACCGGATGGCGGCGCGGAACTTCAATCCGCTGATGTGCATGGCCGCGGCGGAAACGGTTGCGCAGGTCAGCCGCATCGTGCCCGCGGGCGACATCGACCCCGAGACGGTCGTGACCCCCGGCATCTTCGTCCAGAAGGTGGTCGAAGTGCCGCACCCCCATCAGGAGGAAGACCTGAACCGCGCCAATGCCGCCTATCCGCTGGAGGTGTGACCCATGGACAAGCTGTCGAACAACCAGATCGCATGGCGCGCGGCGCAGGACATTGCCGATGGTGCCTATGTCAACCTTGGCATCGGTTTCCCCGAAAAGGTTGCGCAATACCAGCCGCCGGGGCGCGAGGCGATCTTTCACACCGAAAACGGCATCCTGAACTTCGGTGAAAGCCCCGCGAAGGGGGCCGAGGACTGGGACCTGATCAATGCCGGGAAAAAGGCGGTCACGCTGAAACCCGGCGCGGCGTTCTTTCATCATGCCGACAGCTTTGCCATGGTGCGGGGCGGGCATCTGGATGTGGCGATCCTGGGCGCCTATGAGGTGGCCGAGAACGGCGATCTGGCGAACTGGTCCACCGGCCCCA
>JASGFG010000069.1:0-21080 GCA_047605605.1 Paracoccaceae bacterium | reverse complement strand
TCACCAATTCCAACGAGATGAACACCATCGTCATCGCCCTGCGCAAGATGATCTCCTTCGCCGATGCCGATACGCCCTGGAACCTAGTCATGGTCACATCCGTGCTGGCCATCTTGCCACCGATCCTGGTGGTAGTGCTGATGCAGCGCTGGTTCGTCAAGGGCCTGGTCGAGACGGAGAAATAGATGGCGCGCATCCTGTTGAACGACGTGCGGAAATCCTATGGCGGGACCGAGGTGATCCACGGCATCACCATGGACATCGCCGATGGCGAATTCGTGGTGATCGTCGGTCCGTCCGGCTGCGGCAAGTCCACGCTGCTGCGCATGGTGGCGGGGCTGGAGAGCATCACCGGCGGCACGGTGGAAATCGGCGGCCGCGTGGTGAACGCGCTGGAGCCGCGCGACCGCGACATCGCCATGGTGTTCCAGAACTATGCGCTTTATCCGCATATGTCGGTGCGCGAAAACATGGCCTACGGGTTGAAGATCGCGAAACTGCCACGGGCGGAAATCGACGACCGCGTGGCCCGCGCGGCCCGGATGCTGGAGCTGGAGCCCTATCTGGACCGCAGGCCCCGCGCCCTGTCGGGCGGCCAGCGGCAGCGTGTGGCCATGGGCCGCGCGCTGGTCCGCGACCCGGCGGCCTTCCTCCTGGACGAGCCGCTGTCGAACCTCGATGCCAAGCTGCGCGTCCAGATGCGGTTGCAGATCCGCGAGATGCACCACCGCACCGGCCAGACCATGCTTTACGTCACCCATGACCAGGTCGAGGCGATGACGCTGGCCGACCGGCTGATCGTGATGAACAGGGGCGTGGCCGAACAGATCGCCACCCCGCTTGAGGTCTATGAGCGCCCGGCGACCGAATTCGTGGCAGGCTTCATCGGATCGCCCGCGATGAACATCTTCTCCATCGCGGCCACAGACGGCGTGGCCACCCTGCCCGGCGGTCATCGCCTGCCCCTGCCCGGTCTGGCCGCCGCGGCAGAGACGCGCCTTGGTCTGCGGCCAGAGGATCTGCACCCCGCTGCGCCGGCAGAGCCGTCCTTTCCGGTGGACCTCCATTCGGTCGAACGGCTGGGGGCGGATGCTTTCGGCTATGGGATCATCGCTGGCTCGGACACCCCCCTGACCCTGCGCCTGCCCGGCAAGACCGATGCCGCGCGCGGCGAGAGGCTGGAGGTGGCGGTGCAACCCGGCCGGTTCCACCTGTTCTCGCCCCAGACCGGGCTGCGCCTCTGACCGGCTGCGCGGTCAGGCGTCGCGCTCGGCGATCCAGGCGTGGTCGGGGTGGTTGGCGAAGCGCCATTTGCGCAGCGGCCCGGCCATCACGTTCAGGTAGTACATCTCGTATCCATAGGGCGCGCCGCAGGGGTGATGCCCCTTCGGCACCAGCACGACATCGTGGTTCGACACGCTCATCGTTTCGTCCAGCGCGCCGTCCTCGGTGAACACCCGCTGATGGCCATAGCCCTGCGCGGGGTTCAGGCGGTGGTAATAGGTCTCCTCCAGATAGGTCATCTCGGGGAAACGGTCCTCGTCATGACGGTGCGGCGGATAGGACGACCAGTGCCCGGCGGGGGTGAACACCTCTGTCACCAGCAGGCTGTCGGCCACATCGCGCCCCTCCATCGCGATGTTGTTGATATAGCGGGTGTTCGTGCCCTTGCCGCGGGGCGTCAGCTCGATCCCTTCCGGCCCGATCCGCTGCGCCGGATGGCCGCCGCGACCCGGCGCCGAACAGACAGCCAGCGTGCAGTCGGTCAGCGCCCGCGCCCGCCAGTTCTGCCCGTTCGGCACATAGGCACAATGCGGCGGCGTTTTCTCGAACACATCCATCCGGTCGCCCATCGGGCCGAAATCCATCGTGTCGCAGGCCAGTTCGGCCTTGCCCTCGACCAGCACCAGAATGACTTCCCGTTCGCCCGTCGCCTCGGCCACCACCTCGCCCGCGCGCAGCCGGTAAAGGCCGAACCCGACATAGCCCCAGCCCGCGCTTTCGGGGGTGATGTCGTGCACCTTGCCCGTCCCACCCGAAGGTTTGCGCAAAAGTTCCATCGCCTTTCCCCTTCATCTTGGTCCAAATACCCCGGGGGTCCGGGGGCTGGCCTCCGGCCAAGGCGTCAGACCAGCCCGACCTCGCCCGCAATGCGCTTCAGCGTCTTCAGCCCCAGGCTCTGATACTCGAACGGATTGCGCAGCGACGGGTCCTGTTCCGCCTCGATCACGATCCAGCCGCCATAGCCCGCGCCTTTCAGGATGCGCAGCAGCGGCGCGAAATCGACGCCGCCCTCGGCATCGCCCGGCACGGTAAAGACACCCGCGCGCACGCCGTCCATGAAGGACAGCCCCTGCTCGCGCACCTGCCGCATCACGGCGGGGCGCACGTTCTTGGCATGGAAATGCGCCACCCGCCCGACATGCCGCTGCAAGGCCGGGGCCGGGTCCTGCCCGTTCGATCCGAAATAGAAATGTCCCGCGTCGAACAGCAGTTTCGTCGCAGGCCCGGTCGCGGCCATGAAGGCGTCGATCTCGTCCGGCGTTTCGACCACGGTGCCCATGTGATGATGATAGGCCAGCTGCACGCCCTCGGCTGCGGTAAAGGCCGCCAGTTCCTCGACCTTGGCGCCGAAATCGCGCATCTCGGCCGCCGACAGCACCGGGGCATCGTTCACGGGCCGGTCCAGCCCCTGCACGGAATTCGAGGTCTCGCAGGCGATGCAGACCGTGCAGCCGTTGTATTTCAGCTTGTCCAGATGATGGCGGATCGCCTGTTTCTCGGCCTGAACCGATTGCGTCAGCAGGTTCAGCGAATACCAGCCGGAAATGAACTTCAGCCCATGCCCCCCCAGCAGCGCCTTCAGCGCGGGCGGATCGTCGGGCCAGCGGTGGCCATTCTCGATCCCGTCGAACCCGATGGCGGCGGCCTCGCGCAGGATCTGGTCGGTGGGGATATGGGCGCCCAGGCTCTGGTCGTCGTCATTGGCCCAGGCGATGGGGTTGGTGCCGAACTGGATCATCTTCAATTCCGGTGTTGCAGGGCGGACAGATAGGCGGCGCGGGCGGCGTTGACCTCGGCCCGGTCGCTGGTTTCGGGGACGGCCACGTCCCACCAGTGCCCGCCATGCGGGGTGCTGGGCCAGGGGTCGGTGTCGATCACCACGATATAGGGGCCGGGCGCGGCCCTGGCGCGGGTCAGCGCCGCCTCAAGCTCGGCGATGGACCCGACATGCTCCGCCCCGGCGCCCATGGCGCGGGCATGGGCGGCAAAGTCGATGGCGGACGGGTTCACATGAAAGGCGTCGTCCAGCAGGTTGTTGAACCCCGCCCCGCCGGTCGCCCGTTGCAGGCGGTTGATGCAGCCGTAGCCTCGGTTGTCGGTCAGAACGACGGTGATCTTCACCCCCATCATCGCCGCGGTGGCGAGTTCCGAGTTCGCCATCATATAGCTGCCGTCGCCGATCATGCAGATCACATCGCGGTCGGGTTCGGCCATCCTGATGCCCATGGCCCCGGCGATCTCATACCCCATGGTCGAAAACCCGTATTCCATGTGATAGCCGCCGGGGCGCGGCGCCTTCCACAGCTTGTGAAGCTCGCCCGGCATGGTTCCTGCCGCGCACATCACCACCGTATCGGGGCCGGAGGCCCGCTGCACCGCGCCGATCACCTGCTGGTCGGTGGGCAGGATGTTGGCATCCGTAGGCGCCTCGGTCAGCGGATCGACGGCAGCGAACCATGCGGGTTTCAGCCCCTTGTCCGGCGCAGGCGCGCGGTGGTCGCCAAGCGCCGCCGTCAGCGCCTGCAACGCCACAAGCGCATCGGCGCAGAGCGGTTCCGCCCCGTGCTTCATCGCGTCATAGGCCGCGACGTTGACCGAAACCAGTCGCGCCTTCTCCGCAAACAGCGTCCACGATCCGGTGGTGAAATCCTGAAACCGGGTGCCGACGCCCAGAACCAGATCGGCCCCGGCACAGACCGCATTGGCCGAGGACGCGCCGGTCACGCCGACGGGGCCAAAGTTCCAGTCGTCATCCCAGGGCAGCGCCGATTTCCCCGCCTGGCTTTCCACGACCGGAATGCCATGCCGCGCGGCAAAGCCCTGCAACTCTGCCGCGGCACCGGAATAATGCACGCCGCCGCCCGCCACGATCACCGGGTGCCGCGCCGCGCGGATCAGGTCCGCCACGCGGGCCAGTTCCTGCCGGTCCGGCTCGGGCCGCCGGATGCGCCAGACCCTTGGCGCAAAGAACGCCTCGGGCCAGTCGTAAGCCTCGGCCTGAACGTCCTGGCAAAAGGCCAGCGTCACCGGCCCGCACTCGGCGGGGTCGGTCATGGTCCGCATCGCGCGGGGCAGCGCGGTCAGCAATTGTTCGGGCCGGGTGATCCGGTCGAAATAGCGGCTGACCGGACGGAAGCAGTCGTTCACCGTGGCGGTGCCATCGCCGAAATCTTCCAGCTGTTGCAGCACCGGGTCGGGGCCGCGTCCCGCGAACACATCGCCGGGGATCAGAAGCAAGGGCAAGCGGTTCACATGCGCCAGCGCCGCCGCCGTCACCATGTTCGCCGCCCCCGGCCCGATGGAACTGGTGACGGCCATCGCCCGCCGCCGCCCGGATTGCTTGGCATAGGCGATGGCGGCATGGGCCATCGTCTGTTCATTGTGCCCGCGCCAGGTCTGCAACCGGTCACGCTCGGCATACAGCGCCTCGCCGATGCCCGCGACATTGCCATGGCCAAAGATCGCCCAGACCCCGGCGATGAAGGGCTCGCCCCCTTCGGTCATCTGCACGGAAAGCCAGCGCATCATCGCCTGCGCGGCGGTCAGCCGGATCGTGGTCATGCTGCATCCTCCCCCGCCGTCTGGCGGGCCTCGTCCCATATGGTGCAGAGACGGGCGTAATTGTCAGCCATCATCGTGATCGCCTGTTCATCGCCGATCCGCCCCGCCAGCCACCCCTCGGCCGCCGGGCCAAAGATGGTGCGGCCGACCGCGAACCCCTTGACCAAGGGATGCCGGGCCGCCACGCGGAAACTGTCGGCCAGTTCGCCCTCGCCCGCCGCAAGGCCCAGCACCACGATGCCGCGGGTATGCGGGTCGTTGCGGGTGATCGCGGCGCAGGCCAGATCCCAAGCGCGGTCACTGGTCATCGGCTCCAGCTTCCACCAGTCGGGAAAGATGCCGATGTCATAGAACCGCTGGATGGCGCGGGCGGCGGTGTCGTCGGCCATCGGCCCGGCCTTCGACGGGATGATTTCCAGCAGGAACTCCAGCCGGTTGCGGCGGGCGGCGGCGAACAGGCGGGCCACCGTCGCCTCTTGATCGGCGCGCATCGCGGCATCGTCGTCGGGGTGGTAAAAGCACAGGACCTTGACCACATGGTCCAGCGGCCATTCCGCCAGCGCACCGCAATCTGGGCCAAGCTCTGGCTCCAGCCGCAGGGGGCGCGACCCCGGCCATTCGGCGGGCCGCCCGATCCACAGGCCGCGCCCGGTGGCGGCGTGCAATGCCTCCTGCCCCAGCCGGTTGTCGCAGAGCAGGCCATAGCCGGGGCGGCCATCCGCCACGCGCAACACGGCCTGCAAGGCCAGTTGCTTAAACGCGCCGATCCGGTCCGGCGTTGAGCCCGGCAGATCCTCCAGCTGCATCCGGTGGTCGAAGGCGAAGACCCGCATCACCGGCCAATCGCCATGGCGGTTGGTCGACCAGTGGATCTGTTCCAGTTCCACATCCCTCCTCAGCGCCGGGGTCTTCACCCCGCGCTTCAGAAAGAACTGCAACTCCTCCCAGCTGGGATAGGCGGGGGTGCAGCCATGGCGGCTGACCGCAAAGGCCCCGCAGGCATTGGCATAGGTCAGTGCTGTGGGCCAGCCGGCATCGTCCAGCCAGCCCCGCAGCAGCCCGGCCATGAAGCCGTCGCCCGCGCCAAGGACGTTGAACACCTCGATCGGAAAGCCGGGGCCGCTTTCGCCGTCATCCAGGCTGTCGGGGATCGCGCCCGCGAAGGCCGCCGCCCCCATCGGCCCGCGCTTGCAGACCAGCGTTGCGCCCGTCACCGCCCGCACCGCCCGCAGCGCGGCGATGGTGTCGGTGCTGCCGCCGGCGATATGGAATTCTTCCTCGGTCCCGACGATCAAGTCGAACAGATGCAGCGTCGATTGCAGTTTCGCCGTCACCGCGCCGCTTTCGATGAACCGGTTCTCGCCGTCGCCATGGCCCGACAGGCCCCAGAGGTTCGGGCGATAGTCGATGTCCAGCGCCGTCCGCGCGCCGTAGTCCCGCGCCAGATGCAGCGCCTTCAGCACCGCCGCCTCGGTGCGCGAATGGCTCAGATGGGTGCCCGTCGCCACCACGGCGCGGGCGCGGGCGACGAAGGCGGGGTCGATGTCGCCCTCGACCAGACCCATATCGGCGCAATTCTCGCGATAGAAGATCAGCGGGAAATGCGCCTTGTCGCGGATGCCCAAGAGGACAAGCGCCGTCAGCCGTTCGGGGTCGGTCACGACGCCGGTGGTGTCGACGCCTTCGCGCGCCAGTTCCTCGCGGATGAAGCGGCCCATGTGTTCGTCGCCGACGCGGGTGATCAGGCCGGCGCGCAGGCCAAGCCGGGCGCAACCGGCGGCGATGTTGGTGGGGCTGCCGCCGATGTATTTCTGGAACGACCCCATATCCTCAAGCCGCCCGCCAACCTGCGCGCCGTAAAGGTCGACCGAGGACCGGCCGATGGTGATGACATCCAAGGTCTTCACACCGTCCCCCCAAGGCTGCCTTCCAGCGTTGCCAGTTCCTGCCCACCCGCCATCAGGTCCTGCAATTCCTCGGGCGTGATCTGGCCGCGCACGGCGGTGCCGAGGGTGCGGCCGCGGTTCAGCACGGTGAACCGGTCGCCCACGGCCAGGGCATGGCGGACGTTGTGGGTGATGAACACCACGCCGATGCCCTTTTTCCGCACCTTGTCGATGGTGGCCAGCACGTTCGCCGTCTGCCGCACCCCAAGGGCCGAGGTCGGTTCGTCGAGGATAAGCACCTTGGCGCCGAAATAGACCGCGCGGGCGATGGCGACCGTCTGGCGTTCGCCCCCCGACAGGGTGCCGACCGCCTGCCCCGGTTCGCGCAGGTTGATGCCCATGCGGCGCATTTCCTCCATCGTGACCTCGTTGGCCTTCTTCATGTCCATGAAGCGCAGCGGTCCAAGGCGGTATTGCGGCTCGCGCCCCATCCAGAAGTTGCGGGCGACCGACATCAGCGGGATCATCGCCAGATCCTGATAGACCGTCGCAATCCCCGCCTCCATCGCGTCGCGGGGGCTGTCGAAGCTCATCGCCTTGCCCTGAAAGCGGATCTCGCCGCCCGAAGGTTTGTGCACCCCCGCCATGGTCTTGATGAAGGTCGATTTCCCCGCGCCGTTGTCGCCCAGCAGGCAGTGACATTCGCCAGGGCGGATGTCGAAGGACACCCCGTTCAGCGCGATCACCGGGCCGAACTGCTTGCGGATCTCGACCATTTCGATGATCGGGTTGTGGTCATAGGCGGACATCAGCGCTCCCCCGTGATCATGCGGCGGATATAGGTGTTCAGGATCACGGCCAAGATCAGGATCGTGCCCAGGAACACTCGGAAAAGCGAGCTTTCGGCCCCGGAAAAGAACAGCCCCTGCTGCACCACCCCGAAGATCAGCGCCCCAAGCGCCGCCCCGATGACCGAGCCGTAACCCCCAGTCAGCAGCGCGCCCCCGATGACGACGCAGATGATCGCCTCGAACTCTTTCAGCAACCCGCGGTCGGCGGCGGCGGATCCGAATTCCATCACCTGGCAGGTGGCAAAGACGCAGGCGCAAAAGGCGGTGAACATGAACATCAGCACCTTTACCCGGTTGACCGGCACGCCGACATAGCGCGCGGCCTGCGCATCGCCGCCTGCGGCAAAGATCCAGTTGCCGAACCGCGTGCGGGTCAGCAGCAGATGGCCGAACACGATCAGCACGATGGCCCAGACGACCAGCATCGACACGCCCGCCACCACCGGCTGCCCGGCCTTTGGCCCCTGGGCAAAGGTCGCGATCCAGCCCTGTTGCCCCATCCAGGTGAAAAGCCCGGTCAGGATCTTGCCGCCGAACACCGGGGCCAGCCAGTCGCCCGCCGCCACCTCTTTCACGCCGCCGATGATGGTCTGGCGCGTGGTCAGGATCGACAGCCAGATCGTCAGCCCTCGCAGGATGTAAAGCGAGGCCAGCGTCACGATGAAACTGGGCAGGCCGGTGCGGATCACCAGAAACCCGTTCAGCGCGCCGATGGCGATGCAGATCGCAAAGGATGTCAGGATCGAGGCCCAGACCGGCCAGCCCCATTGCACCGACAGGATGGCGATGATTGTGCCCGCAAAGCCGATCATCGAGCCGACCGACAGGTCGAACTCGCCCGCGATCATCAACAGGCAGGCGCCGACCGCGATGACGGCGAACTGCGCCGACACCACCGTCCAGTTCTCGATCCCTTGCAGGGCGAACATGCCGCTGTTGCCGGCGATGATCAGGAAAAAGGCAAAGACCAGCACCGCGCCCGCCGTCGCCCCCAGTTCGGGACGGATCAGGGCACGACGAAATGTTGAGACTTGCTGAAGGCGCTCGTCCGTCATCCGCGTTCTCGCATGTAAGGGGGGAAAATCGTCGGGGCAGAGACAGGAAGACCCCGCCCCGACGGAATGGCGTCAGCGGTAGGTGCCCGCCTGCGCCTCGACCTTTTCGATATTGTCCTTGGTGATGAAGCCGGGGCCGGAGTTGACCGAATTCGGCGGGATCACCCCGTAGCGGGCATAGTTCGTCAGCAGCACCACTGGCAGATAGCCTTGCAGGAAGGGCTGCTGGTCGATGGCGAACTCGATGGTGCCATCCTTGATCGCCTTGGAAATCTCGGCATCCAGGTCAAAGGTGCCGAAATGGATCTGCCCGGCCTTGCCCATGTCGTTCAGCGCGGCGATGGTCGGGTCGGCCGCGTTCGGGCCAAGGGTCAGGATGCCGTTGGTATCGGGGTTGGCGGTCAGATAGGCCGACACCTTGTTCTTGACCTCGGCCGGGTCCATGCCGCTGTCGATCATCTGGCTGCCCAGCGGAACGCCAAGCGCATCGGCATAACCCTGGCATCGTTCGACCGAGGCCGGGTTGGTGATATAATGGTTCACGCAGACGAATTTCGTCACGCCCTCGGCCTTGGCGCGTTCGCCCGCGGCCTTGCCCGCGTCATATTCGGGCTGGCCCACATGCATCAGCGCGCCCAGCTGTTTCGACTGGTCGATCGTGCCCGAGTTCACGGTGATGACCGGAATCCCCTGCCCGACGGCGGCGGTGATCGGCCCTTGCAGCACGTTGAAATCGGCGATGGTGACGATGATTCCGTTCGGGTTCGAGGCCGCGGCCTGTTCCACGATGCGGGCCATGTCGGCCAGATCGCCCGTCGGCGGGTTGCGGTATTCGACCGTCACGTGCATCTCGTCCGAGGCGATCTTCAGCGCGTTCTTGATGACGTTCCACCAGCTGTCGCTGTCGGGCGCGTGGCTGACAAAGACAAAGCGTTCGCCATCGGCCATTGCCGGGACGGTGGCGGCCAGCAGGGCCGCCGTGCTGACGGCGGTAAGCAGTTTCTTCATATGATCCTCCCAAATCCCACTCCGCCCCGGCTCCTCCCGGACGGCGCCGGCGGGAATCATTCCCTTGCCGGTTGGATTGGAATTATTATTCCATTTTATCCCTCGATCAAGCGGATAATTCCATTTCATTTCGCCGCATTGCGGCGACTACCGACCGAGACGGCCAGCGTGATCGCCAGCGACAGGGTGGCCGAAAGCGCGCGGAACTCGCCAAAATCGACCTCGGACACCAGCAGAGGCACGACCCCGGGCAGGCGCAGCGGGCTCATCATCGTGTCGGTGATGGCGACCACGGGCAGACCCAGCCCGCTGGCCGACTGCGCCATGTCCACCGTTTCCTGACGATAGGGGGCAAAGGAAATGGCGATCACCGCATCGCCTTCGCGCAGGGCATGGCGCTGTTCCATCTGGCCGGTCATGTCGTGCAGCATCGACGGAACATTCATCTTTTCAAAGGCATAGGCCAGATAACTCGCCACCGGAAACGACCGGCGCAGACCGATCAGGTGGATCATCCGCGCCGCGGCCAGTTTCGCCACCGCCTCGTCCAGCAGGCGGGCATCGACGGTCGAGGCCAGCCGTTCCAGCGACAGCCGCCCGGCATCGACAAACTCCGCCAGCAGGGCCGAGGGGCTGTCCGCCCCACGGTCGCGCAGGTTGGTCAGCCGCACCGAATAATCCGGCAGGGGCGCGGAATACACGCTGCGAAACAGCCGCTGCATTTCGGAAAACCCTGAAAACCCAAGGATCTGGCAGAACCGCATCATGGCCGAAGGCTGCACATCCGCCCCCGCCGCCAGTTCGGCCACGGTGGAAACCGCGATCCGGTCGACGTTTTCCGCCAGATATTCCGCGCATTGCCGCATCCGTTTCGGCAAGCCCGCCGAGACGGTTTTCAGCCGGTCGTTGAAGTCCTCGATGCTTTGCGGCGCGGCCTGGCCATCCATCTGGGTCACTCGCTTTTCCGTTTGACAGGTCGTATTCCATCACGATAGGCGAAATGGAACGAATATTCCATTACGATCTGCGCAGTCGATTCGAGGAGGAAGCGAATGGAACAGCGCCTGAGGGTGGGCCTTATCGGAACCGGCTTCATGGGCAAGACCCATGCGCTGGCCTGGCGCAACGTGCGCGCGGTTCTGGGCGATGTGCCGCCGGTGACGCTGGAGGTGCTGTGCGACCAGCCCGCCGACCGCGCGGCGCAACTGGCCGATCAGTTCGGCTTTGCCCGCGCGACCGGTGACTGGCGGGCGGTGATGGCCGATCCGGGGGTGGATGTCGTGTCGATCACCACGCCGAACAACCTGCACCGCGACATGGCGCTGGCCGCCATTGCCGCTGGCAAGCATGTCTGGTGCGAAAAGCCCATGGCCCTGACGCTGGATCAGGCGACCGAGATGGAGGCCGCCGCGCGGGCAAAGGGCGTGGTGACGATGGTGGGCTACAACTACATCCACAACCCGGCCTTCACCCATGCGGTGCGGCTGGTGCAGGACGGCGCCATCGGACGCATCGTGCATTTCCGCGGCATCGTGGACGAGGATTATCAGGCCGACCCCGATCTGGCCTGGACCTGGCGGGCCAAACTGGCCGATGCGGGACTGGGCGCGCTTGGCGACATGGGCTGTCATCTGGTGTCGATGACGCTGGCCTTGTGCGGGCCTGTCGCCTCGCTGGTGGCGGATATGCAGACGGTCCACGACACCCGCCCGCTGCCCGACGGATCGGGCCGCGCGGCGGTCGAGAACGAGGATACGGCGACCGCCCTGGTCCGCTTTGCCAATGGCGCGCAGGGGTCGATTTCCACCTCGCGCAGCGCCTGGGGCCGCAAGAACAGACTGGCGTGGGAGGTGCATGGCACCAAAGGCATGATCGCCTTCGATCAGGAGCGGATGAACGAATTGCAACTGTTCGTGAACGAAGGCCCCAAGGCCACGCAGGGCTTTCGCACCATCCTGACCGGGCCGGACCATGCCCCCTATGGCCAGTTCGTCCCCGCCGCCGGGCACCAGCTGGGCTTCAACGACCTGAAGATCATCGAGGCCGCGCAATTCCTACGCGCCATCGCCAGCGGCACCCGTCCGCACCCGGACTTTGCCGCCGCGCTGGAGTTCGAGGAAGTCATCCACGCCATCGCCACCTCGGCCCGCGAAGGCCGCCGCGTCGAACTGTAAGGACAGACCATGACCAATATCGCCCTTCTTGGCTGCGGCCGCATCGGACAGGTCCACGCCAAGGCCATCGCCCGCACCCCCGGCGCCACGCTGGTGGCCGTGGCCGATGCCATGGCCCCGGCGGCGGAAAAGCTGGCCGCGCACTACGGCGCGCAGGTGCGCACGATCGACGCGATCGAGGCCGCCGCCGACATCGAAGCCGTGGTGATCTGCACCCCCACCGACACCCATGCCGACCTGATCGAACGCTTTGCCCGCGCGGGCAAGGCGATCTTTTGCGAAAAGCCGGTGGACCTGTCGCTGGCCCGCGTCACCGCCTGCCTGAAGGTGGTGCAGGACACCGGCGCGCGGCTGATGATCGGCTTCAACCGCCGGTTCGACCCGCATTTCATGGCGGTCAAGGCCGCCATAGACGCGGGGCAGATTGGCAAGGTCGAACAGGTGACGATCACCAGCCGCGACCCCGGCCTGCCGCCTGCGGCCTATGTCAAGGTCTCGGGCGGGATCTTCCGCGACATGACCATCCACGACTTCGACATGGCGCGGCACCTGCTGGGCGAGGAAGTCACATCCGTCTATGCCACTGCCGCCGCGCTGGCCGATCCGTCGATCCGCGATCTGGGCGATTATGACACCGCGACGGTGGTGATGACCACCGCCTCGGGCAGGCAGGCGACGATCATCAACTCGCGCCGGGCCAGCTATGGCTATGACCAGCGGATCGAGGTTCACGGCTCGCTCGGCATGGTCAGCGCCGAAAACCAGCGCGCCGCGGATATCGAGATCGCGACGGCCAGCGGGTTCCAGAAACCGCCGCTGCTGGATTTCTTCATGACCCGCTATACCGCGGCCTATGAGGCGGAGCTGACCGCTTTCCTGACCTCGCTGGCGGATGGCAGCGCCATGTCGCCCTCGGGCCAGGACGGGCTTGCGGCGCTGCGGCTGGCCGAGGCGGCGCTGGCCTCGGTGGCCAGCGGCAAGGCCACGCCGGTCGACTGACCCCGCCGGCAAGGCCCTGCGCGTGCGCCGGTCAGCCGGCGGCGGGCGGCGTCAGCGATGATGGCCGATCCTGCTGTGCCGCCTTGCGGAACGCCTGTTCGCCCTCGATGACGAAGCGCAGCATCCGGTCGGCGGCCGCCACCGCATCGCGGGCGCGGTGCGCGGCCAGAAGGTCGCGCTGGCCCGCCACGATGACCGACAGGGTCGCGTCGTCCCGCATGGTGATCAGCCGCACATTCTGCACCTGCACGAAATAGCGCCGGATCGTCTGGACCAGCGCCCTGTGCGGCACCACCGACAGCCAGGCGTTGCGAAAATCTTCCGATGCGTGGAACAGCACCGGCACATCGCCCTGCGTCAGGGCAGTCGCGCCCTGGGTCACCGCAGCCTCCATCCGGGCAACGACATCATCCGTCATCGACTGTGCGGCAAGGGCGGCGGCACGGGGTTCCAGCAGGCGGCGCAGGTCGAACACCTCCAGCACATCGGGCATGGTCAGGCGCGGCAGGGTAAAGCCGCGGGTGGTAGGGGTCAGATACCCCTCGGCCGCCAGCCGCATCAGCGCGTCGCGCACCGGCATCCGCGACACGCCCAGTTCCGCCGCCAGCGTCACATCGACCAGCCGGTCGTCCCAGCCGACATCGCCCGACTGCATCCGGTGGATCAGCAGGTCATAGATGCGGTCGCGGTGGCTTTGTCGGGACATGAACAGGATACTGTTTTTGGCCGGATATTCCGGAATCTTGATCATTATGCGCCGGTTTCTGCATTTATCCAGCATTTTCCTGTGAATTTTGAACTCAAAATATCCTTGAAAAGTATTCTGTTTGTGGCAGTCTTGAGTCGCAGAAACGGGCGGGCGAATCCCCGGAGTGTTCCGGCGCCACAGATCCCGTCGTTCCACAGCCGGAGGTTTTCATGAAACTCACCAGACGCCTGACGCTTGGCCTTGCCGCCGGGCTTTCACTTTCGCTGACCCTGCCCGCACTGGCCGAAACCGCGCTGAGGGTCGGCGCCTATCCCGCCAACCCGCCGTGGGAGAACAAGACCGAATCCGGCGCGTTCGAGGGGTTCGAGGTCGACATCATCAACGAGATCGCGAAACGCCTCGGCACGACCGCCGACATTCAGGGGATGGATTTCAAGGCACTGTTCGTCGCCTCGGCCTCGGGGCGGGTGGATGCGGTGATCTCGTCGCTGACGATCACCAACGAACGGCTGGAAAGCCAGTCCTTCACCCAGCCCTATTTCCAGGGCGCGCTTGGCATCGGCGTCAAGGACGGGTCCGACATCGCCTCGCCCGAGGCGCTGAAGGGCAAGGTCGTCGGCTCCGTCGCCACCTCGTTCCCCGAGAAATGGCTTAAAGACAATGCCGAAAAGCTGGGCTATGCTGAATACAAAAGCTATGACACCACGGCCAACCTGCTGACCGATCTGCAAAACGGCCGGATCGACGCGGCGGTCAACGATGTGGTCGGGCTGCGCTATGCCTTTACACAGATGAAGGGGCTGAAGGTCGGCGCCGAAATCGTCACGGGCGAGAAATTCGCGATGATGATCCCCAAGGGGTCGGACAAGCTGGAAAAGATCAACCAGATCATTTCCGACATGAAGACCGACGGCACCATGGCCAAAATCTATGAGAAATGGATGGGCGTGCCCCCGGCCGCCGGCAGCTATGCCGTGACGCCGATGCCGGTTCCGACCTCGGCCGACTGACCCTTGCGGGGGGCGTCGTCGCCCCCCCCTTTCCCCGGACGGATGCCATGACCTTTGCCCATCTCGCCTCGGTCCGCCTTGAGGTGCCGGCCGATTTTGCCTTTGCCCATCTGTCCGAAGGGCGGAAACTGGGCCGTTGGGCGCTTGGTTCGATGGACCTTGAACCGGCGGGGGAACCCGGCCTGTGGCGCGGCGCGTCGCTGTTCGACGGGTCGTCGGCCGAGGTGGAGATCCGGCCGCATCCCGCGCTTGGGCTGATCGACTTTCACCTTGGCCCGGCAGGCGCGCGGGTGCCGCGCGTGTCGATCCGCGTGACGCCGGGGCCGGACTGGGGCCTGCCCGAAGGGGCCTGCCTTGTCGCCATGACCACCTGGCGGGCGGGCTGGATGGACGACACCCGCTGGCAGCGGACGCGCACCACGCACGAGCTGGAGGTGCTGCTGTTCAAGGCGCAGATCGAAACCGACTGGGCCGCCCGATGACCCCGACCGACTGGCGCGCCCGGTTTCGGGGCGGGGACGTGCGGCAGACCGCGGCCCTGTGCCCCGGATATGCGCAGGCCAACATGGCCTTCATCCCCGCCGCCTTTGCCGATGACTTCGAGGCATTCCTGCGCGCCAACCCCGCCGCCTGCCCGCTGATGGCGCGGGGGTTGCCGGGCGATGCCACCCTGCCCGGTCTTGGCGCCTTCGATCTGCGCCATGACCTGCCGCTGTATCGGCTGTTCCATGACGGAACGGCGGGCGAAAGGGTGCCCGACATCGCCGCGCTTTGGCGCGACGATCTGGTGCCCTTTGCCATCGGCTGTTCGCTCAGCTTCGAGGCCGATCTGGTCGCGGCGGGGGTCTGCCTGCGCTGCCACGCGCCGGGGGTCAGCTGTTCAGCCTTTGACACCGCCATCGCCAATCGCGCGGCGGGCGCCTTTGGCGGCAATCTGGTGGTGACGATGCGCGCGATCCCGACCGCTCAGGTGCCGCTGGCCATCGCCGTGACCGAAGGCCACCCCGATGCCCATGGCGCGCCGGTCCACACGGGCGACCCGGCGGTGATCGGCGTCGACCTGTCTCGACCGATCGACGGCCTGGGCCTGACCGACATCCGCCCCGGCGAGGTCCCGGTGTTCTGGGCCTGCGGCGTGACGATGGAACGCGCCATCGCCACCGCGCGCCTGCCCTTTGCCATCACCCATGCCCCCGGCCACATGCTGATCACCGACCGCCTTGCAAAAGGGGACACGCGATGAACGCGCTTGAGATCTTCTTCAACCTGTCCGTGCTGCAACGCGCCTTTCCGATCCTGCTGCGGGGGCTTGGCAATACGCTGATGCTGGGGGTGACGGCCATCGTTCTGGGCAGCCTGCTGGGCGTGGGCATCGCGCTGATGCGGCTTTATTCGGCGAAACCCCTGCGCCTGCTGGCGGTCGGCTATACCGACCTGATGCGCGCCATGCCGGTGCTGGTGGTGCTGATCCTGATCTATTACGCCCTGCCCTTTGCCGGGATCGTGCTGTCATCCTTCGCCGCCGCTGCCATCGCCCTGTCACTGGTCCTGGGCGCCTATACAGCCGAAGTGGTCCGCGCCGGGATTCAGGCGGTTCCGAAAGGCCAGTTCGAGGCATCGGCCGCGCTTGGCCTGGGCTTCTGGCGGATGATGCAGAAGGTCGTGCTGCCGCAGGCGATCCGTCTGGTCATCCCGCCGCACGCCTCGAACTGCGTGTCGATCATCAAGGACACCTCACTTGCCTCGGTCGTCGCCATGACCGACCTGTTGAAACAGGCGACCGATGCGCAGGCGCTGTTCGCCAACCCCTCGCCCCTGATCGGCGCCGCGCTGATCTATGTTGCGATCCTGTGGCCGCTGGTGCGGCTGACCGGCTGGCTGGAGCATCGCTTCCAGCGCGCCTACCAACGGTAAGATCCATGGACGACGCCTATTTCCTGTATCACTCCATCGGCCAGTATCCCGGCAAGGCCGCCGACATGGCCGGCGCCTTGACGGAATTCGCGACCGTCTATGGCGCGGCGAATGATGCGCAATGGGGCTATATGCTGACCCACCGCGCGCGCTTCATCGACCGCTGGCGCGCCATCCTGAACGCGCCCGAAGGCAGCGTGACCACCTGCGAGAATGTGACCCAGGGCGTTCACATGCTGATGACCGCGCTGCCGCCCGAACGGCTGCGCGGCAAACGGGTGCTGGTGGCGGCGGACTGCTTCCCCTCGAACCACTTCCTGCTGACGAAATTGCAGGAAAGGCTGGGCTTTACGCTGGACACCGTGCCCTTGCGGCAAGGCGCCGCGCATGTGGAGGATGAGGACTTCCTGTCCCACTGGGGACCGGATGTGGCGGTGGCGATCCTGACCTGGGTGTCCTCGACCACCTCGCACCGGATCGACCTTGCGCCGCTGGTGGAACACGGCCGCCGGATGGGCAGCCTGATCGGGGTGGACATCACCCAGGGCGCGGGGCTGATCCCGTTCGATGTGACGGCGCCTGCGGTGGATTTCACCGTCTCGACCAGCCTGAAATGGATGTGCGGCACGCCCGGCGCGGGCATCCTGCATGTCGCGCCCCGGCTGATCCCCGATTGCGCGCCCGAACTGCGCGGCTGGTTCAGCCAGCCCGATCCGTTCAGCTGGGCCTTGGACCGTTTCGCCTATGCCCCCGACATCCGGCGGTTCGACAACGGCACGCCCGCCTGCATGGCGGCCATCGCCTCGCTGCCGGCGATGGACTGGCACGCGGTGCAGGACGGCGCGGCGATCCTTGCGCAGAACCGCCGCCACACGGCGCGGATCATCGCGGCGGCGGACGATCTGGGGCTGAACCTGATCACCCCTCGCGCGGAATCCGCCCGCGGCGGGTCGATCATGCTGCGCCTGCCGGATGGGCGCCCCGCGGCCGAGGTGGTCAACGCCCTGCGCGCCGAGGGGGTTGCGACCGACGGCAGGGGGGCGATCCTGCGCGCCTCGCCCGGCATCATCACCTCGGATGCGGGGGTGGAGGCTTTGGTGGCCGGCCTGGCGCGCCATGCGGCTGGACGGCCCGCCTAGCCGCCCCTATCTCGGTCGCCGACGCCCCGAGATAGGGCATCAGGCGCGCGGGAATGGTCCTGGACGGCGCGCCCCGCGGCGGCGGCAGACTATCCCCGCGCCACCTTGCCGCCGATCCAGACGGCGCGGATCGCCCGGTCATCCCCCATCATGATCGTCGGGAAGAGCGCCTGCCAAAGATCGCCGGCGCGCCGCGTGGCCTGTTCGATGGCGGGGGTCGAGGCGAGGTCGACCACCACCAGATCGGCCTCCATCCCCGGCGCGATATTGCCGATCCGGTCCTCGGCCCGCAGGGCGCGCGCCGACCCTTGGGTCGCCAGCCACCACAGCTGCGACGGATGCAGCGCCACCCCGCGCAGCTGCGCCACCTCATAGGCGGCGGCCATCGTGTGCAGCATGGAAAACGATGACCCGCCCCCGGTGTCGGTGGCCAGCCCGGTGCGGATGCCCTGCGCCATCAGCCCCTGCATGTCGAACAGCCCCGACCCGATGAAGGTGTTCGAGGTCGGGCAATGCACGACACTCGCCCCCGCCTCGCGCAGTCGATCCCTCTCCCGCTGGGTCAGGTGGATGGCATGGCCGTAAACCGCCCCCTCGCGCAGCAGGCCCTGCGCCTCATAGGTGTCGAGGTAATCGCGCGATTGCGGGAACAGGCCCTTGACCCATTCGATTTCATCCGTCTGTTCCGACAGGTGGGTCTGCATCAGACAGTCGGGATATTCGCGCCACAGCGCACCAAGTGCTGCCAGTTGTTCGGGCGTGGAGGTGGGCGAGAACCGGGGCGTGATCACATAGGACAGCCGGTCGAGGCCATGCCATTTCTCCAGCAGACGTTTCGAGTCGTCATAGGCCGATCGCACGCTGTCGCGCAGCCCCTCGGGCGCGTTGCGGTCCATGCAGGTCTTTCCGGCGTAAAGGCGCATCCCCCGCGCCTGTGCGGCGGAAAAGATCGCATCCACGCTGGCCGGGTGAATGGTGGCATAGGAACAGGCCGTCGTGGTTCCATGCGACACCACCAGATCCAGATAGCGCTCGGCGATTTCCCCGGCATAGGCGGGGTCGGAAAACCGCATCTCCTCGGGGAAGGTATACAGGTTCAGCCAGTCGATCAGCCGCTTGCCCCAGGAGGCGATGATCGCCGTCTGCGGGTAATGAACATGCGCATCGACGAACCCGGCCGAGATCAGGGCGCGCCCGTAATCGGTCACTTTCGCGGCCGGATGGGCGGCGCGCAGTGCAGCGCCCTCCCCCACCGCAACGATCCGCCCGCCTTCGACCAGCACGCCGCCCTCGGTCAGGTGCCGGGCCGCGCCCGCCCCTTCGGCAAAGGGGTCGCCCGCAAAGGAAAGCACCTGTCCCAGCAGAAGATCGGTCATGTCTAGCCCCCTTTTGCGGCAGAACCCCTTGACCCTAGGCCCTTTCGCGCGCGCGGAAAATCCCCGTGCGCCCCCTGTTTTCCAGAAACACCTTCCGCTAATGTCCGTGCAATCGCGGACGGGGGCTAAATGGCGGAAGAACGGGCAGAAGCTGCGGCCGAAGAAGAAGGTCTTGACCCCCGCCGGGTGGAATCGATCCTGGAGGCGGTGGATCAGCGCGACGTGACGCGGCTGGAAATGCTGCTCGAACCGCTGCACGCCGCCGACATCGCCGACCTTCTGGAGCAGATCGGCAATTCCGAACGCCGCGCGCTGATCGCGCTCTGGCCCGCCGCCATCGACGGCGAGGTCCTGTCGGAAATCGACGATGCCATCCGCGAGGATGTGGTTTCCGAACTGCCGCACGAACAACTGGCCGAGGCGGTGCGCGACCTGCACACCGACGACGTGGTCGACATCCTCGAAGACCTGGAAGAGCCGGAACAGGCCGTCATCCTGGGCGCTCTGGACGATGCCGACCGCGCGGCGGTGCAACAGGCGCTGTCCTATCCGGAGTATTCCGCCGGCCGCCTGATGCAGCGCGAGGTGGTGGCCGCCCCCGGCGACTGGACGGTCGGGCGCATGGTCGACCATCTGCGCAGCGTCGACTGGCTGCCCGACCAGTTCTATCACGTCATCCTTGTCGACCCGCGGATGAAGCCCGTGGGCTATGTCACCCTGGGCCGCATCTTGTCGTCGCAGCGCGACGCGATCCTGCGCGACATCACCGAGGACAGCTTTCGCACGGTCGAGGCCACCGATCCCGAGGCCGACGTGGCCTATATCTTCAACCAGTATCACCTGATTTCCTGCCCGGTGGTGGATGAAACCGGTCGGCTGGTCGGCGTCATCACCATCGACGACGCGATGAACGTGCTGGACGAGGAACACGAGGAAGACATGCTGCGCCTTGCCGGGGTCGGCGATGAATCGAGCGTGTCCGACAACTCGCTGCAAACCGCGCGGCAGAGGATTCCGTGGCTGGTGGTGAACCTGTTCACCGCCTCGATCTCGGCCTTTGTGATCTCGCGGTTCGAGGGGGTGATCTCTTCGCTGGTGACGCTGGCGTCGCTGATGCCCATCGTCGCCTCCACCGGGGGGATCGCGGGAACGCAGTCGCTGGCCGTGGCGGTGCGGTCACTGGCCACGCGCGACCTGACCTCGGCGAACGCACGGCGGGTGATCGTGCGCGAACTGGGGGCGGGGCTGCTGAACGGGCTGGTGCTGGCGGCGCTGCTGGCACTGGCGGCGGTGCTGGTGTTCCACGACCCCAAGCTGGGCGCGGTGCTGGCCATGGCGATGATCTGCAACCAGGTGGTTGCGGCGCTTGGCGGGGTGCTGGTGCCGCTTGGCATGAGCAAGGTCGGCCTCGACCCGGCACTCGCCTCGGGCACCTTTGTCACGACGTTGACCGATGTGATGGGCTATCTGGCCTTCCTCGGCTTTGCCGCATGGCTGCTGCTGTGACGGACGACCCAAAGGCCATCGCGCGCAAGGCCGCCTTTGCCGCCCGCAAACAGGCCTTTGCCCAGGGACAGGGACAGGCGGCCGAACTGCTCGCCGATTGCCTCGCCCCGCATCAGGGCCGGGTTCTGGCCGGCTATATGGCGATGCGGACCGAGATCGACCCCCTGCCCGCGATGATCGCGCATACCGGGCCGGTCTGCGTGCCGGTCATCGCCGGGCCGGGCCGGCCCCTGCGCTTTCGCCAATGGACCCACGGCTGCCCGATGATAATGGGCGAATTCGGCGCAGCCATCCCCGCCGAGGGCCCGTGGCTGGAGCCGGAGGTCCTGATCGTCCCGCTGGTTGCCTTTGACCGGCGCGGATATCGCCTTGGCTATGGCGGCGGGTTTTACGACCGCACGCTGGAGGGGCTGCGGGCAAAGCGGCCCACCCTGGCCATCGGCCTTGCCTTCGCCGCGCAGGAACTGCCGCAGGTGCCCGTCGAACCCACCGATCAGCCGCTGGATGCCATCGTGACCGAAGCGGGCGTGCTGACCTTCTGACCGCCCCGGTCCATCCTCTTTGCACAAATATCCTCAGGGGGTGAATTGGCCGGCACGGCCAAGAGG
>JASGFG010000068.1:0-22042 GCA_047605605.1 Paracoccaceae bacterium | reverse complement strand
AAGACCCCCGCCGCAAAGGACCGCCGATGTTCGCCCCGCTTGCCGACACGCTTCCCGATCCCGCCCGCCATGCCGAGTTCTATTCGGGCACCGCGACCAAACGCGGGCTGGCCTGGCTGGTCGATACGGCGGTGATCCTGGGCATCTGCCTGCTGATCCTGCCCTTTACCGCCTTTACCGCGCTGTTCTTCTGGCCGCTGTTCTACATCACCATCGGTTTCCTCTACCGCTGGATCACGCTGGCGCGCGGATCGGCGACCTGGGGGATGCGGCTGGCCTCGATCCGGTTTCTGGACCGCGACGGGCGGCCCTTCGACACCGGCAGCGCCTTGCTGCATACGGCGCTTTATTCGGTCTGTATCTCGTCGATCCTGCCGCAGCTGATCTCCATCGCCTCGATGCTGGTTACGCCGCGCGGGCAAAGCCTGCCCGACCTGATTCTGGGCAGCGTCTGCATCAACCGGGCGGCGCGGCACTGAAAGCCGCGTTTCAGACCAAGTGATGCCTTGGCAGAGCCACCCCGCCTTGCTAGCGTGAGCGCGTTTCGCCCCTGTCAGAGCCTGTGAATGCGCCACACGCTGCCCATAGCGCCCCAGTTCTATGTGACGGCCCCCCAGCCCTGCCCCTATCTGGACGGGCGGATGGAGCGCAAGCTGTTCACCGCCCTGCAGGGCGACCATGCGCAAAAGCTGAACGACACGCTGTCGAAGCAGGGATTCCGGCGCAGCCAGAACGTGCTTTACCGGCCCAGTTGCGCGGAATGTTCGGCCTGCCTGTCGGCGCGCATCCGGGTGGCGGATTTCATCCCCAGCCGGACGCAGCGCAAGGTGATGAACCGCCTGTCGCCCCTGCGCCGCAACGCGACCAGCCCCTGGGCGACCGAGGAACAGTTCGCGCTGTTCCGCCGCTATCTGGATGCCCGCCACGCCGATGGCGGCATGGCCGACATGGACATCTTCGAGTTTGCCGCGATGATCGAGGAAACCCCGATCAAGAGCCGCGTCATCGAATACACCCGCCCCCCCCGCGCGGGCGAACGGGGGCGCCCGCTGTCGGCCGTCTGCCTGACCGATGTGTTCGATGACGGGCTGTCGATGGTCTATTCCTTCTACGACCCCGAGATGGTGGCGCAAAGCCTGGGCGCCTATGTGATCCTTGACCACATCCGCATCGCACAGGAGGCCGGGCTGCCCTATGTCTACCTGGGCTACTGGGTGCCCGGCAGCCGCAAGATGGGCTACAAGGCGCAGTATTCCGCGCTGGAGATCTACAAGGGCGGGCTCTGGCAGGAAATCGGCGATCCGGCGCGGCATCGGGCAGAGCTGCACCCCCTGTCGGTCGACCCGATCGCCGAACAGGTCGCCCGCATCAGCCTGCCCGAAGCGCGCGGCACCGGCCGCGAATAGGCCCCGCCGGAACGGAGCCGTCCATGAAAACTCATCTGCTGCTGGCCGCCGCCATCGTGGCCGAAGTCATCGCGACAACGGCGCTGGCGCGGTCGGAAAGCTTTACGCGGCCTGGCCCCGCCCTTGTCGCCGTGCTGGGCTATGTTGCGGCGTTCTGGCTGTTGTCCTGGCCGCTGCGGACCCTGCCCACAGGCGTCGTCTATGCGATCTGGTCGGGGCTTGGCATCGTCCTGATCACCGCTGTCGCCTGGATCTGGCACGGGCAAAGGCTGGACGCCGCCGCGATCCTGGGGCTGGCGCTGATCATGGCGGGTGTCGTGGTGATCAACCTGTTCTCATCCGCCGCGCACCGCTAAGCGGCGGAAACCCGTGCCAGAAACGAAAAGGGCGGCCTCCTCGACCGCCCCTCCCGCTCCACTCCAGCGGTCTCACGCCCCGCGCGACAGGGCGGCAACCCCGGTGCGCGCCATCTCGCGCAGGCCCAGCGGGCGCATCAGTTCGGCGAAGGCGTCGATCTTCTCGGGCGTGCCCGTCATCTCGAAAACAAAGCTTTCCAGCGTCGAGTCCACCACATTCGCGCGGAATATCTCGGCCAGGCGCAGCGCCTCGATCCGCGCGTCACCCTTGCCCGCAACCTTGAACAGCGCCAGTTCGCGCTGCACCGCCGGGCCGTCGACGGTCAGGTCATGCACCTCGTGCACCGGCACCATGCGCGACAGCTGGGCCTTGATCTGGTCGATCACCTCGGGCGTGCCGGTGGTGACGACGGTGATGCGGCTGCGGTGGCCCTGATGGTCGACCTCGGCCACGGTCAGGCTGTCGATGTTGTAGCCGCGGCCGGAAAACAGGCCGATCACGCGGGCAAGAACGCCGCTTTCGTTGTCGACCAGCACGGCCAGCGTATGCGTCTCGATCACCGGCGCGTTGGGGTCGCGCAGGTCATAGGCCGAATGGCTGGTGGCGCCTTTTTTGATGTTGAGCGGCGACATGGGCCTGCTCCCTCTTTCTGGATGGAAATATCCTCGGGGGTCCGGGGGCAGACAGCCCCCGGCGTTCGATGCGGGGTGCGACGCCTCAGACCAGGGCCGCCCCCGCACCCTTGATCGCGGTGGACGGGTCGGCATCGCCCAGAAGCATCTCGTTATGCGGCTTGCCCGACGGGATCATGGGGAAACAGTTCTCATGCTTTTCCACCAGACAGTCGAAGATCACCGGGCCGTCATAGCGGATCATCTCCATGATCGCATCGTCCAGATCCTTGGGGTCGCTGACCTTCAGACCCTTGCAGCCGAAGGCCTCGGCCAGTTTCACGAAATCGGGCAGGCTTTCCGACCAGGAATGCGAATACCGCTGGCCATGCAGCAGATCCTGCCACTGGCGCACCATGCCAAGACGTTCGTTGTTCAGGATGAACTGCTTGACGGGCGCGCGGAACTGCATCGCCGTGCCCATTTCCTGCATGTTCATCAGCCAGGACGCCTCGCCCGCGACGTTGATCACCAGCGCCTCGGGGTGGGCGACCTGCACGCCGATCGAGGCCGGCAGGCCATAGCCCATCGTCCCCAGCCCGCCGCTGGTCATCCAGCGGTTCGGCGCGTCAAAGTGCAGGTATTGCGCCGCCCACATCTGATGCTGGCCGACCTCGGTGGTGATATAACGGTCCATGCCGCGGGTCAGCGCCTCCAGCCGTTCCAGCGCGTATTGCGGCTTGATGGTCTTTTGCGACGGTTTGTAGGTCAGGCATTTCACCGCCTTCCATTCGGCGATCTGCTTCCACCATTTGGCCAGACCGTCCTTGTTCACCTTGCGCCCGCGGGCCTTCCACAGGCGCAGCGCATCCTCCAGCACATGGCCCACATCGCCCAGGATCGGCACGTCCACCCGGATAACCTTGTTGATCGACGACGGGTCGATGTCGATATGCACCTTTCTGGAATGCGGGCTGAAATCCTTGACCCGGCCGGTGATCCGGTCGTCGAAGCGCGCGCCCACGTTGATCATCAGGTCGCAGCCGTGCATCGCCAGGTTCGCCTCATACAACCCGTGCATCCCCAGCATCCCCAGCCAGTGCTTGCCGGATGCCGGATAGGCGCCCAGACCCATCAGGGTCGAGGTGATGGGGAAACCCGTCGCCTCCACGAATTCGCGCAGGAGCTGGCTGGCCGCGGGGCCAGAGTTGATGACGCCGCCGCCGGTGTAGAAGATCGGGCGTTCCGCCGTCTCCATCATCTCGACCATGCGGGTGATGGCGTCCATGTCGCCCTTGACCCGCGGCTGATAATGGCTCGGCTTGACCTTTTCGCGCGGCGTATAGGTGGCGGTGGCGAATTGCACATCCTTGGGGATGTCCACCAGCACCGGGCCGGGGCGGCCATGGGTCGCCACATGGAACGCCTGATGGATGGTTTCGGCCAGCACGGCGGTGTCCTTCACCAGCCAGTTGTGTTTGGTGCAGGGCCGGGTGATGCCGACGGTATCGGCCTCCTGAAAGCCGTCGGTGCCGATCAGAAAGGTCGGCACCTGCCCCGACAGCACCACCACCGGGATGGAATCCAGCAGCGCATCGGTCAGCCCCGTCACCGCATTCGTCGCGCCGGGGCCGGATGTCACCAGCACCACGCCGGGCTTGCCGGTCGACCGGGCATAGCCTTCGGCCATGTGGACGGCGCCCTGTTCGTGGCGGACAAGGATGTGGCGGATGTCGTTCTGCTTGAATATCTCGTCATAGATCGGAAGCACCGCGCCGCCCGGATAGCCGAACACGACCTCGACCCCCTGGTCCTTCAGGGCCTGCACCACCATTTCCGCGCCGGTCATCTGCTTCATCGCTTCTACCCCTTGCCGCCCTTCGCGGCCCGTTCACGTAACAAAAAGCCCCCGAGTGTCACATCGGGGGCGCATGGGAACCTGGTATGGTCAACCGTTACCGGCCCATGCGCCAAACCCCGATGACTACAAGAAGGCTGTCCATCTTCATCCCCTGTGCCCGGTGTCCGGGCGGCTCGTCGCGGACATTAGGGGGGCGGAAAAGGGGCGTCAACCGCAAATCAGCACGAAAAGTGTCGCCAGACGCCAGAATTTTGAACTTTTATTTCCGAATTGCCTGCCCGCGCGAAAGATTAGCGAAGCGCAGGGCAAGGCGGCGCCGAATCCCCCCGCCGCCGCACCCTTCAGCTCCGGTAAAGATAGTCGCGCGTCATCGGCACGCTCAGCGGCTGTTTCGACAGCTGCAACTGGAAGACGACGTTGTGGTATTCGGTAAAGCTCAGCTCGGCCCCGATCAGGTAATAGCGCCACATCCGCACCAGCCGTTCGTCATACACCTGGCGCACGCGCGGCAGGTTCGCCTCGAACCGGCGGCGCCATTCGCGCAGGGTGCGTTCGTAATGCCCGCGCCAGACCTCGCAATCGGCCAGGACCAGACCGTTTTTCTGCACCGAGGGCATCACCTCGGACAAGGCCGGGGAATAGCCGCCGGGGAAGATGTATTTGTTGAACCACGGGGACAGGACGGTCGGCGGGCTGCTGCGGCCGATGGTATGGATCAGCGCCACCCCCTCCGCAGCCAGGCGACGCGAGATCTGGCCGAAATACTTGCCGTATTGCGGCACGCCCACATGTTCCATCATCCCGACCGAGACGATGCGGTCGAACGTCTCGGGCACCTCGCGGTAATCCTGGAACCGGAAGGTCACGCGGTCGGACAGGCCTTCGGCATGGGCGCGGGCGCGGGCGGCGTCGATCTGCGTCTGCGACAGGGTGACGCCGGTGACATTCACCCCGTAATTCCGCGCCAGATGGATCGCCAGCGTGCCAAAGCCCGACCCGATGTCCAGCACCGTCATCCCCGGCTTCAGCAGCAGCTTGCGGGCGATGTGATCCATCTTGGCCAGCTGCGCCTGTTCCAGCGTCATGCCGTCCTCGCGCCAGTAGGCGCAGGTATATTGCCGGTTTTCGTCCAGAAACAGCGTATAGAACTCTTCCGACAGGTCATAGTGATGGGCGACGTTGCGCCGCGACCGGCCGACCGGGTTCCATTGCAGCGCCCGGCGAAAGACCTCGCGCCCGCGTTCGTGCAGGCGGTTCAACAGCGGCAGGCGGTGATGGTCCACCGCCCGCGCGGCCAGCTGCATCAGGCCCACGACATCCTCGTTCTCGATGATCAGGCGGCCGTCCATATAGGCCTCGCCCAGGGCCAGGTCCGGGTTCAGCGCCAGCTTGCGCGGCAGATCAGGGTCGGTGATGCGGATCGCCACCTGCGGCGCATCCCCGGTGCCGTCGCCGAACACATGCACCTGCCCGTCCGGCATCGTGACGGTCAGCCTGCCATCGGTCACAGCCTTGCGCATCAGGCCGAGCATCAGCCCTTCCCACATGGCACACCCCTCCGATCTGGTGAACCCGAGTCCCCCCGGACCCGTGTTGACCGAAAGGTTAAACAGACGGGTTCACCAGAGAAAAGGGGTTTTTTCCAATCGGATCAGCGCCCCGAAAACACCGCCGCGCGTTTGCCGAGGAAAGCGGCGACCCCTTCGCGAAAGTCGTGGGTTGCGCCGCAGTCGCCCTGAATCCGCCCCTCCAGCGCCAGTTGTTCGGCCAGCGAATGGCCAGAGGAGGCCCGCAGCGCCTGTTTCACGCCGCGATAGGCGGCCGTCGGTCCCTTGGCCAGCTGGCCCGCGCGCTTTCGCCAATGGGCGGCAAAAGCCTCGTCGGGGACCGCTTCCCAGATCATGCCCCAGTCGACCGCCTGCCGGGCGGTCACAGGTTCGGCGAACAGCGCCGCGCCCATGGCGCGGGCCAACCCGATCTGGCGCGGCAGCCACCAGGTGCCGCCCGCATCGGGGATCAGCCCGATCCGGGTGAAGGCTTGCAGGAAGACCGCGCTTTCCGCCGCGATCACCACGTCGCAGGCCAGCGCAAGGTTTGCCCCTGCCCCGGCGGCGGTCCCATTGACCGCCGCGATGGTCGGGATCGGGCTTTCGGCGATGGCGGTCAGCAGGGGTTCGTATTCCTCCGCCAGGATGCGGGTGAAATCCATCGCCTCGACATTGCCTGCATCGGTCAGATCCTGGCCCGAGCAGAAGGCCCGCCCCTCGCCCGTGATCACCAGCACCCGCGCCGAGGCCTGGGCGTCGCGCACCGCCGCCAGCATCTCGCGCCGCAGGGCGCCGGACAGGGCGTTCATCACCTGCGGCCGGTTCAGCGTGACGACCGCGATGTCCCCGGTCCGTTCATAGGCGATGTTCTGATAGGTCATGGCGGCCCCTCCCTCTGTCCGGGCCAAGCCTAGCGAGGGGCGCGGCCTGCGAAAGGGAAACCCTGCGTCACCGTTTCAGGATTTCGTCCAGCCGGGCCTTGTCTTCGTCCGAAAGCTCGGCCGGGGGCGCGGCATCGGTCGCGGTGCGACGCAGGACGGTCAGCGCGATGGCAAGCCCCCCCAGCAGCATCGCCGGCCCCGCCAGCCACAGCAGAAGGTTCGACCCGCCCGCCGGCGGGTTCAGCAGAACGAACTCGCCATACCGGGCGACGATGTAATCCACGGCCTGCCGGTCGGTATCGCCCGCCATCAGCCGTTCGCGCAGCAGCAGCCGCAGATCGCGGGCGATGGGGGCGTCGGAATCGTCGATGTTCTCGTTCTGGCAGACGGGACAACGCAGGCCCTGAGAGATGGCGCGCGCCCGCGCCTCCAGCCCGGCATCGGGCAGGATCTCGTCCGGCTGGACCGCCCGCACCGGCAGGGCGGCCAGCATCAGGATCAGGGCAAGGGTCAGGCGCATTCGGGTCACTCCGCCGGCTGGGCTGCGGGCCGGGGCGCGCGGCGCGCACCGGCGGCCACGCGATAGCGGCGGTCAGACAGGCTCAGCCCGCCGCCAAGCGCCATCAGCAGCGCACCGCCCCAGATCCAGTTCGCAAAGGGCTTGATATAGCTGCGCACCGCATAGCCGCCGTCCTCCTGCGGATCGCCGATCACCAGATAGAGGTCGCGGAACAGGCCAAGGTCCATCGCCGCCTCGGTCGTGGGCATTCCGGCAAAGGGGTAGATGCGCTTTTCGGGATGCAGCGTGGTCATCAGCACGCCGCCCTTGCGCACCTCCATATCGGCGGTGGTCGAGATGAAGTTCGGCCCCTGCACCTGCCGCACGTCGCGCAGGGTGACGGCGTATTGGCCCAGGGGATAGCTTTCGCCGACCTTCACCACGCGAATATCCTCGACCGGCCAGGCCAGCATGGCGGAAACGGCAAAGATCGTGACCCCCAGCCCGCCATGCGCCGTGACCCGCCCCCAGTCGGCCCGCGGCAGGCGGGTCAGGCGCGACAGCCGTCCCGCCACCGTCCCCCGCCCGGTGCGCAACCAAAGGTCGGTCAGCGCGCCAAAGGCGACCCAGGCGCCAAGCGCCGCCCCCAGCGGCCCAAGCGCCGACCGCCCCGTCTGCATCGCAAAGGCCAGCAGCCCGCAAGCCACCGCCAGCACCAGCGCCCCCTTCAGCGGCAGGATGCTGCGCGACAGCTGCGCCCGCTTCCACGGCAGCAGCGCGCCGATGGGCAGGATGACCGCCACCCCGACCATGAAGGGGGTAAAGGCCGCGTCGAAGAACGGCGCCCCGACCGACAGCTTGCGGTTCCACACCAGTTCCGCCACCAGCGGCCAGATCGTGCCGATGAAGACGACAAAGGCCGAAACCGCCAGCAGGATGTTGTTGGCCACCAGCGCGGTTTCGCGCGAGATCAGGGCGAAGACGCCCTTCGCCTCCATCGTGCCGGCCCGCGCGGCGAACAGCGTCAGCGCCCCCCCGACGAAGACGGCCAGCAGCAGCAGGATGAACATGCCCCGTTCGGGATCATTGGCAAAGGAATGGACCGAGGTGATCACCCCCGACCGCACGATGAAGGTCCCGACCAGGCTGAAGCCGAAGGCGAGGATCGCCAGCAGGATCGTCCAGGCCTTCAGCGCCTCGCGCTTTTCCACCACGATGGCGGAATGCAGCAGCGCGGCGGCGATCAGCCAGGGCATGAAGCTGGCGTTTTCCACCGGGTCCCAGAACCAGAACCCGCCCCAGCCCAGTTCGTAATAGGCCCACCAGCTTCCCATGGCGATGCCGATGGTCAGGAAGATCCAGGCGGCCAGCGTCCAGGGCCGCACCCACCGGCCCCAGGCGGCATCGACGCGCCCCTCGATCAGGGCGGCGATGGCGAAGGAAAAGCTCATCGAAAGGCCGACATAGCCCAGGTAGAGGAACGGCGGATGGAAGGCCAGTCCGGGGTCTTGCAGCAGCGGGTTCATGTCCTGCCCGTTCATCGGCGGTTCCGCCAGACGCAGGAACGGGTTCGAGGTCAGCAGCATGAACAGCAGGAAGGCGACCCCGATCATCCCCTGCACCGCCAGAACCCGCGCCTTCAGCGTGGGCGGCAGGTTGCCGCCGAACAGCACGGCCGAGGCGCCGAAGATCGCAAGATCCAGCACCCACAGCAGGAGCGAGCCCTCATGGTTGCCCCAGACGCCGGAAATCTTGTAGATCATCGGCTTGAGCGTATGGGAATTTTCGACCACCAGCTTGACCGAGAAATCCGAACTAACAAAGGCCCAGGTCAGCGCGCCAAAGGACACCGCGATCAGCAGCAGCTGCACCAGCGCGGCCGCATCGCCAGCCGCCATCAGCGCCCCGTCACGCCGATGCGCGCCCACCAACGGCAGCGTCGACTGGACCAGCGCCACGGCCAGCGCAAGAACCAGCGCGAAATGTCCAAGCTCTACGATCATCGGGGGCCTCCGGGCTGCCGTTTGCCCATTCTAGCGGCAGTGGCGCCCTTGCACCATGGGCTGCGCCGACTGGTCGCGGGCTGGTCGCGGGCGCGTGATTCGCCGCAGGATTGGCCCGACATGGGCATCTATGTCATTGAAATAAGCTGATTGTGAAAGGATCGGTCAACACAGCGCAACCCAGGATAGAAAGTTTGTGGCAAAATTGGGGAAAAATCATTTTGCAATTGCGGCAAAATCTGGATGGTGTATCCAACTCGTAAATTACTACGCAATTCCGCGTCGTTAAAGAGTGGAGGTCCTTATGAACGTCATGAAAACCCTCGGCGCTGCCTGCGCTCTGGCCGTTTGCGGTGCTGCCGCCCAGGCTGCGATGGTCGATCCGATCTCGGTCGAATATCACCCGGCCGGCACTGTCGGCGCCCCGCGGTCGAACCCCAACAATGCGATGGATGGCGTGAACGGCAAGATGCTGTCGCTGGGCCTCGGCGGCTATGCGATCTTCGATTTCGGCACCTTGTTCACCGGCGTCGGCAACATCGTCGAAGTGACCAACGAAGTCCTCGCCAAATATCTGGAAGAAGTCCAGATCTACGGGATCATGGGCACGACCGAGACCTATCTCGGCACCCTGAACAACCTGGGCGCCCAGGCGTCGAACGGCGGAGCGAACTTCGCGATCAGCGGCATCTTCGAGAAACTGAAGATCGTCGACATCTCGCAGCGCAAATACAGCTCTGACGGGTTCGACATCGACGCGATCAGCGTGATGGCCTATGTGCCGCCGGCCGCAGTTCCGGTTCCGGCTGCCGGCCTGATGCTGGCTGCGGGTCTGGGCGGGCTGGCCGCGCTGCGCCGCCGCAAGGCCGCCTGATCGCACCGGCGAACCGATGCTTTGGAAAAGGCGCCCTTGGGGGCGCCTTTTGCTTTTGCCGCCTGCAACCGCCGCTTTCGGGTCGCCTGACCCTTGATCGCCTGCTAGCCTGCAAGGATCAGCGAAAGGTGATCCCATGGCATCGGCAATCCGCATCGGCATCGGGGGCTGGGTCTTTGACGAATGGCGCGGGGTCTTCTATCCCGACGGCCTGCCGCAAAAGCGCGAGCTGGAATATGCCGGGCAGCACCTGACCTCGATCGAGGTCAACGGCACCTACTACGGCTCGCAGAAACCCGACAGCTTCCTGAAATGGCGGGATGAAACGCCCGAGGGCTTCGTCTTTGCCCTGAAAGGCCCGCGCTTCGCCACGAACCGTCGCGTGCTGGCCGAGGCGGGACCTTCGATCGAAAAGTTCTTTGCCACGGGCGTGACCGGGCTGGGGCCAAAGCTTGGGCCGATCAACTGGCAGTTCGCCGCGACCAAGACCTTTGACGCCGAAGATTTCGCGGCCTTCCTGGCGCTTTTGCCGGGCGAGGTGGACGGGGTGGCGATCCGCCATGCGGTCGAGGTGCGCCATCCCAGCTTCTGCCACCCCGATTTCATCGCGCTCTGCCGCGCGCGAGGCGTGGCGGTGATCACCGCGGGGGATTCGCAGTTTCCCTGCATCCCCGACGCCACCGCCGGTTTCGTCTATGCGCGGATCATGGGAACGCAGGCCGACCAGCCGCAGGGCTATGATGCGGCGGCGCTGGATCTCTGGGCCGGGCGGGCAAGGGACTGGGCGCAGGGCGGGATGCCGCGGGACCTGGCGCCCGTCTCGGACATGCCGCCCGCCAAGACCCCGCGCGAGGTGTTCCTTTATGTCATCAGCGGCGCAAAGCTGCGCAATCCGGCCGCGGCCATGGCGCTGATCGAACGCTGCGGCTGAGGGAATTTTCGCCGCAGGCGCATTTCCCCCCTTGCGGGCGGCGCAGGGCTTTTATACATCGCCCCTCACCGGACGAACCGGCGCGGGCGTAGCTCAGGGGTAGAGCATAACCTTGCCAAGGTTAGGGTCGTGAGTTCGAATCTCATCGCCCGCTCCAGTATCGGACGGAAACGAAGGGGCCGCTTTTCAGCGGCCCTTTTCGTTTTCGCCGGACAGCAGCCTGCCCCTGCCTTTTCCCGAAAAGCAAAAGGTCCGGCGCAAAGCCCGGACCTTTCCGACATTCTTCCCGACCTGCGCCCCGGCTCGCGCGCCTTCAGCGGTTCGTGCGCACGATGGGGGCGCCCAGACCCGCCATCAGGCTTTCAAACACAGGGAAAGAGGTGGCGATGGGACTGCCATCGTCGACCGAGACGGGCTTTTTCGCGGCCAGCCCCGCCACCAGAAAGCTCATGGCGATGCGATGGTCGATATGGGTCCTGGCCGTGGCGCCGCCCGGCATCCCGCCCGGCCCCATGCCGTGGACGATCAGCGTATCCTCATCCTCCTCCACCCGCACGCCGCAGGCCTCAAGGCCCCGGGCCATGGCGTCGATCCGGTCGGATTCCTTGACGCGCAGTTCCTTGACGCCGCGCATCACCGTCGTGCCATGGGAAAAGGCCGCGACCACCGACAGGATCGGATATTCGTCGATCATGCTGGGGGCGCGCTCGGGCGGCACCTCGATCCCCTTCATCCCGCCGCTGAATCGGACACGCAGGTCGGCGACCGGCTCGCCCCCTTCCTCGCGCGGGTTCAGGAACTCGATGTCCGCCCCCATGTCCACCAGCGTCAGGTAAAGCCCGTTGCGCGTCAGGTTCTGGCTGACGCCCGGCACGGTGATGTCCGACCCCTCGACGATCAGGGCCGCGCAGACCGGGAAGGCGGCGCTGGAGGGATCGCGCGGCACGGCGACGGTTTGCGGGCGCAGCTCGGGCTGGCCGGTCAGGGTGATCACATGGCCCTCGGCCGTCCTTTCGACATGAAGCTGCGCGCCAAAGCCCAGAAGCATCCGTTCGGAATGGTCGCGCGTCGGTTCGCGCTCGACCACCACCGTCTCGCCCGGGGCGTTCAACCCCGCCAGAAGGATGGCGGATTTCACCTGCGCACTGGCCACCGGCAACACATAGCGCACCGGCACCGGGTTTGCCGCGCCCACCACCGTCATCGGCAGCCGCCCGCCCTGCCGCCCATAGGCGCGCGTCCCGAACAGCGCCAGCGGGTCGGTCACGCGGCCCATCGGGCGTTTGCGCAAGGACGCATCGCCGGTGAAGGTCGCGGTGATCGGCGTCGTGGCCATGGTGCCCATGATCAGCCGCACGCCGGTGCCCGAATTGCCGCAGTCGATCACATCGGCGGGCTCGGAAAAACCGCCCACCCCCACGCCATGCACCAACCAGGCGCCGGGGCCGTGCTGCACGACCTCGGCCCCGAAGGCGCGCATGGCGGATGCCGTATCCAGCACGTCCTGCCCTTCCAGCAGGCCGGTGATCCGGGTTTCCCCCACCGCCATCGCCCCGAAGATCAGCGCGCGGTGGCTGATCGACTTGTCGCCCGGCACCTCGGCCACGCCCTTCAGCGGGCCAGATTTGCGGGCGGTCATCGGTTGGCTGGCGCCGTGGCCGGACATGGGCATCCCCCTTGCTTTCATCCCGCCTGCGTTAGCGCAACCGCGCGGCAGGGTCCAGTCCGCCGGACATCACGGCAGGCCGGGATCGGGCACCTCGCCCAGCCAGATCGCGGGGTTCGCCTCGGCGATCTGGCGGAACAGCGTCTCGCCCAGGACCATGCGCAGGCGAAAGGACACGGCGCGCTCCGACAGCGCCTCTTGCCGGGTCATGTAGAAATCCGATCCGAACAGCACCCGCCGCGCAAGGGCGGGATCTTCAAGAAAGATGCGAAGAAAGGGCGCGAAGTCCTCGAAATGAAAGAGAGTATAGGAAATGTCGGTCCAGAGACCCGGCCACAGCCCGCTGCGGATCATTTCTCGCAGTTCGATCAGCCAGTTCTGGTTGCGATCCTCGTCGGCGACGCCTTCGGCATAGGCGCGCCAGTCGGTCTGGCCCCCGAAATGCGCCAGATTGATGCGCAGGGCGCCGAACCGTTCCATCACCGGCAGAAAGGCCGTCGGGCGGCTGAGCCAGTCGCCCTGATCTGCGGAAATCCCGCGGCCCCGAAGACCGCCGCGCGAACAATGGCTGACCACCGGCAGATTGCGTTCGGCCAGCAGCGGATAGACCTGTTCCATCAGCACCGGATGATCCGGCGAAAACCCGGTGCGGGGATAAAGCTTCAGCCCGCGAAAGCCCAGTTCCGTGATGCAGCGCCGCACCTCGGCCGCGGCTCCGGGCGCGCGCGGGTCGCAGGTGGCAAAGGGAATGAGCTTTGCGGGGTATTTCCGCACCAGCGCCGCCAACTCGTCATGCTGTTCGCGCAGCCCCGCCCGGACCGGGCCGTGTCCCGTCATCGTCATGTCCAGCGGCAGGACGACGAAACGGGTGGCCTGCGGATACTGCGGCACCAGCCGGTTCAGGATCTGCTCTTGCGTCTTTGCACCGGCCTCCTGCTGGAACCGCCAGAGCCGGTCCAGCGCATCGGCCCAGCCCATCCAGCCCGGCAGGCGGCAGAGGAACGCCAGAAACCGGATCAGCAGCGGCACCTTGCGGAACGGCCAGAGCCAGACCGAAGGAAAGCGCCGCGGCACATGCGCCTGCGTGAAGGTGTGGATATGGCAGTTGGTGATGCGGATGTCGGCCATGTCTGCCCGCCTCTCGATGCGCGGACAAGCATGACACGCAATCCGGCGCCCGTCATCAGGGCCGCCGATCAGCCCTTGCGGCGATAGGTCAGGTAATGCGGCACCCGCCCCTCGCGCAGCGCCTTTTGCTCATACCGGGTGGAAAGCCAGTCGTCCCAGGGGGCGGCGCTGTGGGACACCGGAACGAAGCCTGCGCGCGGCACCTCTTCCAGTGTCTGGCGGACATAATCGGGGATGTCGGTCGCCACGCGGAATTCGGCGCCGGGCGCCATCTTCTGCGCCAGCGGCACAAGATGGTCCTGGGTGACGAAACGGCGGCGGTGATGGCGCAGCTTGGGCCAGGGGTCGGGATAGTTGAGGAATGCCTTGTGCAGCACGCCATCGGGCAGAACGTCGAACAGGTCGCGCGCATCGCCGGGGTGGATCCACAGGTTCTGCACCCCGGCCGCCTTGATCTTTCCGACCAGCATGGCAACGCCGTTCACAAAGGGCTCGCAGCCGATCAGGGTGATGCCGGGGTTGCGGGCGGCCATATGCACCATGTGCTCGCCCCCGCCGAAACCGATTTCCAGCCACAGCGGCCGCCCGCCCGAAACCACCGCCACATCCAGCGGGGTCCGGCCGGGGTTGTCGGCGGTGGTGACGCCGCCCAGCGTCAGCCCCGGCAGGTCGTCGGCCAGATAGCCCTTCTGGCTGGGCCGCAGCGTCTTGCCGTGGCTGCGGCCATAGAAATTGCGGCGCGGTCGGGAATCCTCGGTCATCGGCGGCTCTCTGCTGGTCGGGTGGGGGCGCCCTAGCCGCGCGGGGCGCGGGCGTCAAGCTTTGGGCAGGAAAGGGGGGCTGTCTGCCCCCCTCGGCGCGTGCCGCGCCTCACCCCCCGAGGATATTTCCGCGAAGAGGATGAAGGGGCGGCGGCGCGTGCCGGGATTGCCGCCCTAGCGGGCGATGACCGCCGGGCAGAGGCCGCGCAGCGCATTGCCGAGCCAGAGCCGCACGCGCGGAAGGTCGGCGGCCAGCAACACCTCCTCGCGGCAGCCCTGCGCCAGAAGCGCGGCCCGCAGCACACCGGGCAAGGCTCCGCAGGCGACCGGCGGTGTGCAAAGCCCCTGCCCCCGATCGAAGAAGACGGTGGTGATCGTGCCCTCGGCCAGCTCGTCCCGTTCGTTCAGGAACAGGATTTCGTCGAGGCCCGGCGCCAGTGCCGCCCGTGCGGCGTCATGCGTGGCGCGGCGGGTGGATTTCACCCGCAGCCAGGGGTCGGACGAGACGAGCGGCACCGCCGAAACGCCGATCCGCCAGACCGTCACCGGCGGCGGCAGGGCGGCGGCCGTCACCTCCACCCGCCCCTCCGCGGCCAGGACCAGCCGCAGCCGCGCGGCCTGGCCAGGGGGGCCGCGCAAGGCGCGCGCCGCCGCTGCCGCATCGCAGGGCCAGCCCAGCATCGCGGCGCTGCGGATCAGGCGATCCAGATGGCCGGGCAGCCGCGGACAGGCGGCCCCGTCCCAGAGCACCGTCTCGACCAGCCTCAGCGCGGGGTCGTCAGCGCCTGAACGAAGGCTGTCTTCCACAGCGCCTCCTCCCATTCGCCGTCGGCGGTGGACTGGTGCACCACCCCGCCGCCCACGTTCATCACCACGCGCTGCTCAAAGACCGAAAGCGTGCGGATCGCGACCGAAAAGCAGGCCGCCCCGTCCGGTCCCATCCAGCCGATCGCCCCGCAATAGGCACCGCGCGCAAAGGGTTCCAGGTCGCGGATGATTTCCATCGCGCGGATCTTTGGCGCCCCGGTGATCGAGCCACAGGGAAACAGCGCCGCCATCAGCGCATGAAGATCGGCCGGGCGCGCCAGCTGGCCCACCACGCGGCTGCTCATCTGGTGCAGGGTGGCGAAAGTGTCGACGGCGTAAAGTTCGGGCACCTTGACCGAGCCGACGCGCGCGATCCGCGCGATGTCGTTGCGCAGCAGGTCGACGATCATCAGGTTCTCGGCCCGGTTCTTTTCCGAGGCGCGCAGCCCCTCGACCAGACCGGCATCGGTGCCGGGATCGGCATCGCGGGGGGCGGTGCCCTTCATCGGCCGCGCCTCGATCCGGCCCGAGGCATCGGTGCGGAAGAACAGCTCGGGCGAGCGGGACACGATCGCCGGTCCCACGCCGAAATCGCAAAAGCCGCCATAGCCGACCGGCTGGCGCTGCTTCAGCGCGGCATAGAGGTCCAGCGCCGACCCTTCGGTCAGCCGCCCCTCCAGCGGAAAGGTCAGGTTCACCTGATAGCAGTCGCCCGCCGCGATATGGTCCTGCGCGCGGGCAAAGGCCGCATCGTAGTCCTGCCGCGTGATCCGGGGCACCATGGGGGTCAGCCGCGCCCGGTCGGAAGGCAGGGCAGCCGCGCCCGGCTCCTTGGGGCGGGTGTAGATGCCGAAGGCCAGCAACGGCCCCTCGCGTTCCGCGGGCATCAGGGGGGCAAGCCGCGGCTCCAGCGCATAGCCTGCCTCATAGGCGATATAGCCCGCAACCCATGCGCCGCCCGCCCGCGCCCCTTCCAGCCAGCGCAGCGCCGGGCCGACATCGCCCGGCTGGGTGCAGACCACCAGTTCGTCCGCGTCATCGAACAGGACCGGCCGTCCACCCGGCCCATTTTCCAGAAGGATCACCGCAACCCCCGTATTCCACCCCGAGGGATAGCATGGGCGGAAAAGCGCGAACAGGGCGGGCGGCATCTTCGGGCAGAAACCCGGTCATGCCCTGCCCCTGGCCGCTGCCGCCGCCCCATCAGGAGGAGTATCCCGGCCCCTTGGACCAGCGCCACGCATCGCCGATCATCTGCGGCAAGGTCGAGCGGTCCGGTTTCCAGCCCAGTTCCGCCCCCGCCCGTTCCGAGCCGGAGACCAGCGACACCGCATCCCCCGCCCGGCGCGCGCCCTGCACCACCGGCACCTCGGCATTGGTCACGGCGCGCGAGGCGTCGATGACCTCGCGCACGGTGAATCCGTTGCCGGTTCCCAGGTTGAAGACGCGGCTGCCCTTGCCCTCCAGCAACCAGCGCAGGCCAAGGACATGCGCCTCGACCAGATCCATCACATGCACATAGTCGCGCACGCAGGTGCCGTCGCGCGTGGGGTAATCGTCGCCGAACACGGTCAGCGCCGGGCGCTTGCCCTCGATCGCCTCCAGCATCAGGGGGATCAGATGGGTTTCGGGCACATGCTGTTCGCCGACCTCGCCCTCGGGGTCGGCGCCCGCGACGTTGAAATAGCGGAAGATCACATGGTTCAGCCCAAAGGCCGCGCCGAAGTCGCGCAGGATCCCCTCGATCGCCTGCTTGGACCCGCCATAGGCGTTGATTGGCATCTGGGGCGTTTCCTCGTCCAGCAGCACGCCGTCCTGATCGCCATAGGTCGCGCAGGTGGAGGAAAAGACAAAGTTGCGGATGCCCGCCGCCACCGTCGCCTCGATCAGGTTCAGCCCGGCATTGACGTTGGTGCGCCAGTATTTCGCGGGGTCTTTCATGGATTCGCCCACCAGCGACAGCGCGGCGAAATGCATCACCGCGACAGGGCGCCATTCGGCCAGCGCCGCGTCGATTGCGGCGCGATCCAGCAGATCGCCGCGGACAAAGGGACCGAATTTGACCGCCTCGGCCCAGCCGGTCGCCAGATTGTCGAAGGCGACGGGCTGGAACCCCGCCTTTGCCAGCGCCTTGCAGGCATGGGCGCCGATATAACCTGCGCCGCCCGTGACCAGAATCCGATCCATCGTCATCCCTCTGTCCCTGCCGGCGCGGGGGGCATCTGCTGCCGCTTCAGCATCGCCTCGCGCCAGGTGATATAGCTGATCGCCGCCATGATGACCGCACCGCCGACCAGAACCCAGACATCCACCCCCTCGCCAAAGGCAAGCGCCCCCAGAAGCGTCGCCCAGACCAGTTGCAGGAAGGTGACAGGCTGGGTGACGGCCATCGGCGCCACCGCAAAGGCGCGGGTCATGAAATAGTGCCCGCAGGTGGCAAAGACCGCGACCAGCGCCAGCCATGCCACCTGACCCGCCGTGATCGGCACCCAGACCCACAGCGCCACCGGCAGCAGGCCCAGCGTCACGGTCAGCGACATCATCGCCACCACCGTCGTGGCATCGACGACCTGGATCAGCCGCTTGGCGCACAGATAGCTCGCCGCGAAGAACATGGCCGCGCCAAGCTGTGCCGCCTGTGCTGCCCCCAGTTCGCGCAGGCCCGGCCGCAGGATGATCGCCGCGCCGATCAGCGCGACAACGACCGCCGCGATCCGGCGAAAGGCCAGCCGCTCGCCAAAGAACAGCGCGGCGCCGATCGTGACCAGAACGGGGTTCAAATAGCCGATGGCCGTGACCTCGGCCACCGGCAGGCGGGCCATGGCATAGAACCACAGCATCACCGCGAGGGTATGCAACGCCCCCCGTAGCCCGAAAAGCGGCAGAGATCCGGCGGGCAGCCGCTTTTTCAGGATGCGCAGGACGGCGGGCATCAGGAACAAAAGCCCGCAGGCGAACCGGACAAAGGCGGATTGCGGCGCCGGCAGGTCGGTGCCCAGATAGCGAACGATGGCATTGACCCCGACAAAGGACAGACCCGATGCCAGCATCCAGATCACGCCTTCGACGGGATGGCCGGGGGTGGCAGGGGCGTGGGTCGCGTCGGTCATGCCGATCACAGGCCACGATCCGCGCGCGGGCGCAAGCCCCCCTGTCACCCTTTCAGGATCAGCGCGGCGGCAATCGCCCACATCGTCGCGCCCACGACGATTTCCAGCCCCACCCAGGCGCGCGCATCCCCAAACAGCGGCGACAGAAAGCGCGCGCCAAAGCCCAGGGCCGAAAAGAACGTGGCCGAAGCCAGCGCCGCCCCGATCCCGAAGGCCAGGCCATGCGGCGCATATTGCGCCGAAACCGACCCCAGCAGCGCCACCGTGTCCAGATAGACATGCGGATTGGCCCAGGTCAGCAGCAGGCAGGTGGCCAGCACCTTGCCCAAGGGGGCAGGCGCGCCCTCGGCGGGGCGCAGGCTTTCGCCGCCGCGCGCCGCCGCGCGGAACCGCAGCGCGCCATAGACCAGCAGGAACGCCGCCCCGCCCCAGCGCATCGCCTGCCCCAGCCATGGCGCCGCATCCGAGGCCGCGCCGAACCCCGCCACGCCCAGCGCGATCAGCAAAGCATCCGACCCCGCGCAGACCGCGACCACCGGCACCACATGTTCGCGCCGCAGCCCCTGCCGCAGAACAAAGGCATTCTGCGCCCCGATCGCCGCGATCAGGCTGATCGACATCAGAAATCCCGCGATCAATGCGCCGGTCATGAGGTGCCCCCTTTTCAACCCGGACTTGACTTGCCATTCCGCCGGCGCACAATCCAGTTAATGTTTCTGCATCATGTTAAGACAAACTAATGCTCGACTATCCCCAGCTGGAGGCCTTGGCCGCCGTTCACCGCCGCGGCTCTTTCGACCTTGCGGCGGCGGCCCTGGGGGTGACGCCCTCGGCCGTGTCGCAAAGGGTCAAGGCGCTGGAGGAACGGATCGGCACGCTGCTGATCCGCCGCGGCCAGCCCAGCGTCGCGACCGAAGCAGGCTTGCGGCTGATCCGCCATCTGGAGGAGGTGACGCTTCTGGAACATGCGCTGGCCCGGCAGGTGCCGGGCGTCGCCCATGGGCCGGCGACTGCGCGCGTCGTGGTGAATGCCGACAGTCTGGCCACCTGGGTCATCCCCGCGCTGGCCGGGGTCGAGGGCCTGCTGTTCGACATCGTGATCGAGGATCAGGAGGTTTCGCAGGACTGGCTGCGCCGGGGCGAGGTGGCAGCGGCGATCACCGCCCATCCGGGGCCGCTTCAGGGCTGCGATACGGTGCCGCTGGGGCGGCTGCGCTATCGCGCCACGGCCAGCCCGGCCTTCGTGTCCCGCTGGCTGGCATCGGGGGTGACGGCCGCCGCCATGGCGCGCGCGCCGGCCATCACCTATTCCGACAAGGACGCGCTTCAGGCCGACTGGCTGGCGCAGAGATTCGGCCGCAGGATCGCCCATCCGACCCACCGCATCGCCTCGTCCCAGGGCTTTGTCGATGCGGCATTGGCCGGGCTGGGATGGGGCATGAACCCCGAACCGCTGATCGCCGCGCATCTTGACGACGGGCGGCTGGTCGAGCTTTCGCCCGATACGCCGCTGGATGTGCCCCTGCACTGGCAGTTCGCCCGCATCAGCGCACAGGCGCTGGCCCCGCTGACCGCCGCCATCCGCAAGGCGGCAGAGGCCCGGCTTTTGCCGCCGGTCTGACCGCCGCGCCAAAGACCCTTGCGCCGCGACGGGCATCGCCGCATTCTTGTCGACAACAAACCGACACAGAGGGAAGGAAACGGCAATGTCCAGGGTTGCGCTGATCACGGCGGGCGGCAGCGGCATGGGGGCGGCAGCGGCGCGCAGGCTGGCCGCAGACGGCTTTCGCGTGGCGATCCTGTCCTCGTCCGGCAAGGGCGAGGCGCTGGCGCAGGATCTGGGCGGCATCGGCGTCACCGGGTCGAACCAGTCCGAGGACGACCTCAAGCGCCTGGTCGAGGCGGCGATGCAGAAATGGGGCCGCATCGACGCGCTGGTGAACTCCGCCGGGCACGGGCCGCGGGCGGCGCTGCTGGACCTGTCTGACGACGACTGGAAACGCGGGATGGATGTGTATTTCCTGAACGTCGTGCGCCCGCTGCGGCTGGTGACGCCGGTGATGCAGGCCCAGAAAAGCGGGGCGGTCGTCAACATCTCGACCGCCTGGGCGTTCGAGCCTTCGCCGATGTTTCCCACCTCGGCCGTGGCGCGGGCGGGGCTTGCGGCCTTTACCAAGCTTTATGCCGATCAGTATGCCCCCGACAACATCCGCATCAACAACGTGCTTCCCGGCTGGATCGACAGCCTTCCCGCGACCGAGGAACGCCGGGCCGCGGTGCCCATGGCGCGCTATGGCAGTTCCGAAGAGGTCGCGGCGACCGTCGCCTTCCTGTGTTCGGATGGCGCGGGCTATATCACCGGCCAGAACCTTCGCGTCGACGGCGGGCTGATGCGCGGGATCTGAACGCCTCAGCGCCCGCCGCGCGGGCGGCGCAGAAGGTGGTCGGCGCCGATCTGGTCCAGCACCTGGCGCCCGGCCTCGGTCCCGAAATGCTGCACCTGCGCCAGACCGGGAAAGCGGGCGGCCACCTCGGACGCCAGTTCGGGCGGCAGGCGGCGCAGGGTGGTTTCGTTGACCATCAGGCTTTCCGCGGGAATGCCCTCGGCATAGATGATCTCGTGCCGGTCGAAGACCAGGCTCAGATAATCGACAAAGCCGCCCTCGCGCAGAAAGACATTGTCGCCATCGACCAGATGCCGCGCCTGCACCAGCAGCTCCGATGTCACGATCCCCGGCTGGCGGCGGCGATAAAGGAACATGCGGTGGTGCTGGCTGACGATCAGGTCGCCCGCATTGCCCATGGTTCCTGCGGGAATGATCACCGGCGCAAAGCTTCCCACCGCCCGCAGGGTCGCCCGGCCGATCCAGCGGATGGGCTGGGGGCCATGGTCGCGGGTCAACACCCTGTCGCCCGGCGCCAGCGTCTCGATCGGCCGTTGCCGGCCATCGGCCAGCGTGATCGCCGTGCCGCGCCCGAACGACACGCAGATCAGGTCGGCCAGATGCACCGCCTCGGGCGCGTCATCCACGGCCAGCAGGGTATAGTCGATCCGCGCGCCCATGGGCGACAGGGGCAGCGCCAGCCTTTCGCGCCCGGCCAGCAGGATCAGCAGTTCCACCTTGTCGCCATCGGGCGCCATCAGCGCATAGCGCGATTCCAGCCGCACGGGCATGCCCGCCTGGCCCACCGCGCTTTCCGCCGCCACGCGGTCCACCTCTCCATCCCGCATGAGCGACAGTTGCACGCCCCGCGCCTCGGGATCGAGCTGATACATGTCGCCGGGGCAAACTTCGTCCGGGCCGGTCAGCCCGTCGCCGAGGTTCACCCCCTGGCTGACGAAAACATCGTCGGCCCGAAAGACCCGGCAGGTCTGGTGCGGTGCATCTGGCAAAGGGAAATACTCCACGAAAACTCGCAAGAGCCGAGAGGCACACCCGGCTTCCTACCGATAGCAAAGCGGCAGACGTGGCGTCAATTCGACAGCCCCGCGCGCGCAGGGCAACACCGCATTCGCCCTTCGAGCGGGACAGCTTCCTGCAGGCCCCCCCGCGCGCGCAGGGCAACACCTGCCTGATCTCGGAGCGGGATGGCGTCCAT
>JASGFG010000067.1:0-22307 GCA_047605605.1 Paracoccaceae bacterium | reverse complement strand
GTAAAGGGCGCAGGCGCCCCCTGATCCAGCCAGGCCTGCGCCAGACACAGGCCCAGAAGTTCGCCGAACATCTGGCTGATCTCGGGCGCGGTGGTGAAATCGCCGGCGGCCCCGAACGGCTCGCGCGTGGCATAATAGCCGTGGTCGGGATGCAGCAGGCATTCGGCCATGTAATCGGTCAGCGTCATCGGTCCCGCCACCGCGATGCGCCGCAGCAGGATCGCGGCCAGTGGCGTCATGCCCGGCGGGCCCGGGCGATGAACCAGACCCCCGCCGCGATCATCGGCAGCGACAGCAGTTGTCCCATGGTCAGGCCATATCCGTTCAGATGCAGCGCCAGGCCCAGCGGGTTGCCGGGGCTGACGAATTGCGCATCGGGCTGGCGAAAGAATTCCACCGTGAACCGGGCGATGCCGTATCCGGCAAAGAACAGCCCCGCCACCCGCCCCGGAAACCGCAGCCAGCCCGCGCGCCAGACCACAAGGATCAGCAGCAGGCCCAGGATCAGCCCCTCCATCCCGGCCTCATACAGCTGGCTGGGGTGGCGGGCGCAGATGCCGATGACGCCGGGGCAATCCTGTGCCGCCTCGCCAGGAAAGGCCACGGCCCAGGGCACGGTGGTGGGTCGCCCCCAAAGCTCGGCATTGATGAAGTTTGCGATCCGCCCCAGCATCAGGCCGGGGGGGGTGGCCAGCGCCATCAGGTCGGCCATCGGCAGCATGGGAATGCCGTCGCGCCGGCAGAACAGGATGGCGGCGATCACGACGCCCAGAAATCCGCCGTGAAAGGACATGCCGCCCTCCCACACTTTGACGATTTCGGTCGGATGCGACAGGTAATAGCTCGGCTGATAGAACAGCACGAACCCCAGCCGCCCGCCGAAGATCACCCCGACGATCACCCATGTGACCAGCCGCTCCAGCTGATCGCGGTTCAGGGGCGGTTCCTTGGCCCACAGGCGCGGCGTCTCGATCGCGCGGCGCACCAGCCACCAGCCGATCAGCAGCCCGGCGATATAGGCCACCGCATACCAGCGCAGCGAAAACGCCCGGTCGGCGATGTGGATCGTGAAGATCTCGGGCGAGATGTTCGGAAAGGGAATATAGGACATCGGGCGCTCCGCAGGTTGCGGGGTTTTCCGGCGCGGGGCGGGCGAAGTCAACTGCCGCTTCTTGTCCGCAGCCCCTCGCGCGCGCATATAGGGGGAAACGGAAAGGCGGCCCCCATGCAGACGCGCAACAAGTTCCTGGACGACATGTCGCAACTGATGACCAATGCCATGGGCGTGGCCCAGGGCGCCAAGGCCGAGGCGGAAACCGCGATGAAGGGTTTCATAGACCGCTGGCTGGCCGACCGCGATTTCGTCACGCGCGAGGAATTCGAGGCCGTCCGCGCCATGGCCCAGAAGGCGCGTGAGGAGAACGAGGCGCTGTCCGCCCGCATCGCCGCGCTGGAAGGCGCCGCCAGGCCGGTGAAAAAGCCCAAGGCCGACTGACCCTTGCATCAGCCGCTGCACTGGATCGAGGCGCTGATCGCCCATTACGGGCTGCTTGCCGTCCTTGCCGGTTCCATGCTGGAGGGCGAGACGGTGGTGACGCTGGCCGGTTTCGCCGCGCATCAGCACCTGCTGAACCCGCTGTTCGTCGCGCCGGTGGCGATGGCGGGTGCCTTTGCGGCCGATCAGGCGATCTTCTGGCTGGCGCATTCCAACCGCGACCGGCCCTTCGTGCGCCGTCTGGCCGACAGCCGCGCGGGCCGCATCGCAATCGGTGCCGTCGCGGCGCGGCCGACTTGGTTCATTCTGGCCTTCCGCTTCATGATCGGGCTGCGGACCGTGGGGCCGGTGGCCATCGCGCTGGCCGGGGTGACGCCGGGCCGCTTTGCCCTGCTGAACGCGGTGTCCGCCGTTGTCTGGGGCGCGGTCTGGACCACGCTTGGCTTTTGCGCGGGCGAGGCGGTGGAGCGGCTTCTGGGCGACCTGTCGCGGATCGAACATCGGGCCATGGTCGGGCTGGCGATCATAGCCGTGGTCGGGGCCTTTGGCTGGGTGGTGCGCCACCATATCCTGCGGCAAAGGCCCCGCTGACCGCCTATGACGCGGAGTTTTCCCCAGTCTTTGTGGCTGGCGAAAGGTTATCCCCAAGATAATGCTTTACACCCGATTCGCCCTGCTTCAAGATTCCGGCAAGACGCAGGTGGCGGCAAAAGCCACCGCGAAAGCAGGGGGCAGGGACATGGCGCTTTCCGAAGACTATCTGGCGCAGGACGATCTTCACCCGATCAACATCGTCGAGGATCTGGCCGCCCATTACGACTGGGAATTCGACCGCGTGACCGAGGATCAGATCGCCATGGCGGTCGAAGGCCAGTGGCGCACCTATTCCCTGACGCTGGCCTGGTCGGAACAGGACGAAACCCTGCGCCTGATCTGCACCTTCGAGATGGACCCGCCCCAGGGGCGGATGGGCGCGCTTTACGATGTGTTGAACCGCTGCAACGACATGGTCTGGACCGGGGCCTTCACCTATTGGGGCGAACAAAGGCTGATGGTCTGGCGCTATGGCCTGGTGCTGGCGGGCGGTCAGGTCGCCGGGCCGGAACAGATCGACCGGCTGATCGCGGGGGCGGTTTCGGCCGCGGAACGGTTCTATCCTGCGTTCCAGCTGGCCTGCTGGGGCGACCAGAGCCCCGAACAGGCGATGCAGGTTGCCATTGCCGAGGCCTACGGTCGCGCATAACGTCGCCCCCGATCCAAGGAACGGGGATGGATGATGCTGGACAAGGTGGCCCGCGACGGGCTGGTTCTTCTGGGCTGCGGCAAGATGGGGTCGGCCATGCTGCAAGGCTGGCTGGCGCAGGGCGTGCCGCCCGGATCGGTCTGGGTGATCGAGCCGAACCCCTCGGAATGGCTGAAGGGGCAGGGAGTTCATCTGAACGAAAGCCTGCCGCCCGCGCCCGCCGTGGTGCTGATCGCGGTCAAGCCGCAGATGATGGGGGCGGCGCTGCCCGCGCTGCAAGCATTGGCCGGGGGGGCGACGCTGTTCCTGTCGATCGCCGCCGGGACGACGATTGCCGCCTTTGAACAGGTGTTCGGCGCGCGCGCGCATATCGTCCGGTCGATGCCCAACACGCCCGCCGCGGTCAACCGTGGCATCACGGCGATGGTCGGGAATGCCCATGCCACGGCGGCCGATCTTGATCTGGCCGAGGCGCTGTTGTCTGCCGTGGGCCAGGTGGTGCGCCTGTCGTCCGAGGATCAGATCGACGCTGTGACGGCCCTGTCGGGCGGCGGGCCGGCTTATGTCTTCCACCTGATCGAGGCGATGGCCGCCGCGGGCGCGGCGCAGGGCCTGCCTGCCGACATGGCGATGCAGCTGGCGCGCGCTACGGTGATCGGCGCTGGGGAACTGGCCCGTCAATCGCCCGAATCCGCGGCGCAGATGCGGATCAACGTCACCTCGCCCGGCGGCACCACGGCCGAGGCGCTGAAGGTGCTGATGGACGAGGCCACCGGCTTTCCCGCGCTGATGAAGCGCGCGGTCAAGGCCGCCGCCGACCGCGGGCGGGAGCTGGGCAAATGACTGTCGCCCCGGCAATCACCCCCGCAATCACCTATGACGATTTCGCCAAGGTCGACATCCGCGTCGGCCGCATCACCCGCGCCGAACCCTACCCCGAGGCGCGCAAGCCCGCGATCAAGCTGTGGGTCGATTTCGGCGGCGAGATCGGGGAAAAGCGGTCTTCGGCCCAGATCACCCGCCACTATACGCCCGAGGGGTTGGTGGGGCGGCAGGTTCTGGCGGTGGTGAACTTTCCCCCCCGCCAGATCGGCAAGGTCATGTCCGAGGTGCTTGTTCTGGGCGTGCCCGATGCCGATGGCGAGGTCGTGCTGATCGGCCCCGGACATGAAGTGCCCGAAGGCGGAAGGCTGTTCTGATGAAACTGCTGATCACCCGCGCCCTGCCCGACCGCGTGATCGCCGCCGCGCGCGAGCGGTTCGAGGTGACGCTGCGGGACGAACCGCAGAACCCGTCCGGGGCCGAACTGGTCGCCATGCTGCGCGATTATGACGTGGTGCTGTGTTCCATCGGCGACCGCTTTACCGCCGAAATCTTTGCGCAGGTGCCGAACCCGCGCTGTCGGCTGCTGGCGAATTTCGGCGCGGGCTACAACCATCTGGACGTGGCTGCGGCCAAGGCGGCGGGCATTCCGGTGACGAACACCCCCGGCGCAGTGACCGAGGCGACGGCCGACATCGGCGTCGCGCTGATCCTGATGGCGGCCCGTCGTCTGGGCGAGGGCGAGCGGGTGGTGCGCGCCGGCGACTGGCACGGGTGGAAGCCGACGCAGATGCTGGGCACCCATGTCAGCGGCAAGACGCTGGGCATCATCGGCATGGGCCGGATCGGCAAGGCGGTGGCGCGGCGCTGTTACCACGGCTTTGGCATGGATGTGATCTTTCACAACCGGTCCACCGTGGCCGATCCGGGGGTTCCGGCCACGCAGGTCGATTTCGCCGCCGCCATGGCCGCCGATTTCGTCGTGGTCACCGTGCCGGGGGGCAAGGAGACGCATCACCTGATCGACGCCGCCGCCCTTGGCCATATGCGCCCGCACGGCATCTTCGTGAACATCAGCCGCGGCGATGTGGTGGACGAGGCCGCGCTGATCGCCACGCTGCAAGCCGGGCGCATCCGTGCCGCCGGTCTGGATGTCTATGAGTTCGAGCCGCAGGTGCCCGAGGCCCTGAAGGGGATGGAAAACGTGGTGCTGCTGCCCCATCTTGGCACCGCCTGCATCGAGGCGCGCGAGGATATGGGGTTTCTTGCCCTGTCGAACGTCATCGCCTTTGCCGAGGGCAAGCCGCTGGTTTCGCCGGTCTGAAAAGGGGGGCGGTCATGATCATCTCGCCTGGCCGCCGCTATATCTTCGTCCATATCCCCAAGACCGGGGGCACGTCGCTGGCCCTGGCGCTGGAGGCGCGGGCGATGAAGGACGACATCCTGATCGGCGACACGCCCAAGGCGCGGGCGCGGCGCGGGCGGATCAAGGGGGTGAAATCCGCGGGCCGGCTGTGGAAGCATTCGACGCTGGCCGACATTGCCGGGCTGGTGACGGATGATGAGATTGCCGGGTTCTTCACCCTGGCGCTGGTGCGCAACCCCTGGGACAGGGCGGTCAGCTATTACCACTGGCTACGGGCGCAGGGCTTTGCGCACCCGGCGGTCGGTCTGGCCAAGGCGCATGATTTCAGCGGTTTCCTGAACCATCCGCAGACGCGGACGGCCTTTCGCCTCTGGCCTTACGCCGCCTATATGCGCGACAGGACGGGGGTGGAGCGGGCGTCGTGCTTTGCCCGGCTGGAGCATCTGGCCGACGATCTTGCCCCGTTCCAGACGCATCTGGGCTTTCGCCTGACCCTGCCGCGGGTGAACGAATCCGACCGGGCGCGGGACTGGCGGGGCTATTACTCCGACGCGGATGCCGCTTTGGTGGCAGAGGATTGTGCCGAGGATATTGACCGCTTCGCCTACCGCTTCGACGATGCGGAAAGGGCGCCCCGGTAAAGGGCACCCTTGCGGTTTTTCGACTTTTCCGGCCTCAGGCGGCCTTCTTCGCGGCGCTGCCGTAGAAGGTTTCGCCCTTTTCCGCCATGTCGCGCAGCAGCTTCGGCGCGGCGAAACGCGGCCCGAATTTCGCGGTCAGCGCATCGCAGATCGCGACAGCCTTCGCCTCGCCGATGATGTCCAGCCAGCCGAACGGCCCGCCCGACCACGGCGCAAAGCCCCAGCCCAGGATCGCGCCCACGTCGCCCTCGCGGATGTCGGTCAGAACGCCATCCTCCAGCGCGCGCACCGCCTCCAGCACCTGGGCCATCAGCAGGCGGTGCTGCACCTCGGTCAATTCGGGCTGGGTATCGGCGACGGGATATTGCGCCGCCAGCCCCTCCCACAGATCGCCGCGTTTGCCGGTGGCGTCATAGGCATAGAAACCGGCATTGGCCTTGCGCCCCATCCGGCCCTGATCGGCCATCCAGAACACCACCTCGTCCACCGCCGCATCGGGATAGGCGTCGCCCATGGCGGCCTTGGTCGCCTTGGCGATCTTGACGCCCAGGTCGATCGAGGTCTCGTCGATCAGTTGCAGCGGACCCAGCGGCATTCCGACCAGTTTCGCCGCATTCTCCACCATCGCCGGTTCGACGCCTTCGGCCACCATCCGCAGCCCCTCGTTGATATAGGGGATGATGCAGCGGTTGGCGTAGAAGAACCGCGCGTCGTTGACGACGATGGGGGTCTTGCGGATCTGGCGGACGAAATCCAGCGCCTTGGCGACGGCGACATCGCCCGTGGCGCGGCCCTTGATGATCTCGACCAGCATCATCTTGTCGACCGGCGAAAAGAAGTGGATGCCGATGAACTGATCCGGCCGGTTCGAGGCCTTGGCCAGTTCGGTGATCGGCAGGGTCGAGGTATTGGTGGCAAAGATCGTCTCCGGCGCCACGGCGGCCAGCACCTTTTTCGTCACCTCGGCCTTGACCGCCACATCCTCGAACACCGCCTCGACGATCAAGTCGCAACCCGCCAGCACCGCATAATCGGTGGTGGCGGTGATCCGGCCCAGCACTTCGGCCTTTTTCTCGGCCGTGACCTTGCCGCGCTTCACGCCCTTGTCCAGCAGGTCTTCGGAATGGGCGCGACCGCGATCCGCCGCCTCCTGTTTCGCGTCGATCAGCACGACCTCGATGCCCGCATTGGCCGAGACATAGGCAATGCCCGCCCCCATCATCCCCGCACCGAGGATGCCGACCTTTTTCACCGTCTGGTCGGCCACGCTGGGCCGGTTCGCGCCTTTCTCCAGCGCCTCCTTGTTGATGAACAGGCTGCGGATCATCGCGGAGGACGACGGGTTCATGATCACATTGGTGAACCAGCGCGCCTCGATCTTCAGCGCGGTGTCGAAGGGCACCAGGGCCCCCTCATACACCGCCGAAAGCAGCGCCTTGGCCGCCGGATAGACACCTTGGGTCTTGCCCAGCACCATCGCATTCGCGCCGACAAAGGTCATGAACCCGGCGGGCTGATAGGGCGCGCCGCCGGGGAATTTGAACCCCTTCTGGTCCCAGGGTTTCACCAGATCGGCGTCGGTCGCCGACAGAACCCATTCCTTGGCGCGGGCCAGCAGCTGATCGGGGGCCACAACCTCATCGACCAGACCGGCGGCCTTGGCGCCTTTCGGGTCGTTCAGCTTGCCTTCCAGCAGGATGGGGGCGGCCATCATCGCGCCTAGCTTGCGGGACACGCGGGTGGTGCCGCCGCCGCCGGGAAAGATGCCGACCATGATCTCCGGCAGGCCGATCTTGGCCTTGGGATTGTCGGCGGCGATGATCCGGTGGCAGGCCAGCGGCAGTTCCAGCCCGATGCCAAGCGCCGTGCCGGGCAGGGCGGCGACGATGGGCTTGCCGCCTTTCAGCGTCTTGGGGTCCATCCCGGCGCGTTCGATCTTGCGCAGGATGCCGTGCATCAGCATCACGCCGTCGAACACCGCCTGCGCACCGCCGTTCTTCATCTGGGCGATGACGTTCAGATCCATCCCCCCGGCGAAGTCCTTTTTGCCGCTGGTGATGATCACGCCCTTGACGGCAGGATCGGCCAGGGCCGCGTCGATATGGCCGTTCAACTCGGCAAAGCCCGCCATCGACATGACGTTCATCGACTTTTCCGGCACGTCCCAGGTCAGGGTCGCAACGCCGTCGCCGTCCACGGCATAGGTGAAATCGGTCATGGCTCGCCCTTCCTTACACGCGTTCGATGATGGTGGCTGCGCCCATGCCGGACGCGATGCAGAGCGTCGCCAGACCGACGCCCTTGCCCGTGCGCTCCAGCTCGTCCAGCAGGGTGCCGATGATGATGGCGCCGGTCGCGCCCAGCGGGTGGCCCATGGCGATCGACCCGCCGTTCGGGTTGACCAGCGCGGGGTCCACATCGAACGCCTGCATGAAGCGCAGGACGACGCTCGCGAAGGCCTCGTTCACCTCGAACAGGTCGATGTCGGAAATGGACATGCCGCTGTCCTTCAAGATCTTCTCGGTGACGGGCACCGGGCCGGTCAGCATGATCGTCGGATCGGTGCCGATCTTCGCCGTTTGTCGAATGCGGGCGCGGGGTTTCAGGCCGAACTTCTCACCGAATTCCTTCGATCCGATCAGGACCGCCGCCGCCCCGTCCACGATGCCAGACGAGTTCCCGGCATGGTGGATATGTTCGATTTTCTCAAGATGCGGATATTTCATCAGCGCCAGCTTGTCGAAGCCGGGCATGGTCTCGCCCATGTCCTTGAAGCTGGGCTTCAGGGCACCCAACGTCTGCATGTCGGTGCCGGGGCGCATGTATTCGTCATGGGTCAGGATCGGCAGGCCGTTCTGGTCGCGGATGGTGAGGACCGATTTCGCGAAACGGTTGTCCTTCCATGCCGCCGCCGCCCGGCGTTGGGATTCCACCGCCAAGGCATCGGCCTGATCGCGGGTGAACCCGTATTCGGTGGCGATGATGTCGGCGCTGATGCCCTGCGGGACGAAATAGGTCTTCATGGCCAGAGACGGATCGACGGCGATCGCCGCCCCGTCCGATCCCATGGCGACGCGGCCCATCATCTCGACCCCGCCGGCGATATAGCCTTCGCCTGCGCCGGCGCGGACCTGGTTGGCGGCGAGATTCACCGCCTCCATGCCGCTGGCACAAAAGCGGTTGATCGCCAGACCGGGGATCGATTCATCCAGATCCGACAGCAGCACCGCCGACCGCGCCAGACAGCCCCCCTGTTCGCCGACCTGGGTGACATTGCCCCAGATCACATCCTCGACCGCGTGGCCGCTTAGCCCGTTGCGCTCCTTCACCGCATTCAGCACCTTGGCAGACAGCGCGACCGAGGTCAGTTCATGCAGCGCGCCATCGGGGCGGCCCTTGCCGCGCGGACTGCGCACGGCGTCATAGATATAGGCGTCAGACATGGGGTTCCTCCGAGGTATTCTTCGGGCAGAGCCTAGCAGGCCATGCCGCCCGTGGGTTGCGTTCCGTTGCGTCCCGCCGCCATCGGAACGCCGCGTCACAAGTTACGGGCCGGTCCAGCCGCGGTCGGCGGGCTTGCCCGGCATCAGGTCATAGGGATGCTTCCAGCCGGGCAGGGATTCGATGTTCGACAGCCAGCGGTCGATGTTCGGCATGGCCTTGCGGTCGAAACCGAACTGTTCGGGATAGAACAGATAGCCGCAGCAGGCGGTATCGGCCAGCGTCGGCGCATCGCCCGCCACCCAGTCGCGGCCCTGCAAATGCCGCTCCAGCGTGTTGAGCGCGGTCATGACGCGGCCCGACAGGAACCGGATCGCCTCGACCGGGCGTTTGTCGGCGGGCAGGAAGTTCATCAGGAACCGCAGGACACCCTGCTGGCCCGACCCCTTTTGCCCGTCCCAGAACATCCAGCGCAGGATCTCGTTCCGGTCGCCCTCCATCAGCTTTCCCGTGCGCTCCGCGACGTGAAGCTGGATCACGCAGGACTGGCTGAGGGTCAGATCGCCCTCGACCAGCACCGGCGCCTCGGCCATTTCGTTCAGCGCCTGAAACTCGGCCGTGCGGGCGGCGCCGTTGAAGAAATCGACCCAGACGGGTTCCCAGTCATATCCCGTCAGCGCCATGGTCAGCGCCGCCTTGTAGGCATTTCCGCTTTCGCCGAAGCAATAAAGTTTTGCCGTCATCCTGTCCCCCAAACGTTCGGGTTTGTGTGAAGCGCCGAGGGCGCAAAGCCCCCCGGTGGGTTGTCCATGGGGCGGCGGATCACCGGCTGTCACCGCTTGCGGTCGTCCAGTTCCGAATTGAACAGCCGCAGGCGGTGGGTCAGGTTGTCCTTGTGCATCACGCTGTCGAAATGTTCGAACAGGAAGGACAGCGCCTCGCCCTCGTCCAGCCCGGCCTCGGCGGCAAAGCGTTTCAGGCGGCGATAGCCGTCCTCGGTCATCGCGACGGGAAAGCGGCGGGTCAGGCGAAAGCGTTTCGGCATCGGCGGCTCCGGGGGCGCGGGGCGGGCGGGGAAGGAAGCCCCGCCCGGTTCGCCGTAAAGCTTAGAACGCTTCGGCGGCCAGCGCCATCACCGGATCGGCGCCGCTTTCGATGCGGGCCAGATGCATCGCGCAGGCGGGCAGCTGGCGGACCATGTAATAGCGCCCCGTCGCGATCTTTGCCTCGTAGAAGTCGCGGTCGGCGGCGCCTGCATCCAGCGCGGCATGGGCGGCCTTGGCCATCCGTGTCCACATCAGGCCCAGGCAGACATGCCCCATCAGGTGCATGAAGTCATAGCTGCCGGACAGCGCCGCATTGGGGTTCTTCATCCCGTTCTGCATGAAGAACATCCCCGCCGCCTGAAGCTGTTTCGACGCGGCCTTCAGCGGCTCGACAAAGCCCTTCATCCTTTCGTCGCCGTCATGCCCCTTGCACTCGGCCTTGACCATCTCGAAGAAGGCCATGACGTGCTTGCCGCCGTCCTGCGCCAGTTTTCGCCCCACCAGATCCAGCGCCTGCACGCCATTCGCGCCTTCGTAGATCATCGCGATCCGGGCGTCGCGGACGAACTGGGACATGCCCTGTTCCTCGATATAGCCGTGCCCGCCATAGATCTGCTGGGCCAGAACCGCGCCCTCGAACCCCTTGTCGGTCTGGAAGCCCTTGACCACCGGGATCATCAGGCTGACCAGCCCGTCGGCCGCCGCATCGCCCGCATGGGCGCGGTCGATCAGGCTGGCCGCCCAGAAGGTCAGCGCGCGGGCGCCCTCGACAAAGCTTTTCTGGTCCATCAGCGCGCGGCGGATGTCGGGATGCACGATCAGCGGATCGGCGGGGCCTTTGGGGTTTTCGGCACCCGTGACGGCGCGGCCTTGCAGGCGGTCCTTGGCATAGGCGGCGGCGTTCTGATAGGCGGCGTCGGCCACGGCATAGCCTTGCAGGCCGACGCCAAGCCGCGCCTCGTTCATCATGGTGAACATCGCCCGCATCCCCTTGTGCAGGTCGCCCAGCAGCCAGCCCTTTGCGCCGTCATAGTTCAGCACGCAGGTGGCATTGCCGTGGATGCCCATCTTTTCTTCGATCTTGCCGACCGTCACGGGGTTGCGCGCACCCAGCGAGCCGTCTTCGTTCACCAGAAATTTCGGCACGATGAACAGCGAGATGCCCTTGGTCCCTTCGCCGCCCCCCGGTGCCTTGGCCAGCACCAGATGGATGATGTTGTCGGCCATGTCGTGATCGCCGGCGGAAATGAAGATCTTCTGCCCGGTGATCAGATAGCTGCCATCGGCCTGCGGTTCGGCCCGCGTGCGCAGCAGGCCAAGGTCGGTGCCGCAATGGGGTTCCGTCAGGTTCATCGTGCCGGTCCAGTCGCAGGCGACCATCTTCGGCAGATAGGTCGCCTTCTGTTCGTCCGACCCGTGGGTCAGGATCGCCGAGACCGCGCCATGGGTCAGGCCCTGATACATGTTGAAGGCCATGTTGGCGGAAACGAAGATCTCGCCCACGGCGGTCGACATCAGATAGGGCAGCGCCTGCCCGCCATAGGCCTCGGGCGCGTCCAGCGCGGTCCAGCCGCCGTCCTTCATCGCCTGAAACGCGGCCTTGAAGCCGTCGGGGGTGCGCACCACGCCGTTTTCCAGCACGCAGCCCTCGGCATCGCCGACCGCGTTCAGCGGCGCCAGCACGTCCGAGGCCAGCTTGCCTGCCTCGTCCAGCACCGCCTCGGTGAAGCTGCGTTCCAGTTCGGCATAGCCGGGGGTCGCGGCCTCGGACACGTTCAGAACGTCGTGCAGCAGGAACTGCATGTCCTTTACGGGGGCGGTGTAGGTGGTCATCGGTCTCTCCCTTTGGTCGATGCGGGCCTATTCGGCCGCCTTGCGGAACGAGGCGAGCTGTGACGCGCCCCATTCCAGTTGTTCCTTCAACTCGCCGATGGCCTGATCCAGTTCGTCCCTTTGCGCCTGCATCTGGGCCAGCCGGCCCATTGCCAGTTCGTAGGTGCGCTTCAACTGGGCCTCATGCGCGTCGTCGCGGTCATACATGTCCAGAAGCTGGCGGATGTCCTCCAGCGAAAAGCCGAAGCGCTTTCCCCGCAGGATCAGCGTCAGCCGTGCCCGGTCGCGCCGGGTGAACAGGCGCCGGGTGCCTTCGCGGATCGGAAACAGCAACTCCTTCGATTCATAGAAGCGAAGCGTCCGCGGCGTCACGTCGAACGCCTCGCACATTTCGCGGATGGTCAGCACGTCATCGGTCATCGTCACTCTCGCCGCATGGGGAACCGGGCGGATACCCTGCGGCTCCTCCCTGATACCAGATAGGTTTACGTTGACGTAAATGTAACGTCACGTCAGCGAAAATGCTGACGCGGTGTCACGCTTTCACGGGGAAAGATTGCCTTTGCGTCACCCTTGATCGGGCGGCAGGTCGGCCATCTGGCCGATGGCGGTTTCGCGCAGGGCGCGCAGATCCTGGATCGTCACGTCCAGCTCGGTGCGCTGGCGGTCCAGTTCGGCCAGCTGCCGGTCGGCAAGGCCGACCCAGGCCTGAAGCTGCGGGCGGGTGCCTTTCTGGCGGTAGATCAGCAGCCATTGCCGGATTTCTTCCAGCGAAAAGCCAAAGCGGCGGCCGCGCAGGATCAGCGTCATCCGCGCCACCTCGCGCGGGCCATAAAACCGGGCGCGGCCTTCCTTCTGCGGGGACAGCAGTTCGATATATTCGTAATACCGCAGGGTGCGCGGCGTCACGTCGAACCTTGCACACATCTCCTTGAAGGTCAGGCGGGGGGTGTCGGTCATGGCTTTCCTCTCCTGCTGCAACCCTAGGGGGTCGGGGGGCAGGGCGCAACGGGGCTTGCGGTCGCGGGGGCATCGGGGAATATGATCCCGGCAGCCAAAGCGAGGCGATATGACCAGCGACCTGAAAGCCATGGCCCGGCAGTTCATCGAGGCGATCCCCCATTCCCGCACGCTGGGAATGTCGCTGGACGAGATCGGCGGCGGGCGGGCCGCCGTCTCGATGCCATGGGATGCGCGGTTCGTCGGCGATCCGGCAACCGGGGTGATCCATGGCGGTGCGGTTTCGGCGCTGCTGGATACCGCATCGGGGGCGGCGGTCCTGTGCCATCCGCAGGCGCAGGCGATGGCCACGGCGACGCTGGACCTGCGCATCGACTACATGCGGCCCGCCACGCCGGGGCAAAGCATCGTGGCGCGGGCGGAATGCTATCACGTCACCCGTTCGGTCGCCTTCGTGCGCGCCCATGCCTATGACGAGGATGACGAGCGCCCCGTTGCCGCGGCCACGGGCGCCTTCACCCTGGAACGGGCAGGGGCACGGTGATGCGGCCGCAGCCCGAACCCGTGCAGGTGGTCAAGGAACGCCGCGATGCCGCGCTGAAGGCGGTGCTGGACCGTGTGCCCTATATCGGCTTTCTGGGCGTCCGGTTCGACCGGCGGGGGGACGAGCTGACGGGCATCCTGCCCTATGCGGGCGAATTGATCGGCAACCCGGTGCTGCCGGCGCTGCACGGCGGGGCCATCGCCGCCTTTCTGGAAATCGCCGCGATCATCGAACTGACCTGGGCCACGATGTGGGAGGGGGTCGAGGCCGGGCGGCTGGACCTCGCCGCCGATGTGGTCCTGCCCAAGACCATCGACTTTACGGTGGACTTCCTGCGGTCCGGCCTGCCGCGCGATGCCTATGCGCGGGCGCGCGTCAACAGGTCGGGGCGGCGCTATGCCAGCGTGCATGTCGAGGCCTGGCAGGACAACCGCGCGCGGCTTTTCGCGCAGGCGACGGGGCATTTCCTGATGCCGCCCGCGCCGGGTGCGCCGGCCGAATGACCGCATCTGCACCGACCGGGCCCCAGGGGATCACCCATGGCCGCGTGCTGAGGATCGCGGGGCCGATCGTCCTGTCGAATGCCACCGTGCCGCTGCTGGGGGCGGTGGATACGGCTGTGGTGGGCCAGATGGGGCAGGCGGCGCCCATCGGTGCCGTGGGGCTGGGGGCCGTGGTTCTGGCCACGCTTTACTGGCTGTTCAGCTTTCTGCGGATGGGCACCTCGGGCCTTGCGGCGCAGGCCCACGGGGCGGGGGACGGGGCCGAGCGCGCCGCGGTCCTGTGGCGGGCGCTGACCATCGCCGGGCTGGCGGGGCTGGCGTTGATCCTGTTGCAGCATCCGCTGTTCGGCACCGCCTTTGCCGTGGCCCCCGCCGGGCCCGAGGTCGAAAGCCTGTCGCGTCAATACCTGTCGATCCGCATCTGGGGGGCGCCTGCGACCATCGGGCTTTACGCTGTCACCGGCTGGCTGGTGGCGGTGGAACGGACGCGGGCGATCTTTGTGCTGCAACTGTGGATGAACGGCGTGAACATCCTGCTGGACCTGTGGTTCGTGCTGGGCATGGGCTGGGGTGTGCCGGGGGTGGCTGCGGCGACGCTGATCGCGGAATGGGCGGGGCTGGCGGCGGGGCTGTGGTTCTGCCGGTCGGCCCTTGCCGGGGCGGCGGCGACGCTGGCGCGGTTCGGCGACCGGGCGGCCTTGTGGCGGATGTTCGGGACCAACCGCGACATCATGATCCGTTCAGTCATCCTGCAAGCATCCTTCACTACCTTTGTCCTGTTGGGCGCGCGGTTCGGGGATGTGGAACTGGCGGCCAACCAGGTTCTGCTGCAATTTCTGGAAATCACCGCCTATGCGCTGGACGGGGTGGCATTTGCGGCGGAAACACTGGTGGGCCAGGCGGTCGGCGCGCGCGCCCTGGGGCAGGTGCGCGCCGCCTCGCGCATCACCCTGCAATGGGGGGTGGCGGGCAGCCTGGCGCTGGCCGCGCTGTTTGCCGCCTTTGGCCCGGCGATCATCGACCTGATGACCACCGCCCCCGACGTGCGGGCCGAGGCGCGGCGCTTTCTGCCCTGGCTGATGCTGGCGCCGATGGTGGGGGTGGCCAGCTGGATCTACGACGGCATCTTCATCGGCGCGATGATGACGCGCGAGATGATGCGCTGCATGGCGATCTCGGTCGCAGTCTATGCGCTGTCGCTGCTGCTTCTGGTGCCGGCCTTCGGGAACCACGGCCTCTGGGCGGGGCTGATGGTGCTGAACGCCACGCGGGGGCTGACGATGTGGCGGGCCTTTCCGCGGGTCGAACGGCTGGTCACAGCCTGATCCGGCGGAACACCTCGGACGCGGCCCAGCCCGCGGCGACGGCGATCAGCAGCGCCACAATGGCATATTCGAGCGAATGCCGGTGGGCGGCATTGTAGATCGCCCATTCCAGACCCGCCTTGCGGACGCGGATGTCCCGTTCCAGATGGTCGATCACCCGGCCCTGCCGCACCAGAAAGATCCGCACCCGGTAATTGCCGTCCGTCAGGTTCGCGGGCAATATCACATCGGTGCGAAACAGCGTCGCCTCGGAAAAGCGCACCGTATCCTCGGCCAGGCGATAGCGCCCCTCGCCTTCATAGACGCGCAGCAGCGCCTCGATGAACTCGGGGGCATTCGTGGCCTCGGCGCTGATCCCCACGGCGCGGATCGCATTGGTCATGGTGATGCGATAGCGCTGATCCTCGGTCTTCAGCAGGATCAGGCCCAGCGGTCCGGTCGAGGCGACGCCGTAAAAGCTGGGCGCGGAATCGACCTGGACAGAGGCATTGTTGACCCAGATGCCCGCCACCCGTTCCTTGCGGCGGATGGTCATCTGCATCGGCGGGCCTTCGACCGTGACGATCACATGCAGCGGATTGTCGGTGGGCGGCGGGCTTTCGCGCCGCACCGCGCCATAGACCATGATCTCGGAGCCGGAAAAGTTCGCCTTGATCTCGACCTGGTTCTGGCTCAGGCCCGCGACGATGGTTTCCGCGCCGCGGGACGGCCCCTGTTCCTGGGCCGCAACGGGCAGGGCCAGCAGCAGCAGAAGGGCGGCAAGCCACCTCATGACAGCGCCCCCATGCTGACCGAGAAAAGCTCGTCCGGTTTCAGCAGCAGGTCCAGCGCGATCCGCGCCGCCACCGCGATCACCAGCAGCGCCAGCAGGATTCGCAGCTGCTCCGCCTTGAGCCGCACGCCGATGCGCGCACCCAGCTGTGCGCCGATCACGCCCCCCACGATCAGCAGCGTCGCCAGCATCATGTCCACCGATTGCGAGGTGACGGCATGCATCAGCGTGGTAAAGGCCGAAACGAAGATGATCTGGAACAGGGATGTGCCGACGACCACCTTGGTCGGCATCCCCAGCAGGTAGATCATCACCGGCACCATGATGAACCCGCCGCCGACCCCCATGATCGCCGACAGGAACCCGACCCCCGCCCCCGCCAGTGCCGGGGGCAGCACCGAGATGTAAAGCCCCGAGGCCCGGAATTTCATCTTGAAGGGCAGGCGGTGGACCCAGGTGTGGACATGCGCGCGCCGCACGTCGACCGGCCCCGACTTCCTTTGCCGCAGGATGGCGCGCAGGCTTTCCTGGAACATCGTCAGGCCGATGAAGCCCAGAAAGACAACATAGCTCAGCTGCACGAAGAGGTCGACCTGACCAAGCGCCGTCAGCCAGGCGAAGACGCCGACGCCGAGCGCCGAGCCGATGATGCCGCCCACCAGCAGCACAAGGCCCATTCGGATGTCCACCGCCTTGCGCCGCAACTGCGCCAGCACGCCCGAAATGGACGAGGCAACCACCTGGTTCGCGCCGGTGGCGACCGCGACCGCCGGGGGAATGCCGATGAAGAACAGCAGCGGCGTGATCAGGAACCCGCCGCCCACGCCGAACATGCCGGACATGAAGCCCACGATGCCACCAAGCCCCAGCAGGACGAAGACATTGGCCGAAACCTCGGCAATCGGAAGATAGACATGCATCGGCCGGCGGGCTTTACGGATAAGGGGTCGCGGCCCAAAGCCTTGCCCGGCTTGGCGGCGAAGTCAAACCCGCCGGGCGATCACGCTTGCGCGCGCAGAAAATGCCTTAGCACCTGTTCCAGCTTTGCCGCACCCAAAGGCGCCATGGCCTTGGTGTGGTCGTGGCTGATCCTTTCGTCGGACAGGCCCGCGGCCATGTTGGTGACGGTCGAGATCGCCGCTACCCGCAGGCCCAGAAAGCGGGCCAGGATCACCTCGGGCACGGTGGACATGCCGACGGCATCGGCCCCCAGCGTGCGGATGGCGCGGATCTCGGCCGGGGTCTCGAACGAGGGGCCGGAATACCAGGCATAGACCCCTTCGGGCAAGGGCACGCCCGCGGCCCCCGCCGCCGCGCGCAGGGATGCGCGCAGGCCGGGGTCATGCGCATCGGTCATGGGCACGAAGCGGGCATCGGTCGGCTCGCCGATCAGGGGGTTCAGGCCGGAAAAGTTGATGTGGTCGGACAGCAGCATCAGATCGCCGGGGCGGATGTCGGGGTGCAGGCTGCCCGCGGCATTGGTGACGATCAGCGCGGTTGCGCCCAGTTCGCGCAGCACCTCCAGCGGCAGGCGCATCGCGGCGGGATTGCCGTGTTCGTAATAATGCTCGCGCCCGCCGAGGACGGCGATGCGGACGCCTTCCAGCGTGCCGATGACGAGGTTCGGATTGTGGCCCGACACCCCGGCCTGCGGAAAGCCCGGCAGGTCGGAATAGGGGATCGCCACCCCGTTCACCGCCCCCGCCAGAGGACCGAGGCCGGAACCCAGGATCAGGCCAAGGCTGACCGGCGCATCGCCGGCGCGGGCGCGGATCAGGGCGGCGAGGGATCGGGCAGTCATGGCGGGCCTTTGTGTCTGTGGCGGGCCGCCGGGGGTTTCACACCCCCGGACCCCCGTGGGATATTTGGGTCCAGAAAGAGGGGGTAAGGGATCAGCGTTCCTTGACATAGGGTTCGCCCCCGGCTCGGGGCGGGATGGCCTTGCCCACGAAACCGGCAAGGACGAGGACGGTCAGGATATAGGGCAGGGCGTCCAGCGCGGGGACCGGCACCTTCCAGTGCACCACCCGTTCCACCACGTCGGGCCGCAGCGCCAGCGCTTGGAAAAAGCCGAAAAGCAGCGTGGCCCACAGCGCCCCCCAGGGCCGCCATTTGGCAAAGATCAGCGCGGCCAGCGCGATATAGCCGCGCCCCGCCGTCATCTCGCGCCCGAAGCCCGCTTGCAGCGCGGTCGCCATATAGGCCCCTGCCAGCCCGCAGAGCAGCCCGGTGATCGCCAGTGCTGCATAGCGCAGCCGCACGACCGACACGCCCGCCGTATCGACGGCGGCCGGGTTTTCCCCCACCGCCCGCAGCCGCAGGCCGAAGCGGGTGCGATACAGCACCCACCACGACAGCGGCACGCAGAGCAGCGCAAGGTAGACCAGCAGCGAATGGCCCGACATCACCTCGGCATAGAACGGGCCGATCACGGGGATGGCGCGCGCGGCCTCGGCCCCCGGCAGGGCGATCTCGTTGAAGCGGGCGGCGCCCGACAGGGGCGGCGTGCGGCCGCCCTGCCCGAACAGCCGCTGCGCGACCAGCACCGTGATGCCCGACGCCACGAAGTTCAGTGCCACGCCGGAAATCAGCTGGTTGCCGCGGAAGGTGATCGAGGCGAGGCCGTGGATCCCCGACAGCAGGACCGAGGCCGCGATCCCCGCGCCAAGCCCGGCCCAGACCGATCCGGTCAGCGCCGCCACCGCGCCCGAGGCCATGGCCGCCATCAGCATCTTGCCTTCCAGCCCGATGTCGAACACGCCCGCGCGTTCCGAAAACAGCCCGGCCAGGCAGGCGAACAACAGCGGCGTCGCCAGCCGCAGGGTGGAATCGAGGATCTGCAAGAGCGTTGCGTAATCCATCACGCCGCCCTTGCCGTCCGGGGCCGAAACACCAGCCCCAGCATCATCCGCACCATCTGGTCCAGCGCGCCGGTGAACAGGATCACCAGCCCCTGCACCACGGTCCGCAGCTCGATCGGGATCTGGGTCCAGAGGCCCAGTTCCGCCCCGCCCTGATACAGGAACCCGAACAGCAGCGCCGCCAGCAGCACCCCCAGCGGATGGTTGCGCCCCATCAGCGCCACGGCGATGCCGATGAAACCCGCGCCCTCGGACGAATTCTGGAGCAGCCGCCCGGCTTCACCCATGACGTTGTTGATCGACATCAGGCCCGCCAGCCCGCCCGAGATCAGCATGGCGACCATGGTGATCCGCACCGGGTTGATCCCGGCATAGCGCGCCGCCGGTTCCGACTTGCCGAAGGCGCGGATCTCATAGCCCAGCCGGGTGCGCCACAGCAGCACCCAGACCGCGAAACAGGCGGCCAGCGCCACGAACAGGGTGACATTGGCGGGCACCTTCTTGGTGAAGATCAGGTCGAGGCCGGGGATCTGGTTCAGCGTCGGCAGCGCGGTCGTCGCGGCAAAGCGGGCGGTGGCCGGGTCCATCTGGCCCGCCGGGCGCAGCACGTCGACCAGCAGCCAGACGATCAGCGCCGCGGCGATATAGTTGAACATGATCGTGGTGATCACGATATGGCTGCCGCGTTTCGCCTGCAAATACGCCGGGATCGCCGCCCAGCCCGCGCCGAACAGCGCCGCGCCCACCGAGGCGCCAATCAGCGCCAGGCTCCAGTGCGGCCAGGGCAGGTAGAGGCAGGCCAGCGCCACGCCCAGACCCCCCAGCTGTGCCTGCCCCTCGCCCCCGATGTTGAACAAGCCCGCGTGGAACGCCACGATCACCGCCAGCCCGGTGAAGATGAAGCTGGTCGCGTAATAAAGCGTATAGCCCCAGCCATAGGGCGATCCGAGCGCGCCATCGACCATGGTATCCAGCGCCGCCAGCGGGTCCTCGCCGATGGCCAGCAGCACGAGGGCCGAAACCACCGCCGCCAGCAAGAGGCTGACCAGCGGCACCAGAACCACATCCGCCCATTTCGGAAGCCGGGTCATGCCGCCGCCTCCACGCCCGCCATCAGCAGGCCGCAGTCGCGTTCATCCGTCTGCGCGGGGTCGCGGAACCCCATGATGCGGCCGTCGAACATCACGGCGATGCGGTCGGAAAGCCCCATGATCTCGTCCAGTTCCACCGAGACCAGCAGGATCGCCTTGCCCTGGTCGCGCAGCGCGATGATCTGGTGGTGGATGAACTCGATGGCGCCGATGTCGACGCCGCGCGTCGGCTGGCCGATCAGCAAGAGGTCGGGGTTCTGTTCCATCTCGCGCGCGACGACGATCTTTTGCTGGTTGCCGCCGGAAAAGCTTTTCGCGGCCAGCGTGGGGATCGGCGGGCGCACGTCGAAGGTGGCCATCTTTTTCGCGGTATCGGCGCGCAGGGCATCATTGTCCATCAGGAACCGCCCCCGCGCATAGGCCGCATCGTCGGAATAGCCGAGCGCCACATTCTCCCACGCGGTGAAATCCAGGATCAGGCCGTGGTGATGCCGGTCCTCGGGCACATGGGCGATGCCCGCATGGCGGCGCGACCGGCCATCGGCCCCACGCCCCGACAGGGGCAGGGCGGCGCCGTTCAGGGTGATCGTGCCGGTGGCGCGGTCATCGGGTTCCAGCATTCCGCCCAGGGCCGCCAGCAGTTCCGACTGCCCGTTGCCCGCGACGCCGGCGATGCCCAGGATCTCGCCCGCGCGGATTTCAAGGCTGATGCCCTTGACCCGTTCCACCCCGGCGCCGTCGCGGATGCGCAGGTCACGGACCGACAGCACAACGGGGCCGGGCCGGGCGGGCGCCTTGTCCACCCGCAGCAGGACCTTGCGCCCGACCATCAGCTCGGCCAGCTGCTCGGGGCTGGTCTCGGCGGTTTTCACCGTGGCGGTCATCTCGCCCCGGCGCATGACGCTGACGGTATCGGTGATCTGCATGATCTCGCGCAGCTTGTGGGTGATCAGGATCACGGTCTTGCCCTGATCCTTCAGCCCGCGCAGGATGCGGAACAGGTGGTCGGCCTCGTCCGGGGTCAGAACGCCGGTGGGTTCGTCCAGGATCAGGATGTCGGCCTGCCGATACAGCGCCTTCAGGATCTCGACCCGCTGCTGATGACCGACGGACAGATCCTCGACCAAGGCATCGGGGTCCACGTCCAGTTCGTATTCGCGCGACAGATCGGCCAGCACCTTGCGCGCCTTGGCCAGCGATCCGCGCAGCATCGGCCCGTCTTCGGCCCCGAGGATGACATTTTCAAGGACGGTAAAGTTCTGCACCAGCTTGAAATGCTGGAACACCATGCCGATGCCGGCGCGGATGGCGCTCTGGCTGTCGGGAATGGCGGTGGGGCGGCCGTTGACGAGGATCTCGCCCGCGTCGGCCTTGTAGAAGCCGTAAAGGATCGACATCAGCGTGGATTTCCCCGCGCCGTTTTCGCCGATGATGCCGTGGATGGTGCCGCGGCGAACCTGAATCGAGATGTCCTTGTTCGCCTGCACCGGGCCGAACGCCTTGGAGATGCCCCGCAGCTCGATGGCAAGGGGTTGGGGGGCGGCGCTCAATCCAGTCTCTCGCACGTCACCTCACCCACATCCTTGAAGGGAATGCCATAAAACCGGATGGACCGGGCCTGGGTATAGCCACGTTGATGGCCCAGTGCCTTGCCGTCGTGACCATAGGCATAGCATATGATTGGCCCCTTGCGCGTAGGGGCAAACTCGAACTTGGCATCGCCCAGTTTGTCGTATCCCTTGACGATCACGACCTCGTCCGAGACTTGCTGAGCATACACAGCTTTCTGGAGGCCGGGCCCGGCAACGAGCATCGCCGCGCCAATCGCCACGATGCGGAGCGCGGAAGGGGCGGCAGGTGCCTGCCTCCCCCCCGTTACGGGTTTGCCAGCCGCCATTCAGAACTGCGCGGCGGGGCAGGTGTTGTCGGTCATGTAGTCATGGACGACCAGCTTGCCCGACTTGATGTCCGCAGCGGCGGCATCAACCTTGGCCTTCATCTCGTCGGTGATCAGCGCCTTGTTGTTGTCATCCAGCGCATAGCCCACGCCTTCGGATTTCAGGTCCATGACCTTGACGCCGGGGGCCAGGTCGGGCCCGGCCTTGAACGCCTCGTAGACGGAATTGTCCACCCGCTTGACCATCGAGGTCAGGACCTGGCCGGGATGCAGGTAGTTCTGGTTGCTGTCGACGCCGATCGACAGGATCTTTTCATCGGCGGCCGCCTGCAGCACGCCGATGCCGGTGCCGCCCGCCGCGGCATAGATCACATCCGCGCCCTGGGATTTCTGCGCCTTGGCCAGTTCCGCGCCCTTGACGGGGTCGTTCCAGGCGGCGGGGGTGGTGCCGGTCATGTTCAGCACGA
>JASGFG010000066.1:0-22335 GCA_047605605.1 Paracoccaceae bacterium | reverse complement strand
GGACCCTCGATCTGGCCAACCCCGCGGGGTTTCACGAAAAGATCTGCTGGCTGCGGCTGAACCGCCTGACGCCGCTGCACAGCTATTGCGCCGACAAGGTGACGGCCCCCGCCTATGTGGCTTCGGTCGCAGGGCCGGGCCATACGGTGCGGCGCTTTTTCTGGACGACCGACCCCGAGCGGCTGTCGCCCGAAACCATCCCCGCGCGCCGCTGCATCCTCAAGACCAACAACGCATCGGGCGGCGTGTTCCCGATCCCTGACACCGCCACCGCCGACTGGCCGACGATCCGGCGAGAGCTGCGGGAGCTGCTGGATGCCAACTATTACTGGAAATACCGCGAACGGCAGTATCGTACCATCCGACCGGCCATCGTCGTCGACGAATATCTGGATCAGGCGGGCCTGCCGATGGGCGAGTTGAACTTCTACTGCCTGAACGGCGTGGCGCGGTTCGCGCTTTCCTTTCCCCCCGGCGCGATCCTTGCCTCGCAGAAAGGGGTTCTGCTGGGCCGCGACGGGCAACGGCTGGCCGCCACCAGACAGCGCAGAAAGACCGCGCAGCAGGATATCCAGATCCCCGTCTGGTTCACCGAGATGCGCGCCCTGGCCGAAAGGTTGGCCGCGCCCTTCCCTCTGGTGCGGGTCGATTTCCTGCTGGACCACGACGGCTATTGGGTCAGCGAGCTGACCTTTTCGCCCTCGGCGGGCTATGACCGCTTTCAGCCCGAGACGGTCGAGCTGGAATTCGGCGCCCTTCTGGACCACCGGGCAGAGGTGCCGGACTGGCGCCCGATCCTGGCCGCGGCGCGGGCGCAGGAACCGGCCGTTCTGGCCCCGCGGATCTGAGGGCGTCAGCCCACGCCCGGCGCCACGGTCAGTTCGGCCTGCCCGCCCGCATAACGAAAGACGAAACGGCGCAGCGGCGGCGGGATCATGTGGTCAAGCTGGCGGAACGAAACCTCCAGCCCCTCGGCCTCCAGAAAGGCCACGACCTCGGCCCCGGCGGTGTCGTGAAGGCCGACCTGCCGGACAAGGACGGACTGGATGCCGCGCAGGCCATGACGCAGCGCGACGGCATCCTCGACCGTCAGGAAGATCAGGGGGCTGGCTTCGGCAGCGGCGGGCCGGGCGGGGGGAAAAGTCTTCATGCGCCATGGATTGCGCGACAACCGCCCGGCCGCCAAGCCTCAATTCCCGGTTGCAGGACCGATGCGCGGGCGGGCGCCGTTGCAGGCCGGGCGCATCGGCGGTTCCCCGCGCGGACCGCGGGCATTCCGGCGCCGCACCTGCGGCTCCGCTCCCCCCTCAGCCCACCTCGGTCCGGCCTCGGCGGTCGCTGCGCAGGCTGGCGTAAAGCACATGGTTGCGCCAGCGGCCATTGATCTGAAGATAGCTTTGCGCGACGCCCTCATACTTGAAGCCGCATTTTTCCAGCACCCCGCGCGACGGCGCGTTTTCCGGCAGGCAGGCGGCGTCGATGCGCGACAGGTCCAGCGTCTGGAACGCGTGGTGGACCATGGCCAGGATCGCCTCGCGCATGAAGCCCTGGCGGGCAAAGGGCTGGCCGATCCAGTAGCCCAGCGTTCCCGCCTGCGCCGGGCCGCGGCGGATGTGGTCCAGCGTGATCGCGCCGACCAGCCGCGCATCCTCACGCCGCATCATCAGCACCGGCAGCGCCGTGCCCTGCTGGAACGCCCGCTGCGCCCAGTAGACGCGGTTGGTGAAGGCCCGCCGCGACAGATGGTCGGCCGACCAGACCGGTTCCCACGGGGTCAGGAACTCGGCGCTTTCGGCACGCAGGTCGGCCCATTGGCGCCAGTCGGAATGCTGCGGCAGGCGCAGGGTCAGACGTTCCGTCTCGATCCGTGGCTTGCGGCGCAGGCCCAGCATCAGGCGGCCAGCCTGTCGCGGATCACCTCCAGCCCCGGCGCATCCTGCACCGGGCCGTAAAGCGCCAGCGCCGCCGGCGCCGCGGTCAGGGCGGCGGCATAGCGGCGCACGTCGTCGCGCGTCACCGCGTCGATCCGGGCCACCGCTTCCTCGACGGGGGGCACCCTGCCCCACATCGCCAGCAGCCGCGCCGCCCGTTCCGTCCGGCCCGAGGGGCTTTCCAGCCCCATCACCAGCCCGGCCCGCAGCTGCGCCCGGGCGCGGGCCACCTCGGCCTCGGTCATGTCGTCGGCGGCGCGCTTCAGCTCGTCGATGGTCAGGCCGGTCAGATCGGCGATCTCCTCGCCCGAGGTGCCGGCATAGATCGTGACCTGCCCGGTGTCGTCATAGGCGCCCGACTGGGCATAGATCGAATAGCACAGCCCCCGCTCCTCGCGGATCTTCTGGAAAAGGCGGGACGACATGCCGCCACCCATGGCCGTCGAATAGACCTGCGCGGTATAGACATCGCGGTCGCGATAGCCCGGCGCCTCGAAGTTCAGCGCGAAATGCGCCTGTTCCAGATCCTTGACCTCGCGCCGTTCGCCGCCTGCGAATTTCGCGGGCGCAAAGGCGTGGCTGCCGCGCGGCTTCAGATGGCCGAACAGCGCCGTCGCCTGCGCCACGATGGCGTCGTGATCAACCCCGCCCGCCGCCGCCAGGATCATCTGGCCGGGGCCATAATGTTCGGTGGTAAAACGTTCCAGATCGCCGCGGGCAAAGGCCGACACCCGCTCCTCCGGCCCCAGGATGGTGCGCCCGAACGGCTGGTCGGGATAGCTGACCTCTTGCAGCCAGTCGAATATGATATCGTCGGGCGTATCCAGCGACTGGCCGATTTCCTGAAGGATCACATGGCGTTCGACCTCGATCTCTTTCGGGTCGAACACCGGGTTCAGCACGATGTCGCCGATCACGTCCAGCGCCAGTCCCACGTCGGGCGACAGGATGCGCGCGTAATAGGCCGTCATCTCGCGGCTGGTATAGGCGTTGATATAGCCGCCCACATCCTCGATCTCCTCGGCGATCTTCAGCGAGCTCCGCTTTTTCGTGCCCTTGAAGGCCATGTGTTCCAGAAAATGCGCGATGCCGTTCTGGTCTGCCCGCTCGTGCCGGCCGCCGGCCATCACCCAGATGCCCGCAGTGGCCGACAAGAGCCCCGGCATATGCTCGGTGACGATGCGAAAGCCGTTTTCAAGCGTGGTGATGCGAAGCGTCAATGCGCGGTCCTTTCCCGGATCAGGGATTCGAGGGCAGCCAGATCGTTCGGCACGCGCGTCACGCGTTCGGGCCGGTCGAAAAGGTCCGCCATATGTGGGGGCAGACCGGGCCGGATGCCAGCGGCGGCCTGCACCGCATCGGGGAATTTCGCGGGATGCGCGGTGGCCAGGGTGATCATCGGGGTCGTGGCCAGATGCTCCTCGGCCACCTTCACCGCCACGGCGGAATGCGGGCACAGCAGTTCGCCCGTTTCGGCCAGCGTGCGACCGATGGTCTGGCGCGTCTCGTCCTCGGAGCAGCGGCCCGAAGCAAAGGTGGCCCGCAACCCTTCCAGCGCGTCCTGGCGGATGCGGAAACCGCCCTGTTTCAGATCTGCCATCATCGCCGCCACGGCCGCCCCGTCACGCCCCGTGGCGTCGAACAGCGCGCGCTCGAAGTTCGAGGAGACCTGAATGTCCATCGACGGGCTGATCGAGGGGGCCACGCCGTTCGGGGTATAATCCCCGGTGGTCAGCGCGCGGTGCAGGATGTCGTTCTGGTTGGTGGCGACGACCAGCACATCGACCGGCAGGCCCATCTGCCGCGCGATGTAACCGGCATAGATGTCGCCGAAATTCCCGGTCGGCACCGTGAACGACACCTTGCGATGCGGCGCACCAAGCGCGGTCGCGGCGGCGAAGTAATAGACCACCTGCGCCAGAACCCGCGCCCAGTTGATGCTGTTCACCCCGGCAAGGCCGATGCCGTCGCGGAAGGCAAAATCGTTGAACATGTCCTTTACCCGCGCCTGGCAATCGTCGAAATCGCCATCCATCGCCAAAGCGTGGACGTTCGATTCCGAAGGCGTGGTCATCTGCCGCCGCTGCACCTCGGATACGCGGCCATGCGGGAACAGGATGAACACGTCGACATTCGACAGGCCGCGGAACGCCTCGATCGCCGCCGATCCGGTATCGCCCGAGGTCGCGCCGACGATGGTGATACGCTGCCCCGACTTCGCCAGCGCCGCCTGCATCATCTGCCCGATCAGCTGCATGGCGAAATCCTTGAAGGCCAGCGTCGGACCGTGGAACAGCTCCAGCAGGAAATGGTTCGGGGCCAGCTGCTTCAGGGGCGCGCGGGCCGGGTGGCTGAACCCGGCATAGGCGCGCGCGATCAGCCCCCGGAACTCGTCCTCGGTGAAGGTGTCGCCCATGAAGGGGGTCATCACGCGGAAGGCCACCTCCTCATAGGGCAGGCCCGCCAGCGCGGCGATCTGGTCCGCCGAAAACTGCGGCACGGCTTCGGGGACGTAAAGGCCGCCGTCGCGGGCAAGGCCGGTCATCATCGCCTCGGCAAAGGTCAGGACCGGAGCCGTGCCGCGGGTAGAGATATAGCGCATGTTTCCCCTCAAACCGTTCGCCGCCTGATACGCCAGAGATAAAGCCCTGTCATCCCCGCCCAGACGGCCGCCATGCCGAACCATTGCAGGGCATAGCCCAGATGATCGTTCGGAATGCCGCTGGTATCGACAGGCATGGGTCGTATTTGGTCGCCCGTGTCGTTCCGTGCAACGATCAGCACGGGTTCCGTCGCCAGTTTTTCGGCCATGGCGGGCACGTCCCGGGCGAACCAGAGGCCCGTCCTGGCATCGGGCGGCGGGGTGAAGCCGTCCTTTTCATCCGGCCAGTGCAGGTTGCCGGTGATGGTGATCTCGGTCACGGTGCGGGGCTGGCCGCGCAGATCCTCGGGCAGGAAGCCGCGGTCGACCATCACCTTGCGCCCGGTATCGGTCAGGAAGGCCGCGATCACGCGCACCCCCGCCCCGTCATCGCGGGTCGAGGCCAGCACCTCGATCTCTTTCCCGGTAAAGCCGCCCGTCACCGTGACCGGCAGATAGCGGTCGCCCGGCACCTGCGGATGGGCGGGCAGCGGCACAGGCGGGGCTGCGATGCGGGCGGCGATGTCGGCAAGGATGCCCTCTTTCCAGTGCAGTCGCTGAATCTGCCAGACCCCCAGCGACATCAGGATGACAAAGCCCAGAATGCCAAAGGACAGGGGCAGGATCAGGCGGCGCATCTTCAGCTTTCCGAAAAGAAAGGCGCGGACCTTGCGGGTCCGCGCCGGGGATTTGCCACGTCCTGTCGCGAAGGGAAAGCCTTACTGTCCCCAAACGTAGATCGACGCGAACAAGAACAGCCAGACCACGTCGACGAAGTGCCAGTACCAGGCCGCAGCCTCCAGCCCGACATGCTGTTCGGGGGTGAAGGCGCCGTTCAGCGCGCGGATCAGGCAGACGGCCAGAAAGATCGTCCCGATGATGACGTGGAACCCGTGGAACCCCGTCGCCATGAAGAACGAGGCGCCATAGATGTTGCCCGCAAAGCCAAAGGCGGCGTGGCTGTATTCATAGGCTTGCAGGATGGTGAAGAACACGCCCAGGATGATCGAGATGATCAGCCCGTTGATCAGGTCTTTGCGGTTGTTCTCATGCACCAGCGCGTGGTGCGCCCAGGTGCAGGCGGCGCCCGAACACAGCAGGATCAGCGTGTTGATCAGCGGCAGATGCCAGGGATCGAAGGTTTCGATCCCCGCGGGCGGCCAGACGCCATCGACCAGCGGGCTGTGGCCGGCCGGGTCCATCGGATAGAGCGCGTGCTTGAAGAAGGTCCAGAACCATGCCGCGAAGAACATCACCTCGGACATGATGAACATGATCACGCCATAGCGCAGGCCGATGCGGACGACCGGGGTGTGGTCGCCGGCATTCGCCTCTTTCACCACATCGGACCACCAGCCATACATGCAGTATAGCACCCCGACGAGGCCGACGGCGAACAGCCAGAAATGGCCGCCTTTCATCCAGACGACCGATCCGGCCAGCATCAGGAACCCCGACACCGCGGAAAGGAAAGGCCAGATCGACGGCGGCAGGATGTGATAGTCGTGGTTCTTGGCGTGCGCCATGGCTTCCCTCGTGGTCTTTTTGTCAGTTTACCGGCTGCGCGGGCGCAGGCGCAAGCGCCGCCTGATCCTCGGGCAGAGGTTGTTCAAAGAAGGTGTAGGACAGCGTGATCTCGTGGACATACTTCCCCTCGCGATCCGTCACCATGGCGGGGTCGACATAGAAGGTGACGGGCATTTCCACCCGTTCACCCGGCTTCAACACCTGTTCGGTAAAGCAGAAGCACTGGATCTTGGTGAAGAAGCCCCCCGCGGCATCGGGGGTGACGTTATAGGCGGCCGTCCCGGCGATGGTCTGGTCGGACAGGTTCTTCGCCTCGTAGAAGGCAAGTCCGGTTTCGCCGATGCGCAGCGTCATCTTGTTCTGCATCGGGCGGAATTCCCACGGCAGGCCCTTGTCCGTCGACCCGTCGAAGCGGATGGTGATGGTCTGGTCCAGAATGGTGTCGGGCGCCGCCGCTGCGACCGCCACGGTGCCGCCAAAACCCGTCACGCGGCAGAACCAGCTGTAGAAGGGCACCGCCGCAAAGGACAACGACACCATCACCGCCACGATGCCGGCCAGGATCAGCGCGGTCTTTTTCTGCGGGGTCATGGCGCGGCCTGCCCGGCGGCGGGGGCCTTGTGCTCGCCATGCAGGGCGCCGACCGGATCGCCGTTCGACACCTTGACCACCGTCAGCGCAAAGACCAGCGCGACAAAGGCCGCCAGCGTCAGGCCCAGCCCGACATTGCGCGAAAAGCGGCGACGATGCAGTTCATGTTCCGCCCTGATCATCTCACCAGCCCCCCAGCCCATAGGGCTTGAGCGCCGCCTCGGCCAGAAGCGCACCGAAATGCAGGAACAGATACAGCAGCGAAAAGGCGAAGACCTTCTTTTCGACCGCATATCTGTCGGTCGCGGCCAGATCCTCGTCCCGCCGCCAGATGCGCCAGGCCCCCCACAGGAAGCCCGCGTTCAGCACCGCCGAGGTGGCCAGATAGATCGGCCCGCCGATCGAGGTGAAGGCGATGCCAAGCGCCACCGGCACCAGAAGGATCGTATAGACCAGCACATGGTTGCGCGTCACCCGCTTGCCATGGGTCACGGTCAGCATCGGCACCCCGGCCTTTTCGTAGTCGCTGTTCATGAACAGCGCCAGCGCCCAGAAATGCGGCGGCGTCCACATGAAGATCAGCGCGAACATCAGCACCGATTCCAGGCTGATCCCGCCCGTCGCCACCGCCCAGCCGATCATCGGCGGGAAGGCCCCCGCCGCGCCGCCGATCACGATGTTCTGCGGCGTCCAGCGCTTGAGCAGCATCGAATAGATCACGGCATAGAAGAAGATGGTGAAGGCCAGCAGCCCCGCCGCCAGCAGGTTCGCCGCCAGCCCCAGCATGACGACCGCGATTCCCGACAGCGCCAGACCGATGGCCAGCGCCTCGCCCGGTTGCACCGTTCCGGCGGGAATGGGGCGGGTCGAGGTGCGCTTCATCACCTGGTCGATGTCGGCATCCCACCACATGTTCAGCGCGCCCGAGGCCCCTGCCCCCAATGCGATGAACAGGATCGAAGCCAGCGCCACCACCGGATGCACGCCGGTCGGCGCGACCAGCAGGCCGACGGCGGCGGTGAACACCACCAGCGACATCACGCGCGGCTTCAAAAGCTGCACATAGTCGCCAAAGCCTGCCTCTTTCGGCTGCGCTGTGACGTTGAAATCGGTCATGCCCTTGGTCCTGTCGTTCGGGGTCGCCCCAACGGGCGCGGCCCCTTGATGGGTCAGACGCGGATCAGTTCGACGCCAGTTTGACGGTGGCCGCGTCCATGGCGGCCTGCGTCAGTTGCAGGTTGCCCGCCTTTGCCTGGGCCAGCCATTGCTGGTAGACCGGCTCGGACACGACCTTGACCGTGATCGGCATGAAGGCGTGGTCCTTGCCGCAAAGCTCCGAACACTGGCCGAAGAAGATGCCCTCGCGCTCGGCCTTGAACCACAGCTGCGCCAGACGGCCGGGAACGCCGTCCTGCTTCACGCCAAAGGCGGGAATCGTCCAGGAGTGGATCACGTCCGAGGCCGTGACCTGCACCACGACGACCTTGCCCACCGGCACCACCACCGCATTGTCGGTGGCCAGCAGGAAGTCGTGCTTGTCATAGCCCGCGGCGACCAGCGCCTGCTCGACCTCGGGGGTCATGCGATATTCGCCGTTGGTCGCGGCGTTGCCGATCATGTTGGCATCAAAGGCCAGCGGCGCGGCCGGCTCGGCACCCGCATCGGCCGTCGCCACCGGGGCGCCGTCCTCGACGTATTCATAGCTCCAGTACCACTGGTTGCCAGTGGCCTTGATGACGATATCGCCCTGGGGAATTTCCTGCTGCTTGAACAACACCGGCAGCGAGAAGGCCCCGATGAAGAACAGAACCAGCACCGGGATCAGCGTCCAGCCGATTTCCAGCGGCGTGTTGTGGGTGAAGGTCGCCGGGGTCGGGTTGGCCTTCTTGTTGAAGCGCACGATGCACCAGATCAACAACCCGGTGACGAAGATCACGATGACGGTGATGATGACCAGGATCAGGTGTTCCAGCCCATGAAGGTCGCGGGCCAGTTCGGTCGCCGCCGGTTGAAAGCCCGTGCCGCCGGGCACCGGGTGGCCGATCTTTTCCAGCGTCTGCTGCGCAAGGGCGGCACCCGACCCCATCAGGGCCGCGGCGGTGGCAAGACCGGAAACCTTGGTCATAAAGCGCATGTTCTCATCCCGTTAGATCGCGCGGTTTTTGGCCGCATCTGTCTGATGGTGCCGCCCGGGTGCGCGTCGACCCGGGCAGAATCCCGTTGTTTCAAGTTCTGGTGAAACCATATTAGGCGCTGCACGACAAGCGAAAGCGTAGCGGCAAATCATCGCCGCTTGACCTGTATCAAGGACAACACCATGACCGAAGCCCCCTTCCGCCCCTTTGAGACGCTGCTTGACGAGGGCGCGGCGCTTTCCACCCTGCGGCAGGCTGTCGCAGGCGCCGAGGATGGCGAGCTGTTCCTTGAACGCCGCCGGTCCGAGGCCATCGTTCTGGACGACGGCCGCATCCGCACCGCCAGCTATGACGCCTCCGAAGGATTCGGCCTGCGCGCCGTCAGGGGCGAGGTGGCCGGTTACGCCCATTCGACCGAGATTTCCGAACGCGCCCTGTCGCGGGCGGCGGAAACCGCGCGGCTGGCCGTGGGCGACGGCGGCGGGGTTCTGGCCCCCCCGCCCCTCGGCACCAACCTTCGGCTTTATACCGACGCCGATCCGATGGAGGACGCGACCTTTGCCGTGAAGATCGACCTTCTGCGCGAGATCGACGCCTATGCCCGCGGGCTGGATGCCCGCGTGGTGCAGGTTTCCGCCACCCTCTCGGCCGGCTTGCAGGAGGTGGAGATCCTGCGCCCCGAAGGGCTGCGCGTGTCCGACGTGCGCCCCATGGCGCGGATGAACGTCTCGGTCATCGTCGAACGGGGCGGGCGGCGCGAACAGGGCGGCACCGGCGGCGGCGGACGGTTCGGTCTGGCGCAACTGCTGACCCACGACCACTGGCAGCCGCTGGTGCGCGAGGCGCTGCGGATCGCGCTGGTCAACCTCGACGCCGTGCCCGCGCCTGCGGGGGTGATGGATGTCGTCCTTGGCCCCGGCTGGCCCGGCATCCTGCTGCACGAAGCCATCGGCCACGGGCTGGAGGGCGACTTCAACCGCAAGAAGACCTCGGCCTTTGCCGGGCTGATGGGGCAGCGCATCGCGGCGCCGGGCGTCACCGTGCTGGACGACGGCACCCTTCCCGACCGGCGCGGCTCGATCAGCGTCGATGACGAGGGCACGCCCTCGGGCAGGAACGTGCTGATCGAGGACGGCATCCTGACCGGCTACATGCAGGACCGCCAGAACGCCCGGCTGATGGGGGTCGCCCCCACCGGCAACGGGCGGCGCGAAAGTTTCGCCCATATCCCGATGCCGCGGATGACCAACACCTACATGCTGGGCGGCAAGGACGATCCCCGCGACATCCTTGCCGGGCTGAAGGACGGGATCTGGGCCGTGGGCTTTGGCGGCGGGCAGGTCGACATCACCTCCGGCAAGTTCGTCTTTTCCTGCACCGAGGCCTACCGCGTCCGCAATGGCGTGGTGGGCGAGCCGGTAAAGGGCGCGACCCTGATCGGCGACGGGGCGACCGCGTTGCGCCAGATCCGGGCCATCGGCAACGACATGGCGCTGGACCCCGGCATCGGCAATTGCGGCAAGGCCGGGCAATGGGTGCCGGTCGGCGTGGGGCAGCCGACGCTGATGATCGGGGGGCTGACCATCGGCGGGCAGGCGGCCTGAAAGGCGGGCCGATGCTGGCCGACATCGTGGCACCGGGGCTGGATGTGCTGTTCTGCGGCACGGCGGCGGGCCATGCCTCGGCGGCGCGCGGGCACTACTATGCCGGGCCGGGCAACCGGTTCTGGCCGATGCTGGCCGAAACCGGCCTGACGCCGCGCAGGCTGCGCCCGGAAGAGGATCACCTGATGCCCGGCTTCGGCCTTGGCCTGACGGATCTGGCCAAGGATGTCTCGGGAATGGACCGCGAGATCCCGCCTGCGGCCTTTGCCCCCGCGCGGCTGCTGGCGTTGGTCTGCGACCTTCGCCCTCGGGCGCTGGCCTTCACCAGCCTGACGGCGGCGCGGCTGGCGCTCGGACAACCCGCGCTGCGGCCGGGACGGGTGGCCGCGGCGGGCCTTGCCGATACGGTGGTCTTTGCCCTCCCCTCGCCCTCGGGCGCGGCGCGGGGGACATTCGACCCCGCCCCCTGGCAGGCGCTGGCCGACTGGAGGCAGCGATGCGGTGGCTGATGCGAATGTCCCGCTGGGCACGCCACCCGCCGCCGCCCGGCAGGGTCAGGCTGGTGCTGGCGGTCGTGGCGATCTGCCTCGCCGTGGTCGCCATCGAACGGCTGGGCCTCTGGCCCCACGGCTGGCAGGTGAACCGGCTGCGACCCTGAAAGACGCCGCCCCCAGCGGCTTTCCCTTTAAGAAATACTCCGGGGGTGAATTGGCCGCGAGGCCAAGAGGGGGCAGCGCCCCCTCCCCTTCCCCCGCTCACCGGCCCGCTCACCGGATTGTCATGGCCCTCCCGCACAATCGCGCTAATGTGAAAGATGAAAGCCAGCCTTTTGCGAGGGCAAGCCCATGCGCCGCATCCTACGGTTCCTGTTTCCGCTTGCGCTGATCGGCGCGGCCGCCTTCTGGTGGATCACACGGCCCCATCCGATGACCGGGGCCGATTTCACCGGCCTGACCGGCGATGCCGCGCGCGGACAGGTGGTGTTCACCGCCGCCGGCTGCGCCTCGTGCCATATGGCCGAGGGCGCGACGGGCGAGGCGCAGTTAGTCCTTTCCGGTGGGCAGACGTTCCCTTCGCCCTTCGGCACCTTCGTCGCGCCGAACATCTCGACCGATCCCGTGCATGGCATCGGCGGCTGGACCCTGCCGCAACTGGCCAGTGCGGTCATGCGCGGCGTGACGCCGGGGGGCCAGCACCTTTATCCCGCGCTGCCCTATGCCAGCTACGACAGGATGACGCGGGCCGACATGGCCGATCTTTACGCCTATGTCACCACCCTGCCCGCCTCGGCCGAACCGTCGCCGCCGCATCAGGTGGCCTTTCCCTTCTCGTGGCGGCGGCTGCTGGGGGGATGGAAGTTCCTGTTCCTGCGCGATGCCTGGGTTCTGGCCGATGCCCCCACGCCCGAATTGCAGCGCGGCCGCTATATCGTCGAGGCACTGGCCCATTGCGGCGAATGCCACACCCCGCGCAATGCGCTTGGCGCGATGGATCGCGGGCGGTGGCTGTCGGGGGTTCCCGGCCGGGGCGGGGCGCCGAACATCACCCCCGCCAGGCTCGACTGGTCCGAAGACGAGATCATCGAATACCTGACCAGCGGCATGACCCCCGACTATGACTCGGTCGGCGGGCATATGGCGCATGTGGTCGACAACATGTCGAAACTTCCCGAAAGTGACCGGCGGGCGGTCGCCGCCTATCTCAAGGCGATTCCGGCGGTGGAATGATGATCCTGATCGGCCAGTATGACAGCCCCTTCGTCCGCCGCGTGGCCATTCCGCTGCGGATCTACGGCCTGCCGTTCGAGCATCGGCCATGGTCGGTCTTCTCGGATGCCGACCGCATCCGTCCGTTCAACCCGCTGACACGGGTGCCGGTGCTGGTGCTGGAAACCGGCGAGGCGCTGATCGAGACTTCGGCGATTCTGGACCATCTGGACGGTCTGGTTCAGGCCCGCACCGCGCTGATCGCACGCGACGGCACGCAACGGCGGGCCGGCCTGCGGGTGATGGCGCTCGCCTCGGGCATTTCGGACAAGGCCGTGGGGTTGTTCTATGTTCGCGTGCTGCATGATGCGCCCTCGGCCATTCTGGTCGACCGCTTTCGCGCCCAGATCGCCGATACGCTGGAGGTGCTGGAGGCAGAGGCGCCCGGCGAAGGCCACTGGTTCGGCGGCCTGACCCATGCCGACATCGCCGTCACCGCCATGCTGACCCATACGGTTGCCGCGCACCCCGACCTGATCCGGCCGGAAGACTATCCGAAGCTTGCCACGCTGCGCGACAGATGCGAGGCGACCGAGCTGTTCCGCGAGATTTCGCAGCCCTTCATCCCGCCGGACTGACGCCTAGGCCCGGCCCAGTTTCGCCAGCCGCGCGGCGCGCAGCTGCGCGAAATCGTCACCCGCGTGATAGGACGACCGGGTCAGCGGCGTGGCCGAGACCATCAGGAACCCCTTGCCATAGGCCGAGGTCTCATAGCCCTTGAACTCCTCGGGCGTGACGAATTTGGCGACGGCATGGTGTTTCGGCGTCGGTTGCAGATATTGCCCGATGGTCAGGAAATCCACATCCGCCGCGCGCATGTCGTCCATCACCTGCAAGACCTGCGGCCGATCCTCGCCCAAACCCACCATGATGCCCGATTTGGTGAACATCGCCGGGTCCAGTTCCTTGACCCGCTGCAACAGGCGCAGGGAATGGAAATATCGCGCACCCGGCCGCACCTCCAGATACAGCCCCGGCACGGTTTCAAGGTTGTGGTTAAACACATCCGGCCGCGCCTCGACCACCTTTTCAAGGGCGGAAGGCGCGCATTTCAGGAAATCGGGCGTCAGGATCTCGATCGTGGTCGCGGGGCTGCGGTGACGGATGGCCCGGATGGTCTGGGCGAAATGTTCGGCCCCGCCATCGTCGAGGTCATCGCGGTCCACGGATGTGACGACGACATGGTTCAGCCCCAGCTTCTGCACGGCATGGGCCACACGGCCCGGCTCGAACGCGTCCAGCGTCTGCGGCTTGCCCGTCGCGACGTTGCAGAAGGTGCAGCCGCGCGTGCAGATCTCGCCCATGATCATCATGGTGGCGTGGCCCTGGCTCCAGCATTCGCCGACGTTGGGGCAGCCCGCCTCCTCACACACGGTCACAAGGCGGTTTTCCTTGATGATGTCGCGCGTGGCCTTGTAGCCGGCCGAGGTCGGGGCCTTGACCCTGATCCAGTCGGGCTTCTTCGGCTGGGCATTGTCCGGCCGGTGGGCCTTTTCCGGGTGGCGCTGGTCGGGCAGCTTGATATCTCGCACGGGAAATTCCCCCTGACGCATGGCTGGTTTCAGACATATGCTGATCCTGCCGCCAAGGCAACGACGCGAAACGCGCGCATACCGGCAAGCGGCCATGCAACCTGCGGGGGCCAGGTGGGCAGCCCGCAAAGGGAGAGACAGTGGACATGTCAAAGAAACTGATCGCAGAAGTGCTGGGCACCTTCATCCTCGTGCTGTTCGGCTGTGGCGCGGCGGTGATCGCCGGGGCCGATGGCGCGACCGGCGTGGGTCTGACCGGGATCGCGCTGGCCTTCGGGATTTCCATCGTGGCCGCCGCCTATGGCATCGGCGCGATTTCCGGTGCGCATCTGAACCCGGCGGTGTCGCTGGGCGTGCTGACGGCGGGGCGGATGACCGCGGCCGAATTTGTCGGCTATGCCATCGCGCAGATCGTCGGCGCGATCATCGCGGCGGCGGTGCTGTATCTGATCGCCAGCGGCAGCGCCGGCTGGACGGGCGGTCTTGGCGCCAACGGCTATGGCCCCGGCTATCTGGGGGAATATTCCCTGACCGCCGCACTGGTGTTCGAGTTCGTGATGACCTTCATCTTCGTCACCGTCATCCTTGGCGTGACCGGCAAGGGGTCTGTTCCGGGCTTTGCCGGGCTGGCCATCGGCCTGACGCTGACCGGCATCCACCTGGTCGGGATCAAGGTCACGGGCGTGTCGGTGAACCCGGCGCGGTCCATCGGGCCGGCGCTGTTCGTCGGCGGCGCGGCGCTGTCGCAGCTGTGGGTGTTCATCGTGGCACCGCTGGCGGGCGGGGCGCTGGCGGGCGTTGTCAATGCGATGGGGTTGACGCGGGCAGATTGAGGTCAAGGGAAAAGGCCGCGGGGGTGATCCTGCGGCCTTTGCCATTCGGAACCCTCGGGGGCCAGCCCCCGCACCCCCGGGGTATTTTCGCCAAGATGAAGGGGGTCAGCGGCGGAATTTGTCTTTCAGCGCATCAGCAAAGGCATTGCCGCCGCCCGTCACCATTGGCGCCGCGCTGGTCGGCAGGGGCTTGGCGCCGGGACGCGGGCGGTCGGGGCGGGCCTCGCGGGTTTCGCGCGCCTGTTCGCGGGCCTCGGCGCTGTCCTTGCGCATCGTCAGGCCGATGCGTTTGCGCGGGGCATCAACCTCGACCACGCGGACCTGAACGACGTCGCCCGCCTTGACCACCTCATGCGGGTCTTTCACGAAACGGTCGGCCAGTTGGCTGACATGGACCAGCCCGTCCTGATGCACGCCGATGTCGACGAACGCCCCAAAGGCCGCGACGTTCGTGACCGTGCCTTCCAGCAGCATTCCGGGGCGCAGATCCTTGATCTCGTTGATGCCTTCGGCAAAGGTCGCGGTGCGGAAGCTGGGACGCGGGTCGCGGCCGGGCTTTTCCAGTTCAGACAGGATGTCCTTGACCGTGGGCAGGCCAAAGCGGGCGTCGATGAAGCTGCGCGGGTCCAGCCGTTGCAAGGTGGCGCTGTCGCCCATCAGCGCGCGGATGTCGCGACCGCAGGCAGCGACGATCTTCCTCGCCACCTCATAGGCCTCGGGGTGGACGGAGGAGGCGTCGAGCGGTTCCTTGCCGCCTGCGATGCGCAGGAAGCCCGCGGCCTGCTCGAACGCCTTTGGTCCCAGACGCGCGACCTTCAGCAACTCGCGGCGGGTGGCGAAGGGGCCGTTCGTGTCGCGGTGGGTCACGATGGCCTCGGCCAGCCCCGGCCCCACGCCCGAAACGCGGGCGAGCAGCGGGGCGGAGGCGGTGTTCAGATCGACCCCGACCGCGTTCACCGCATCCTCGACCACGGCGTCGAGTTGCCGGGCCAGACGGTGCTGGTCCACGTCATGCTGATACTGGCCGACGCCGATGCTTTTCGGCTCGATCTTGACGAGTTCCGCCAGGGGGTCTTGCAGACGGCGGGCGATGGAGACCGCGCCGCGCAGGGACACGTCCAGATCGGGAAATTCCTTTGCCGCCAGTTCCGAGGCCGAATAGACCGAGGCGCCCGCTTCGGAGACGATCACCTTGGTGGGCTTGTCGCCGGGCAGCGCGGCCAGCATGTCGGCCACCAGCTTTTCCGTTTCGCGGCTGGCGGTGCCGTTGCCGATGGCGATCAGTTTCACCCCATGGCGCCTGATCAGCATCGCCAGTTCCGCCTGCGCCCCGCGCAAATCGGATTTCGGAGGGAACGGATAGACGGTCGAGGTCGCCAGAACCTTGCCCGTCGCATCGACCACCGCCACCTTGCAGCCCGTGCGGATGCCAGGGTCCACGCCCATCACCGCCTTGCCCCCCGCGGGTGCGGCCAGCAGCAGATCCTTGAGGTTGCGGGCAAACACGCGGATCGCCTCGGCCTCGGCGCCCTCGCGCAGTTCCGCCATCAGGTCCAGCGTCAGCGAGGTTTTCAGCTTGACCCGCCAGGCCCAGGCCGCCGCCTCGCGCAGCCATTGGTCGCCCGCCCCCTGCCCCGTCGCCATCAGCGCGGCGGCGGCCATCCGCTCTGCCGGACTGGTGCCCCGCGGCGCATCGGCATCGACCTCCAGATCCAGCGACAGGAAGCCCTCGTTCCGGCCGCGCAACATCGCCAGAACCCGGTGCGAGGGGGCGGTTGCAAAAGCCTCGGAATGGGCGAAATAGTCGGAAAACTTCGCCCCTTCGGCCTGCTTGCCGTCGACGACGGTGGCGACCAGCCGCCCGTTCGCCTTCATATGCCCGCGCAGCCGGCCCAGCAGGTCGGCGTTTTCCGACAGCGATTCCGCCACGATGTCGCGCGCGCCTTCCAGCGCCGATTTCACATCCGGCACGGCTTCGGTGATATAGCCCGCCGCCAGAACCGCCGGATCGGCAGCGCGGTCGGCCAGAATCGCATCCGCCAGCGGGCCAAGGCCATTCTCGCGCGCGATCATCGCGCGGGTGCGGCGTTTCGGCTTGTAGGGCAGATAGATGTCCTCCAGCGCCGCCTTGGTGTCGGCCCCGGCCACCGCCTTTTCCAGATCATCGGTCAGCTTGCCCTGCGACCGGATCGAATCGAGGATCGCCGCCCGCCGCGACTCCAGCTCTCGCAGATAGGCCAGTCGCTCGGCCAGGGTGCGCAGTTGGGTGTCGTCCAGGCCGCCCGTCGCCTCCTTGCGATAGCGCGCGACAAAGGGCACCGTCGCGCCTTCGTCCAGCAGGGCGATCGCGGCAACCGCCTGTTGCGGCGTGGCGCCGATCTCGCGCGCGATGGTCAGCGGAATTCGGTGGGCGGTGTCGGTCATGGAACTCTCCCTTCGGGGGGCAGGACCATAGCGGACGGCGCGCGGTTGGCAAGCCATCGCCTGGGCCGAGGCGCAGGGTCATGGCCGCGAAAATCACATTCTCGGGCGCGCGGGAAAATCCGCTGTGGACCGGGGTTCAATCCGGCAGATTTCGGCGCATCGTTTCCCGTCGCGGAACGATTGGGGGAACGATTCAGGGATGTCTGCCGTTTCCTCCATGCCCGGAACGGACCGGGTGAGGAGGACGACATGAATCGCCAGCACGACGACAAGCACGACCAGTCCCAGCAGAAGAAATCCCAGCCCCAACAGGCCGATCAGAAATCGTCCGGCGCGCGGCAGCAGGATCAGCAGGCCAGCCCGCGCAAGCAGGACAATGCCGACAGCAAGCACAAGCCCGCGCAACGCTGACATCGAAGAAAACGACGCCGGAGAGTTCTCTCCGGCGTTTCATCTGTGTTACCTTGCAGGCAGATCCGCGCAGGCAGATCCGCGCAGACAGATCCGCGCCTTGGCCCAGCCCGAACCGCAGGCCGCAGACCGCGACAACGGGGCGGGCGATTCCCGTCACCCCGCTTCCTTCACCCCGCGCGCGGCGCAGGTGACGGGGCGGTCAGGCCCAGTCCCCCTCGAAATCCCTTGGCACCAGCACATTGTGCGGACCAAGGTTCTTCACATCCCGCTCGCCGCACAGCGCCATGGTGATGTCGAGTTCCTTCCTCATCACCTCCAGCGCGGCGGTCACACCGGCCTCGCCCATGGCGCCAAGACCGTGAACGAAGGCCCGGCCGATCATCGTGCCCGTGGCGCCCATGGCCAGCGCCTTCAGGATGTCCTGACCCGAGCGGATGCCGCTGTCCAGCCAGATCTCGGTCTTGCCGCCGACCGCCCGGACGATGGAGGGCAACATGCGGATCGAGGACAAGGCCCCGTCCAGCTGCCGCCCGCCGTGGTTCGACACGACGATGGCATCGGCGCCGAAATCGGCGGCGCGGGCGGCATCTTCGGGGTCCAGCACCCCCTTCAGCACCATCTTGCCGCCCCACTGGTCGCGGATGCGGGCGATCTTTTTCCAGTCGAGCTGCGGGTCGAACTGCTCGTTCGTCCATGAGGTCAGCGAGGACAGGTCCCCCACCCCCTTGGCATGACCCACGATATTGCCGAACGTCCGCCGCGGCGTGCGCGCCATGTTCAGGCACCAGCGGGGACGCCGCGCGAGGTCGATCAGGTTCGGGATCGTGGGCTTCGGCGGCGAGGTCAGGCCGTTCCTGATGTCCTTGTGCCGTTGCCCCAGGATCTGCAGGTCCAAGGTAAGGACCAGCGCCGAACAGCCCGCGCGTTTCGCCCGCTCGATGATGGCATCGACGAACTCCTCGTCCCGCATGACGTAAAGCTGGAACCAGAAGGGCGCGGTGGTATGGGCCGCCACATCCTCGATGGAACAGATCGACATGGTGGACAGGGTGAAGGGCACGCCGAATTTCTCGGCCGCCTTGGCCGCCAGGATCTCGCCATCAGCCCATTGCATCCCGCAGGACCCCACCGGGGCCAGCGCCACCGGCATCGCTACCTGCTGCCCCAGCATGGTGCCTGCGACCGACCTTCCCGACATGTCGACCGCCACCTTCTGCCGCAGCCGCACCTTGGCGAAATCAGCGGTGTTGTCGCGGAACGTCTGTTCGGTATAGCTGCCGCTTTCGCAATAGTCCCAGAACATCTTCGGCGCACGGGCGTGGTGCAGGCGCTTCAGATCCTCGATGCAGGTGATGACGGGCATGGCGCGACTCCGGTAAGGCGGTAAGGTTTCCTTACCAATCGTCACGCCCCGCTGCAACGGTCATCACCAACCCGCGTCAGGCGGCGTGCGCGCCCGCGGCCAGCCCCGCGACAAAGGCCAGAACCTGATCCACCGGCTTGCCGCTGGCGATCTCCTTGACGATGGCCGACCCCACCACCGCCCCGTCCGCCACCCCGGCGATGGAGCGGGCCTGCTCCGCCGTGGTGATGCCGAACCCCACCACCACCGGCAGCTCGGTCGCTGCCTTGATCCGCGCCACCTCGGGGCCGACGTCGCCCGCCTGCGCCTGCGCGGCGCCGGTGATCCCGGTGATCGAGACGTAATAGACAAAGCCGCTGGTGTTCTGCAAAACCCGCGGCAGCCGCTGCGCATCGGTCGTGGGCGTGGCCAGCCGGATGAAGTTGATCCCCGCCGCTTGGGCGGGCAGGCAAAGCTCGGCATCCTCCTCGGGCGGCAGGTCGACAACGATCAGCCCGTCGATCCCCGCCGCAACCGCATCGGCCAGGAACCGCTCGACCCCGCGCGAATAGATCGGATTGTAATAGCCCATCATCACGATGGGCGTGGTCTGGTCGGCCTTGCGGAACTCGGCCACCATGTCCAGCGTCTTTTGCAGGGTCTGCCCGCCCTCCAGCGCGCGCTGACCGGCGGCCTGCACGGTCGGACCATCCGCCATCGGATCGGTGAACGGCATCCCCAGCTCAATCACGTCGACGCCCGCGCCCGGCAACCCCTTCATCACCGCCAGCGACCGCGCCACATCCGGGTCGCCCGCCATCAGATAGGCGACGAAGGCCTTTTTCCCCTCGGCCTTCAGGGCGGCGAACTTGGCGTCGATGCGGGTCATGGCGGCACTCCTTGCGCGGTCGCAAGCGGTGTGCCCGGTTCGCGCGGCGAAATCAATGCCGCGAACGCCCCCTTTCCCGCAGACCCTGCCCTGAAACCTTCCCCTCTTTCTGGACGCAAATATCCTGCGGGGAGGTCCGGAGGGGTGCAAAACCCCTCCGGGGCCGGCCAAGGGCACGCCCGTCCCCCGCCCCGCCCTTGCGAAGCCGCCCTTCGCGCCATAGAAGCGGCCAGCCGCTGCGGGAAAGGGAAAGACCATGGGTTTCAGGATGGGGATCGTCGGCCTGCCGAATGTCGGCAAATCGACGCTGTTCAACGCACTGACCCGCACCGCCGCCGCGCAGGCCGCGAACTTTCCCTTCTGCACCATCGAGCCGAACGTGGGCGAGGTGGCGGTGCCGGATGCCCGCCTCGACACTCTGGCCGCGATTGCCGGGTCGAAGCAGATCATCCCAACGCGGATGACCTTCGTGGACATCGCGGGCCTGGTGCGCGGCGCGTCCAAGGGCGAAGGCCTGGGCAACCAGTTCCTGGCCAATATCCGCGAATGCGACGCCATCGCCCATGTGCTGCGCTGTTTCGAGGACGGCGACATCACCCATGTCGAGGGGCGGATCGACCCCGTGGCCGATGCCGAAACCATCGAAACCGAGCTGATGCTGGCCGATCTGGAATCCATCGAGCGCCGCCGCGCGAACCTGGCCCGCAAGCTGAAGGGCGGCGACAAGGACTCCGCCGATCAGGACCGGCTGCTGGCGCTCGCCCAGGCCGCACTGAACGACGGGCGCCCCGCCCGCAGCGTCAAGATCTCTGCCGATGACGAAAAGCAGTGGCGGATGCTGCAACTCTTGACCGCCAAGCCGGTTCTCTATGTCTGCAACGTCGAGGAGGCAAAGGCCGCCACCGGCAATGCCCAGTCCGACCGCGTGGCCGAGATGGCGGCGAAACAGGGCGCCGCCTCGGTGGTGATTTCCGCCCGGATCGAGGAAGAGATCAGCCAGCTTCCCCCCGACGAGGCGACGATGTTCCTTGAGGAAATGGGCCTGCACGAAGCCGGTCTCGACCGCCTGATCCGCGCCGGGTATCAGCTTCTGGGCCTGCGCACCTATTTCACCGTCGGCCCGAAAGAGGCGCGCGCCTGGACGATCCTGGCCGGAATGCTGGCGCCGCAGGCGGCAGGGGTGATCCACGGCGATTTTGAAAAGGGCTTCATCCGCGCCGAAACGATCGCCTATGACGATTACGTCGCCGGCAAGGGCGAGGCGGGCGCGAAAGAGGCCGGCAAGTTCCGCGTCGAGGGCAAGACCTACGAGGTGCAGGACGGCGACGTTCTGCACTTCCTCTTCAACGGCTGATCCCCGCATCGCCGGACGGAGCGGGGGTTTCACACCCCCGCACCCCCGTGGAGTATTTTCCAAAGGGAAAATCAGGGCATCTTTCCCTTTCGGAAATACTCTCGGGGGGTCCGGGGGGCGAAGCGCCCCCCGGCTTCGGGCAGCAATCGGCGCGCGGTGCGGGCATTCGACCGGCCCCCTCGCCAGCAAGGCGTCAACCGAAGACTCCCTTTGCCTGCGCCTGCAACCGCGCTCGCTGTGCGGCGATCATGTCGGCGGCGGGTTGCTGTTGCTCCGCCCAGTCGAGCAGCGGCGAGACCACCGGCGTGCGATGCCCGGCCAGTTCCTCGATCACGGCAAGGCCGCAGAACGGCACCTCGACCTCGGAATAGCCGCCCTCATGCACCGCGATCAGGCGGCCTTGGCAAAGCTCGGCCGCCAAGGTCTTCAGCGTGGCGGTCATGGCGCGGAACGTCTCGGGCGTGGCCTGCATCCGGGCCAGCGGATCGACGGAATTGGCATCCAGCCCGCAGGCGATGACGATCAGATCGGGCCGGAACGCCCGGATCGCCGGGGCGACCAGCAGCTCCATCGCATCCAGATAGGCCTGATGCCCGCCGCCGGGCCAGAGCGGGATGTTCAGGTTGAACCCCTGCCCCGCGTCGCGCCCCCGATCCTCTGCCCCGCCGGTATCCAGCGGAAAGCACCGCTCCTGATGGATGGAGATCGTCAGCGTATCGTCGCGATCATAATAGACGGCTTCCGTCCCGTTGCCGTGATGCACGTCCCAGTCCACCACCGCCACCCGCAGGGGGGCCGTCGCCCGCGCCGCCTCAACCGCGACGGCGATGTTGTTGAACATGCAGAACCCCATCGCGCCGGATGGCAGGCAATGGTGCCCCGGCGGGCGCGACAGGACATAGGCGTTGCCACCATGGGTCAGCACATCCGCCACCGCCTGCTTCACCAGCCCGGCGGAGACGCAGGCCACCTCATAGCTGCCCCGCCCGAAGGGCGCATCATGGCCCAGAATGCCGCCGCCTGCATCGGAAAGCCTTTTGAAGTCATCCAGATAGGCGGCGTCATGCACACGGGCAAGATTCTCCCGCGTCACCGGCGGACCCTCGCGCCAGTTGAGATGCGCGCCTAGGCCCGAGACTTTCACAAGATTCAAAAGTCGCCGCTTCGTCTCGGGGTTCTCGGCATGCCCCCCGCCCGACATTGGCTGCACCCAGCCACCCACGGGCAGAAACAGCGCCGCCTCGCCAGTCGTGTGCCAGAAGCACCGCTCGTCATGGTAAAACCCCGTCACCGCGTCACCTTGATCCACACGGTTTTCAGCGCGGTATATTTGTCGAAGGAATGGATCGACA
>JASGFG010000065.1:0-22350 GCA_047605605.1 Paracoccaceae bacterium | reverse complement strand
CAGAGCACGGCATTTACCGCCGAAGTCCCGGCCTCGGTAACGATGGACATGGGCGAGATCGACCGCCCCTGGGTGATCGGCGCGGGTCAGTCGGCATCGCCGGCCGGTGGACTGTCGCAGATGGACGACCACTTTTCGGGCCGTGTGCTGGAGTTCTCGGTGTCCGATACGGTGGACAACACGCCGGGCAATGTCGATCCGCAGGCGGGCGACGATCATGCGGTGACGGATTTCGGCGTGCCGGTGACGGTCGCCGTCCTGGCCAATGACGGCGACCCGAACGGCGATGCGCTGACGATCCTGGGCAGTCCGACCTCGGCGCAAGGGGCGGTGGCGGTGAACGCCGACGGCTCGATCACCTTTACCCCGAACCCCGGTTTTTCCGGCTTTGCGACCGTCGACTATACGGTTTCGGACGGCAACGGCGGCCATGATGCCGCGACGCTGACCGTCTTTGTCGGCGGCGATACCAGCACGGGCCGCGACGGCATCATCCATGGCACGGCGGGCGGCGATCTGATCGACGCCTCCTATACCGGCGACAGCGACGGGGACATGGTGGATGCGGGCGACGCCGTGCTGGCGGGTGCGGCTCCGGATGACGATGTGATCCTGGCCGGGGCGGGCGACGATACGGTGCTGGCCGGGGCGGGCGACGATTTCGTCTTTGGCGGCGCGGGGGACGATTCCATCGACGGCGGTGCCGGTGACGACATCCTGATCGCGGGCGAGGGCGACGATACGGTCATCGGCGGCGAGGGCGGCGATGTGGTCTATGGCGGCGCCGGGGACGACCTGATCGACACTGGCGCGGGCAACGACACCATCTGGGCCGGCGACGGCAACGACACGGTTTCGTCGGGCGCCGGCGACGATGTCGTGCAGGGCGACGGCGGCGACGATCTGATCGACGGCGGCGCGGACGACGACAACCTGCACGGCGGCGAAGGCAATGACACCATCCTGGCCGGTTCGGGGGCCGATCTGGTCCATGGCAACGAAGGCGACGACCTCATCTATGGCGGCAGCGGTTCGGATGAGGCGGTGGACGATGACACCGGCAACGATTCGCTGAAGGGCGATGCCGGAAACGACACGATCTTTGGCATGGGCGGCGACGACGAACTGTTCGGCGGGGCGGGCGACGACCTGCTGTTCGGCGGGCGCGGCGACGACCTGATCCTTGGCGGCAGCGGTAATGACACGCTGGCGGGCGGGCCGGGCGCCGACATCCTGTTCGGCGGCGCGGATGCCGACCTGTTCATCGAAGTGTCCGACGGCGACATCATCGACGGCGGCGAAAGCGGCGATGACCGCGACACGCTGGACCTGACCGGCGCCGGTCCGCTGCGCATCGAATACGATCCCGACAATTCGGAAAACGGCACGATCTTTTTCCTGGACGCGGATGGCAACACCGCGGGAACCGCAACCTTCAACAACATCGAGAACGTCATTCCCTGTTTCACACCCGGCACATTGATTGCCACCCCCCGCGGCGAGGTTCTCGTTGAGGATCTGCGCGAGGGCGACCGCATCGTCACCCGCGACAACGGGATCCAGACCATCCGCTGGATGGGCGAGCGCAAGCTCGGCTGGGCCGAGTTGAACGCCAACCCCCATCTGAAGCCCGTGTTGATCAAGCGCGGCAGCCTTGGCCACGGTCTTCCCGAACGCGACATGATGGTTTCCCCCAACCACCGGATGCTGGTGGCGAACGACCGGACGCAGCTTTATTTCGACGAACATGAGGTTCTGGTTTCGGCCAAGCACCTGGTGTCGTCGCAGGGCATCCAGTCGGTCGATGCGGCGGGCACGACCTATATCCATTTCATGTTCGACCGGCATGAGGTGGTGCTTGCCAACGGCGCATGGACCGAAAGCTTTCAGCCCGGCGACTATACGCTGAAAGGCATGGGCAATGCCCAGCGGGCCGAGATCTTCGAGATCTTCCCCGAACTGCGCACCGTCTCGGGACGCGAAGGCTATGCCGCAGCGCGGCGGACCCTACGGCGGCACGAGGCGGCGATCCTGGCCAGGTAGGGGGTGCGCGAGGTCGGCGCCGGTTGCCGCGGTTTAGCCGCAATCGGCCAAATTTCACCGCGGGGCCTGCGCAGTTGGGCCACAAGTCTTTCATATCGGGAAAGGGGCGTTTCACCCGTGCGCGCGCCCCGCGCCCACGTTTCGGGCATGACGGTCTCATGGGTATCTGCACGGCCGGATCGGGCCTGCACGGGGTTTACAGGGTGTGGCGATGGCCGGTTCCGATGACGACACGCTGACGGGTTCTGCGACCGAGGTCAGCGGCACCTCGGGCAATGACATGATCGACCCCTGGTATACCGGCGACCCCGAGGGCGACCGGATCGACGGCGCCGGCGGCCCCGATCTGGTGCGGGCGGGCGACGGGGACGACACGGTGGTGTCGGGCATCGGCGACGATACCGTCTTTGGCGGCACCGGCGACGACAAGCTTTATGGCGAGGCCGGCGACGACCTGCTGGACGGCGAAGACGGCAATGACGCGCTTTATGGAGGTGAGGGGGCCGATACGCTGAACGGCGGCGCAGGGCAGGACACGCTTTATGCCGGGGCGGGCGATCTGGTCTCGGGCGGCGCGGATACCGACACGCTGGTTGCGGGCGATGTCTGGTCCGTGACCTTCGACCCCGCGGACGCGACTTCGGGCACCGTTACCTTTGCCGATCATTCGACGGCAAGCTTCTCTGGGATCGAAAGCCTTGTGCTGAATGGCGGGGCGCTGGACGGGCAGGTGTTCGGCCGCGACACTGGCGAGGAAATGGGGCCGGGTTATGTCGACGGCGGCGGCGACATGATCGACGGCAACGATCAGGTCATCGGCGGCCTTGGGCCGAACGACGACTATATCTTTGCCATGGGCGGCGACGATACCGTCCACGCGGGCGAAGGAAACGACAGCGTTTTCGGCGGTGACGGGAACGATGCCATCTATGGCGACGCCGGCGATGATTCCATGCAGGGCGATGACGGCGACGACACGCTGTATGGTGGCCTGGGCGATGACTACATCCGCGGCGACGTGGGCAACGACCATGACTATGGCGGGGTCGGAAACGACACGCTTTACGGCGGCAAGGGCAACGACTGGATCGAGGGCGCCGAGGACAACGATTCCATCTTTGGCGGCTATGGCGACGATACCGTCTTTGGCGGCGTGGGCGACGACACGATCACCGGATCGGGCGGCAACGATTCCATCTTTGGCGGCGATGGTGACGACAGCCTTCAGGGCTCGAACGGATCGGACACGATCTTTGGCGGTGCCGGGGCGGATTCGATCTTTGGCGAAGAGGATGCCGATGTCATCTATGCCGGATCGGGGGATTATGTCGACGGCGGCTCGACCATCTACAGCGGCAACGACGAATTCGTCATCGTCGATCCGGCCACGAATGTGGACAACGACTCGCTGTATGTCACCGATGTCGCTTCGGTCAATTTCGATGTGCTGAACCCCGAACAGGGCACGATCCTGTTCAACGACGGCGGCACGCTGACCTTCTATGAGATCGAGAATGTCTTTGTGGACGGCCAGCAGGTCTTTCCCCACAACTTCGTGGTCGAGGGGACGGCGGGCAACGACACGATCGACGCCGCCTATACCGGCGATGCCGAGGGCGACCGGGTCGATGCCGCCGACAACCTGCAAGGCAACGACAATGACACGATCCGCGCCTTTGGCGGCAATGACCGGGTCGAAGCCGGGGCCGGCAACGACAGCGTCTTTGGCGGCGACGGCAACGACAGCCTGTTCGGCGGGGCAGGGTCCGACACCCTGATGGGCGAGGCCGGGGGCGACTTGCTGGATGGCGGCGACGGCAACGACAGCCTTGTCGGCGGCGACGGCGACGATTGCCTGACCGGCGGCGAGGGCGACGATACGCTTTCGGGCGGTGCCGGCTCGAACTCGGTTCACGGCGGGGCGGGGAACGACGTGCTGCTGGCCGGCGCGGGCCACGAAAGGCTGGATGGCGGCACGGGCGACGACACGCTGATCGTCGGGCCGGATGCGGGCTATGGCACGCATGTCGAGGGCGGCGACGGCACCGATACGCTGGATCTTAGCGCGGCGGGGCCGCTGCGGGTGATCTATGACGCCACCCCCGGCAGCGGCACGGTCGAGTTTCTGGATGCCCACGGCGCGGTCGAAGGCACGCTGACCTTTGCCGGGATCGAGCGCTGCATCGTTCCCTGCTTTACCCCCGGCGCGCTGGTCATGACCGACCGGGGCGAGGTGGCGGTGGAACATCTGCTGCCCGGCGACCGGGTGATGACACGCGACTACGGGTTCCAGCCGCTGCGCTGGACCGCGCGGCGCGATCTGACCGCGGACGAGGTGGCCGCCGACGCCCCCGGCCTTGCGCCGGTGCGGATCGCGAAAGGCGCGCTTGGCCCCGGACTTCCGGCGCAGGACATGGTGGTTTCACCGCAGCACCGGATGCTTCTGGGAAGCGATCGCGCCGAAATGCTGTTCGGCCAGCGCGAGGTTCTGGCCCCCGCGCTGCATCTGGTCGGCCTGCCCGGCATCACCCGCGAGGCGGTGGCTGCGGTTTCCTACATCCACCTTCTGTTCGACCGGCACCAGATCGTCAGCGCCGATGGTGTCTGGTCGGAAAGCTTTCAGCCGGGGGCACGCACGCTTGGCGGGCTGGACGGGCCGCAGAGAGAGGAAGTGCTGCGTCTTTTCCCCTGGCTTTCGACCGGCCGGACCTATCCGCCGGCACGGGTGACGTTGAAGGCCTATGAGACGCAGGTTCTGATGGGGTGATCTGTTGCGGCCGGGACAATAAGGCGAAAATTGTTCATGTATTGCCACAATATCTGGACTTTTTGCCAAGATTTCGCCCGCCTTTATGGATAGTGTAGCCTGAAATCTTCGCCCCTTTGCGGGTGGAAAGTCTTGGGCAGGTTTACAAGTGGCAACGATCAATGGAACCAGCGGGCGTGACAGCCTGTCCGGCACCTCCTCTGATGATGTGATGAATGGCTATGGCGGCTCGGACACCCTGTCCGGGGCCGCGGGCAACGACACGATCTATGGCGGCGCGAACAGCACTGGCCTGACGCTCTACCCGGAAGAGTCGCTGTACGGTGGCGCGGGCAACGATGTCATCTATGGCGAGGATGGTCCCGACCGCGTCTATGGCGGCGATGACAACGATTCCCTCTATGGCGGCGACGGCGCGGATACGCTCAGCGGCGATGCAGGCGCGGACTATCTGGAAGGCGGGGCCGGGGTCGACTCGCTCGTGGGCGGAACGGGGTCCGATACGCTGGCGGGTGGTGCCGATGGCGACTATATCGCCGGCAACGAGGGGCTGGACTATCTGGACTACAGCGCCTCGGATGCGGCGGTAACGGTCAATCTTGCCACGATGACCGCCTCGGGCGGCCATGCCCAGGGCGACACGATTGCTGGCGTGGATGGCGTCATCGGCTCGGCCTATGCGGATTCGATCACCGGCTTCGACACCTACAGCACCAGCGCGACCGACCCCTATACCAACGTCATCTATGGCAATGCCGGCAATGACACCATCGACGGGATGGCCGGACCGGATTCGCTCTATGGCGGCGCCGACGATGACTCGGTCATCGGGGGCACCGGCGACGATCTGGTTTCAGGCGACGCGGGCAACGACCGCCTCTTTGGCGGCGACGGGGTCGACACGATCTGGGGCGGTGACGGCGCCGATTACGCCGAAGGCGGCGCCGGAACCGACTCGATGCTGGGCGGGATCGGCAACGACAGCCTGTATGGCGGGACCGAGAACGACACGGTTCTGGGCGAGGCCGGCGATGACCGGCTTTACGGCGGCGACGGGGCGGATTCGCTGGATGGCGGCGCGGGCGCCGACAGCCTATCGGGCGGCAACGACAACGACAGCCTGTATGGCGGGACAGAAAACGACACGCTTCTGGGCGAGGCGGGGGCGGACTTCCTTTACGGCGGCGACGGGGCGGATTCGCTGGACGGCGGCGCGGGCGCCGACAGCCTGTCGGGCGGCAACGACAACGACAGCCTGTATGGCGGGACAGAAAACGACACGCTTCTGGGCGAGGCGGGGGCGGACTTCCTTTACGGGGGCGACGGGGCGGATTCGCTGGATGGCGGCGCGGGGGCCGACAACCTGTCCGGGGGCATCGGCAACGACAGCCTGTATGGCGGGACGGAAAACGACACGCTTCTGGGCGAGGCGGGGGACGACCGGCTTTTCGGCGGCGACGGGGCGGATTCGCTGGACGGCGGCGCGGGGGCCGACAGCCTTGCCGGGGGGAACGACAATGACAGCCTGTATGGCGGAACCGAGAACGACACGCTTCTGGGCGAGGCGGGGGACGACCGGCTTTTCGGCGGCGACGGGGCGGATTCGCTCGATGGCGGCGATGGCGCGGATTCGCTTGAAGGGGCCGCAGGCGTCGACACACTGACCGGCGGGATCGGCAACGACAGCCTGTATGGGGGCGCGGATGGCGACGTCCTGGCGGGCGGCGACGGCCAGGACCTGCTGGATGGCGGGACAGGCAACGACAGCCTTTCCGGCGAGGCGGGCAGCGACAGTCTTTTCGGTGGCGACGGGCTGGATACGCTGCGCGGCGGCGACGCAGCCGACAGCCTTTATGGCGGAAACGATGCGGATTCGCTGTTCGGGGATGCCGGCAACGACCTGTTGTCGGGTGATGCGGGCAACGACAGCCTGTATGGCGGCGACGACAACGACACCCTTTCGGGCGGCGACGGGGCCGACTATCTGGATGGCGGAACCGGCGCGGATTCCCTGACCGGCGACATCGGCGACGACCGCCTGTTCGGCGGCACCGGCGCCGACAGCATTTATGGCGGCGATGGCGCGGATTCCCTTGAAGGGGGCGCGGATGCCGACGTGCTGCAAGGCGGGGCGGGCGCCGACAGCCTGTATGGCGGCGCCGGGGCCGATACGCTGACCGGGGGCGATGGCGCCGACACGATGTATGGCGGTGCGGATCGCGACCTGTTTTATGGTGGCGTGGGCGATTATGTCGATGGCGACGAAAGCGGCAACGACTACGACACGCTGGATCTGTCGGCCTATGGCTTCAAGGCCACGAACATCATCCGCGACACGACCAACCCCGAAAACGGCACCGTGCAGTTTTTGGATGGCAGCGGCGCGGTGATCGGCACGCTGACCTTCCGCAACATCGAGAATGCCTTCGCCTGTTTCACCTCCGGCGCAAGGGTGCTGACCGCACGCGGCGAGGTGCCGGTGGAACGGGTCCGACCCGGCGACATGGTTCTGACGCGCGACGACGGCTGGCAACCTGTCCGGTGGGTGGGGCGTCGCATCCTGTCTGCGGCCGAGCTGGCGGTGCAGGCCAAATTCCTGCCGGTGCGGATCGGCGCGGGCGCATTGGGGCGCGGCCTGCCGGCGCGCGAGATGGTGGTTTCGCCCCAGCACCGGATGCTCGTCGAAGGATCGCGGGCGGAAATGCTGTTCGGCGAGGATCAGGTTCTGGTCGCGGCGACGCATCTTGTCGGTCTGCCCGGCATAACCCGTTGTGCCTTGGCGGACCTGCCCGGCGTTACCTACCTTCACCTGCTGTTCGACCGCCATCAGCTGATCCAGGTCGATGGCGCCTGGACCGAAAGCTATCAGCCGGCGGCAGCGACGATCGACGGCTTCGACCAGGCGGCGCGGGACGAGGTTCTGGCCCTGTTCCCGGATCTGAGGGCGGCTGCGACGGGCGACTACGGTGGCGTGCGCCGGACGCTCAGGGGTTATGAGGCGAAGGTTCTGATGGCGGCCTGAGCGCGTTTTCGCGCCGCGATGCCCGCCAGTCGCGCCAGTCTTCGGGCGTGTCGAGATCGGTGGTCGCATGATTGCCGGGCAGCGCGAACATCCGCATCCGGCCTGCATGATGGCGCAGCACCGCACGCGCGCCTTCATCGCCGCGAAGCGTTTCCAGATCGGGCCGGGTCCAGGCGGGGAAACAGACGGGATGGCCCGGCTCTCCCTCCGCGCTCATCGCGCGCAGGATCAGTTGCGGGGTCGCGCGCCATGCCGACAGCATCTGCCGCAAGTCTTCAGTGGTGATTTCGGGCAGATCGGCCAGAAGCAGCATCACCGCCGCCTGTGGCGGCAGGGCGGTCAGCCCGGCCTTCACGCTTTCGGCCATGCCTTCGTCCGCCGCATCGGCGATGACGACCCGCGCGCGCGTTCCGGCAAGTGCCGCACGACGCTGGGGCCGGTCGGGCGGCAGGACGACCGTAACAGGCGCCCCCGTGGCAAGGGCGACACGGGTGATGCGGGCGATCTGCGGGGCGGCATCGACAGGCTCCATCAGCTTGTCGCTGCCGCGCATCCGGCGGCTGCTGCCCGCAGCAAGGATCAGGATATGCGCATCGTGCATGGCTTCCCCGTCTTCCGTAGGGAAAGCCTGCGCCTCGTCCTGAACAGGGTCAATCCTGTTGACCATTCACCCCCGCATCCGCGCGCCATCTGCATCGAAAAGCGGCAGCATCGTCACCTTTGCAGGCCGTTTCTCACCCAGGATCTCGATTTCCACCGCCAGCCCCTCGCGCGCGGCGCCTGCGGGCAGGAAGCCGGTCGCCACAGACTGGCCGGTATGGTGCGAATACCCGCCAGAAGTGCAATAGCCCTGAACCTTGCCGTCCAGCCAGATCGGTTCCCACGCGACGACATCGGTGCCATTGGCATCGACGATGAAATGCGCCAGCTGCCGTTTCGGCCCTGCGGTCTTTTCGGCCAGCGCCGCCTCCTTGCCGATGAAGTCCTTGTCCCAGCGGATGAACTTGTCCAGGCCCGTTTCGGCCGGGGTATAGTCGGGGCTGAACTCTCGCCCCCAGGACCCGAACCACTTGTCCAGCCGCAGGCTCATCATCGCGCGCATCCCGAATGCGCGCAGGCCGAATTCCTCGCCCGCCTTGGACAGCACCTCCCACAGATGCCGCACCGACATGTGGTCGCAATAGATCTCATACCCCAGATCGGCAGTATAGCTGACGCGCTGGACGATGCATTTCGCCATGCCGACGGTCATCGGTTTCACATCCATGAACCGGAACGCCCCTGCCGACACATCCGACCGCGTGACCTTTGCCAGCAGGTCGCGCGCGCGCGGCCCGGCGATCTGGAACCCGCTGCGGCTGTCCGAAATATTCTCGACCGTCACGCCCGGTTCCATGTTCTGCTCGAACCAGCGGCCGTGCCAGCCCTGCGCGCCATAGCTGGCGGTCAGCTGGAACTCCGTCTCGCTGATGCAGGACACGGTGAAATCCCCGATGATCTTGCCCGACCAGGCCAGCATCGGCGTCAGTGACAGCCGCCCCGGTTTCGGGATCGCCCCGGCCATGATCCGGTTCAGCCAGGCGCGCGCATTCGGCCCCTTGACCAGATATTTGCCGAAGTTCTGCAATTCGTTGATCCCGACGCCGCCGCGCACCGCCGCCACCTCGGCCGCCGTCGCCTTCCAGGCGTTCGAGCGGCGGAAGGTCGGGGTTTCATACCGCGGCTCGCCGGGCAGGGCGAAGTAGTTAACCACCTCCAGCCCGTATTGCTGGCCCCAGACCGCGCCCATGCCGTCGAACACGTCATACATCGGCGTCATGCGGAACGGGCGGGCGGCGGGGCGTTCCTCGTTCGGATAGCTGACCGAGAACCGCATCTGATAGTTCTCGATCACCTTGGGCACGGTATAGCCCGGCGTCGTCCAGTTGCCGAACCGGCTGACATCGAAACCGCGCGGGTCGCGTTCGACCTCGCCCTCGATCATCCATTGCGCCAGGGCCAGCCCCATGCCGCCGCCCTGGCTGAACCCCGCCATCACCGCGCAGGCCGACCAATAGTTGCGCAGCCCCGGCACCGGCCCGATCAGCGGGTTGCCATCGGGGGCAAAGGTGAACGGCCCGTGGATCACCCGCTTCACCCCTGACCGTTCCAGAACCGGGAACCGGCGATAGGCAAAGGCCACGGAATCCTCGATCTTGTCGAAATTCTCGTTCAGCAGCTCATGGCCGAAATTCCACGGCGTCTGGTCCACCGACCACGGCTCGCACGGCTTTTCATAGAAGCCGATGCAGAATCCGCGGCCTTCCTGCCGCAGATAGCTTTCGCCGCCGGGGTCCATCACATGCGGAAACTCGCGCCCCGCTTTCAGGATTTCCATGATCTCCGGCACGTCGTCCGTCACCAGATACTGGTGCGCCATCGGCAAAAGCGGCAGGTAGACCCCGGCCATTGCCCCCACCTCGCGCGCCCAAAGGCCCGCGGCGTTCACCACATGCTCGGCGATGATCGTGCCCTTTTCGGTCACCACCTGCCAGGACCCGTCGGGCAGCGGGTTCGTCTCCAGCACCCGGTTGTGCAGCACGATTTCCGCACCGTTCATCCGCGCCGCCTTGGCATAGGCATGCGTCGTCCCCGAGGGATCCAGATGCCCGTCCAGCGGATCGTAAAGCCCGCCGATGATGCCCTCCAGGTTCACCATCCCCTCGGTCAGTTTCAGGATCTCTTCCGGCCCGACGATCTCGGTATCCAGCCCCATATAGCGGTGCTTGGCGCGCTCGGCCTTCAGCATCTCGAACCGTGCGGGGTTGTCGGCCAGCGTCACGCCGCCGACATGGTGCAAGCCGCAGGACAGCCCGGTCAGCGCCTCCAGCTCCTTATACAGCCGGATGGTATAGCCTTGCAGGGCGGCCATGTTGGTATCGCCGTTCAGCGTGTGGAACCCGCCCGCCGCGTGCCAGGTCGACCCGCTGGTCAGGTCCGACCGTTCCATCAGCATCACATCGCTCCAGCCGAGCTTGGTCAGGTGATACAGCACCGAACAGCCGACGACCCCGCCGCCGATGACCAGAACGCGAGTGTGGGATTTCATGGGGGAAAGCTCCTTGGGCCGTGCCTTTGCCCGGCAGAGTGGTCCCGCTTTCCCCGCAGGTCACGCGATTTTGCGACAGGAAATGTCGGAATGAACCCTCGCACCGCGATTGACCGGCAAGGAAAAGGGGGAACCGGCACGCCGTCCCCCCTCTTTCTGGACCCAAATATCCCACGGGGGTGCGGGGGTGTGAAACCCCCGCCACGACCGTCGGGCCGGGCGCTACTTGCCCGGCAAAAGCCCCCGCGGGCTGAACCGCAGCACCACCAGCAGGATGACCCCCATCGTCAGGAACCGCATATGCGCCGCCGAGTCGAGCAGGTGCTTCTTCAGCCCGCCGTCCGGCATGGCGGCGGTCAGCACCTGCAAGGCCCAAAGCCCCATCGGCTCGACCATCACCCACAGCCACCAGATGACCAGCGCGCCCAGCACCGAGCCCCAATTGTTGCCCGACCCGCCGAAGATCACCATCACCCAGATCAGGAACGTATAGCGCAAGGGGATGTATTCCGAAGGCGCAAGCTGGCCGTTCAGCGACACCATGATCGCCCCGGCCAGTCCCAGCACCGCCGACCCCAGCACGAACACCTGCAGATGCCGGCGCTTCACATCCTTGCCCATGGCCTCGGCCGCGACTTCGTTGTCGCGGATGGCGCGCATCATCCGGCCCCAGGGGCTGTTCAGCGCGCGTTCGCACAACCAGATCAGCAGGCCCAGAACCACCGCGAACATCACGCAATAGGCCAGCTTGACCACGATGGTCGAGGCATCGACCGCGCCCACGCCCCAGGATTGTGCCATCCCGACAAAGCCGGGGTCGTTCTGAAGGTCCACCTCCTGCGGCACGGGCCAGGGGCGCGGGATGCCGACGATGTTCTTCACCCCGCGGGCCAGCCAGTCCTCGTTCTTCAGGACGGCGATGATGATCTCGGCGATCCCCAGCGTGGCGATGGCCAGATAGTCCGACCGCAGGCCAAGCGCGATCTTGCCGATCAGAAACGCCGCCGCCGCCGCAAACAGACCGCCGGTAATCCAGCCCAGAAGCGAGGGCAGGCCAAGGCCGCCGATATTGCCGAATTTCGCCGCGTCATTCGCCTCGATGGCGGTGACGGCGGGATCGAATATCCCGCGATAAAGGAAGAATCCGACGACCAATACGACGATCATCGCCAGCGTCCGGGCAGTGCCTTTCTTCATCCTGTTCCACAGGAAGGTCGCCAGACCGATGGTCAGCGCCCCGACGAACAGGCCGAACACCGCGCCCCAGCCACCGGCGGCCCAGCCCCCCGGCGTCGGCTGCACCGAGGTCAGCACGACCCCCAGCCCGCCAAGCGCCAGAAACCCCAGCACGCCGGTGTTGAACAGCCCCGCATAGCCCCACTGGATGTTCACCCCCAGGGCCATGATCGCCGACAGAAGCCCGATCTTCAGGATCTCGATCGACACGCTCCAGCTCTGGATTACGCCGGTCAGGATGAACAGGATTGCCAGTGCGCCAAAGAAGACCAGCGCCTTTTTCCGCTCGCTCATACCGATTTCCCCTTGAACAGACCCGTCGGCTTGAACAGCAGCACGATGATCAGGATCGCGAAGCTGACCGCGAACTTGTATTCGGTCGACAGAAGCTGCGCGAGCCCGGTGGGCGCCAGTGCCGCGGGCAGGATATAGGTCGCCACCTTCTTCCAGGCATAGGTCACGATCACCTCGGAAAAGGCGATCACAAAGCCGCCCGCGATGGCCCCCAGCGGGTTGCCAAGGCCCCCGACGATGGCCGCGGCAAAGATCGGTAGCAGCAGTTGGAAATAGACGAAGGGCTTGAAGCTCTTGTCCAGCCCGTACAGCACCCCGGCGATGGTCGCCAGCGCCGCGGCGATGATCCAGGTCACCATGACCACCCGGTCGGGATTGATCCCCGACAACAGCGCCAGATCTTCGTTGTCGGAATAGGCGCGCATCGACTTGCCGGTGCGGGTGCGTTGCAGGAACCAGAACAGCACGCCCATCACCACAAAGGCCGTCACCACCGTGACCGCCTGCGTCGTCTTGATCGCCAGCCCTTCGGCCAGCCCGGTCGCCGCCTTGAACTCGTTTGCCGAGACAAGGAAGCGGCCGCCGTCGGCAAAGTCCTGATCGTTCACCCCGATGATCAGGCGGACCAGGCCGTTCATGATGAACATGACGCCCAGGCTGACGATGATGTAGATCGCCGGGGCCGCGCGCTGCTTGCGGTAGAAGCGATAGACCACGCGGTCGGTCCCCAGGACAAAGGCTGCGGTGATCGCGATGCCGAAGGGCAGGGCCAGCAGCGCCGTCGGCAGCGGCCCGGCGCTGATCCCCATCGACTGGAACCACCAGGTGAACAGGATCGTCACCATGGTGCCGAAGGCCATGGTATCGCCATGGGCAAAGTTTGAAAACCGCAGGATGCCATAGATCAGCGTCACGCCAAGCGCGCCAAGCGCCAGTTGCGCGCCATAGGCCATCGCCGGCACGAAGACGAAGTTCAGAAAGACCACAAGGGCGTTCAGGTAATCCATCAATGCCCCCCCAGGAAGGTGCGGCGGACCTCGGGGTCGGCCATCAGCGCGGCGCCGGTATCGGTATAGCGGTTGGCGCCCTGCACCAGTACATAGCCGCGGTCGGCGATCTCCAGCGCCTGGCGGGCGTTCTGTTCCACCATCAGGATGGAAATGCCGGTGCGCGCGATCTCGATGATGCGGTCGAACAACTCGTCCATGACGATGGGCGACACGCCCGCGGTCGGCTCGTCCAGCATCAGCACCTTGGGCTGGGTCATCAGCGCGCGGCCCACGGCCACCTGCTGACGCTGCCCGCCGGACAATTCGCCCGCAGCCTGCCGCCGCTTGGTCTTCAGGATCGGGAACAGGTCATAGATCTGCTCCAGCGTCGGCCGGATGTCGTCGGTGCGCAGAAACGCCCCCATCTCCAGGTTTTCCTCGACCGTCATCGAGGTAAAGATGTTGTGGGTCTGCGGCACGAAGGCCATGCCCTTCGCCACCCGGTCCTGCGGCGACAGCCGGGTGATGTCCTCGCCCGCCAGCCGCACCGACCCGTCGCGCAACCGCAACATGCCGAAGACGGCCTTCATCGCGGTCGACTTGCCCGCGCCGTTCGGCCCGACGATCACCGCGATCTGCCCCGGCTCCACCGCAATCGTGCAACCATGCAGGATGTCCGCCCCGCCATAGCCGCCGGTCATGTTCTCGCCGATCAGGAAAGGTTCAGCCATGCGCCTTTCCCCCTCTTTCTGGATGAAAATATCCCACGGGGGTGCGGGGGTGTGAAACCCCCGCTCCGCGGCCCGCCCCGCGCGCGACCTCAGCCATTCGCCACCTTGTTCTTCAATCCCGTGCCCAGATAGGCCTCGATCACCCGCTCGTCGTTCCTGACCTGATCGACCGAGCCTTCGGCCAGCACCTTGCCCTCGGCCATGACGATCACCGGATCGCAAAGCCTGCCGATGAAATCCATGTCATGCTCGATCACGCAGAACGTATATCCACGCTCCTTGTTCAGCCGCACGATCGCGTCGCCGATGGTGTTCAGCAGCGTGCGGTTCACGCCGGCGCCCACCTCGTCCAGAAAGACGATCTTGGCGTCGACCATCATCGTGCGCCCCAGTTCCAGCAGCTTTTTCTGCCCGCCCGAGATCTGGCTGGCCTTCTGGTCGGCCAGGTGGCCGATGGTCAGGAACTCCAGCACCTCGTCGGCCTTGTCGCGCAGGGCGCGTTCCTCGGCCGCCACCGCGCCGCGGCGGAACCAGGCGTTCCACAGCGTCTCGCCCGACTGGCCGGACGGCACCATCATCAGGTTCTCGCGCACGGTCATGCTGCCGAATTCATGCGCGATCTGGAAGGTGCGCAGCAGCCCCTTGTGGAACAGTTCGTGCGGCGGCAGGCCGGTGATGTCCTCGCCATCCATCAGCACACGGCCGCTGGTCGGCGGCAGGCGCCCGGCGATGACGTTGAAGAGGGTGGTCTTGCCGGCCCCGTTCGGCCCGATCAGCCCGGTGATCGAACCCGTGGCGATCCTCAGCGAGGCCCCGTCAACAGCGCGGAACCCGCCGAAGTGCCGGTGAAGGTCTTCGACGACGATCAAATGTCGGTCTCCCCTGATGCCGCATTTCGCGTGTCATCCCCCCAGTGGACGCCGCGCGGCTTATTGTTCGGGAAAGGGCGGCCCTTGCGGGGCCGCCCTTCGGTTTCAGATCAGCGGAATTGCTTGGTGACGATCTTGCCGTCGGTGATGTCGTATTCGCGGTAGTTGCCCGCGGATTCGCCCGATCCGACCAGTTCGACGTTGGTGGCGCCGACATAGTCGATGTCCTTGCCTTCCTTGATCAGGTCCAGCGCCTTGCCCAGTTCGCCCGGATAGATCTTTTCGCCCGGCGCATTGGCCAGTTCCATGATCTTGTCCTTGGCCGCGGCCGAGGTGGGCGCGCCGCCCGCCTGCATCGCCAGCAGGATCAGCGCCGCCGCGTCATAGGATTCGCCGACAAAGGCCGAAGTTCCGTCAAAGCCCGCATCCGCGCTCATTTTCTTGAACTTCTCGATGCCTTCGCCCTCGACGCCGGGCACATCCCCGTACGAGCCGTTCAGCGCGGCGCCGATCGCGTCGACCAGCGATTGGCCATACATGCCGTCGGGCAGGTAGAACACGCTGAACGCGCCCGAGTCGATCGAGGCCTGGATGATGCCCTTGCCGCCCTGGTCGACATAGCCCGCGACGACCAGAACCTCGCCGCCCGCGGCGGCCAGCGCCGCGACTTCGGCGGAATAGTCGGCCTTGCCGTCCTCGTGCGGTGCGGAAATCGTCACCGTGCCGCCGGTCGCCTTGAACTCGGCGTCGATGGCTTCGGCCAAGCCCTTGCCATAGTCGGTGTTGGAATAGGACAGCGCGATGGATTTGACGCCGCGATCCTTCAGGATCTGGGCGACGACATAGCCCTGACGCGCATCCGACGGCGCGGTGCGGAAGAACAGGCCGCCGTCATCGACCGTCGACAGCGCCGGCGAGGTGGCCGAGGGCGAGACCATCAGGATGCCGTTCGGTTTCGCCACGTTCTGCAAGACGGCGGTGGTCACGCCCGAGCAGTCGCCGCCGATGATTGCGGCCACCTTGTCCGAGGTGATCAGCCGTTCGGCCGCCGCGGTGGCAACGGTCGCGTCGGTGCAGGTGTCGTCGCCTTTGACGAAGCCGACGGTCGTGCCGTCAAGGAACTTGCCGGAATCCGACACTTCCTTGATCGCCATCTCGGCGCCCTTGGTCATGATGGCGACGGTCGATTCCAGCGGGCCGGTAAAGCCCAGCAGGATGCCCAGTTTCACTTCATCGGCCGATGCGGTGCCCGCGACGAGCGCGGTTGCAGCAGTGGCCAGCAGCAGTTTTTTCATTTTTGTCTCCCGTGTTGGATCGTAATCCCGAAGGCGACGGTAAAGCGGCGATGGTCAAAAGGGAAGCATCTTGAACGGAACGGGATCTGCGGCCCCTCTTGCCGCGAGAGGGGCGGCAACTGGCTGAAAATATTGCAGGATCGGCGAAAACCTGCGGTGCGATCGCCCCGAAGGGGGATGCATCTTCCGTCGCGAAAGACCGGAGTCAGGGGCTGTTTCGCCCGATTTTTCACCGCATACGCCCGTCTTGTCGACGCCGAGTCGACAACATGCGGCCCCGCCATGTCGCTCCGACGCGACAGAGATTCGTGCGGCGCCTTCGGATTTGCCGCCCCGAAGGTGCGGGAAAGGCAAGGGGCGCGCCCGCCCCGGACGCGCCCCGTCATGTTCTGCCGCGCGGATCAGAGCGCGATGCGGCGCCCCTCTTCCCGGCGGTCCGACAGTTCCTCGGCCACCAGGAAGGCCAGCTCCAGCGACTGGCTGGCGTTCAGGCGCGGATCGCAGGCGGTGTGATAGCGGTCGGACAGATCCTCGTCCGACACGGCGCGCAGCCCGCCGGTGCATTCGGTCACATCCTTGCCCGTCATCTCGAAATGCACGCCGCCGGGGATCGTGCCCTCGGCCTTGTGGACGCCGAAGAACTCGCGCACCTCGCGCAGGACGGATTCGAAAGGCCGGGTCTTGTAGCCGGTCGAGGATTTGATCGTGTTGCCGTGCATCGGGTCGCAGGACCAGACGACCTTGGCGCCTTCCTCCTGCACAGCCTTGATCAGGCGCGGCAGATGGTCGCCCACCTTGCCGGCGCCGAACCGCGCGATCAGCGTCAGCCGCCCCGCCTCGTTCTGCGGGTTCAGTTTCGCCATCAGCACCTTCAGATCGTCCGCCGTGGTGGACGGCCCGCATTTCAGCCCGATGGGGTTCAACACGCCACGGCAGAATTCCACATGCGCCCCGTCCGGCTGGCGTGTGCGGTCGCCGATCCAGATCATGTGGCCCGACCCCGCCACCGGCTGGCCGGTCAGGCTGTCGATGCGGCACAGAGGTTCCTCATATTCCAGCAGCAGCGCCTCGTGGCTGGTGTAATATTCCACCGAATGCAGCGTATGGGCGGTGTCGGAACTGACCCCCGCCGCCGACATGAAGTCCAGCGCGTCGGAAATGCGGTTCGACAGCTCGCGATAGCGTTCCGCCTTGTCCTGGTCGGCAAAGCCCAGCGTCCAGCTGTGCACGCGGTGGATGTCGGCAAAGCCGCCGGTCGAAAACGCCCGCAGCAGGTTCAGGCTGGCCGCGGCCTGGGTATAGGCTTCCAGCATCCGGCCCGGATCGGGGATGCGTGCCGCGGGCGTGGCGTCGAAACCGTTGATGATGTCGCCCTTGTAGGACGGCAGTTCGACGCCGTTGATCACCTCGGTCGGGGCCGAGCGCGGCTTGGCGAACTGCCCCGCCACGCGGCCGACCTTGACCACCGGCACCTTGGCGCCATAGGTCAGAACCACCGCCATCTGCAACAGCACGCGGAACGTGTCGCGGATGTTGTCGGCGCTGAACTCGGCAAAGCTTTCGGCGCAGTCGCCGCCTTGCAGCAGAAAGGCCTTGCCCTCGGCCGCCAATGCCAGATCGCGCTTCAGCTTGCGCGCCTCGCCGGCAAAGACCAGCGGGGGGTATTTCGACAGCTTGGCTTCCACCGCCTGAAGTGCGGCCTGATCTGGATAATCCGGCATCTGCACCCGCGGTTTCGCGCGCCAGTCCGACTTTGCCCATGCCTTCGCCATGGCTTTCCCCCTTTACCGTTAGCGGTATCCGGGGGCCTATACGCCAAAGCCCTGGCGAAGCAAAGAGCGAAAGGCCGTGATCGCCTCTGCGCCCCCTTGCGGGGGGCCTGATTTGATGTATTCCATGTGCCGCAAACGACATAAAAGGTCGCCATCATGCCCAGCCCGCAGCGCAAGGCCACGTCTGTCGCCAAGACCGCCACCCCGCGCCGCTTTGTCTTTCTGCTTCTGGACAGGTTCACGATGCTGGCCTTTGCCAGCGCCATCGAACCCCTGCGCATCGCCAACCGCGTCGTGGGCCATCCGGTCTATACTTGGGCCCTGGCCGGCGAAGGCGGCGAGATCGCGACCTGTTCCAACGGCGTGTCCTTCAAGCTGGACATGGGGCTGGAAGAAATCGACCGCGAGGATGTGCTGCTGGTCTGCGGCGGGATCGACGTGCAGAAATCGGCCAGCCGCGCGGTGCTGAACTGGCTGCGGCGCGAGGCGCGGCGCGGCGCGGTCGTGGGCGGGCTGTGCACCGGGGCCTTTGCGCTGGCCAAGGCGGGCCTGCTGGACGGCAAGAAGGCGACGATCCACTGGGAAAACCAGGACGGCTTTCTGGAAGAATTCGAGGATGTGAAGCTGACGAAATCCGTCTTCGTCATGGACGGCAGCCGCTGGACCACGGCGGGCGGCACCTCGTCGCTGGACCTGATGCTGAAGGTCATCGCCGCCGATCTGGGCGAAGAGGTCGCCAATACCGTCGCCGACCAGCTGATCTACAACGCCATCCGCACCGACCAGGACACGCAGCGCCTGTCGATCCCCACCCGCATCGGCGTGCGCCACCCGAAACTGTCGCAGGTCATCCAGATGATGGAGGGCAATATCGAGGATCCGATGTCGCCCGCCGATCTGGCCGAGGCGGTCGGCATGTCCACACGCCAGCTGGAACGGCTGTTCCGTCGTTACCTGAACCGCAGCCCGAAACGCTATTACATGGAACTGCGGCTGCAAAAGGCGCGCAATCTGCTGATGCAGACGGATATGAGCGTGATCAACGTGGCCCTGGCCTGCGGCTTTGCCAGCCCGTCGCATTTCTCCAAATGCTACCGGGCGCATTACAACACCACCCCCTACCGCGAGCGCGGAACGCAGGGCGCGACGGGCGGTGTGCGCCTGTCGATCTGACGGGGGCAGGGGCGTCACGCAACCGGATCGGCCCCCTATGCCCCGGTATAAGCGGGGCAGGGCGATGGCGGCGCCGGATCAGGTCGCGTCCAGAGCCAGCGGCCCGCTGCGGATCTCCTCCAGCAGCCAGTCCCGGAAGATCCGCGTGCCATGGCCCAGCGGGCGCGTCTCGGGCGCGACGAGGTAAAGCGTCTTGTCGGTTTCCAGCGTGGCGGGCAGGGGGTTGACCAGCCGCCCCTGCGCGATCTGGTCCTGCACCAGATGCCCCCAGGCCAGCGCGATCCCCTGATCCAGCATTGCCGCTTGGGTCGAGGCGAGGTTGTCGGTGAACACCAGATCCCGGCGCACGGTCGAACCCTGCAATCCGTGCAGGGTCATCCAGCCTTCCCATGTCATGCGGCGGCGGTGGCGTTCCTGAACGTGCAGCAGGGGATGGCGCAAAAGGTCGGCCGGCGTGGAAATCGGCCCGTGCCGCGCCAGATAGCGGGGCGAGCAGACGGGAAGCACGCCTTCCCGCACAAAGGGCCAGACCTGAAGGCCGGGCCACTGGCCATAGCCAAGCCGCATGGAAATATCCACCTCCTCACGGTCCAGATCGAAGGCATCCTGACTGCTTTCCTCGATATGCAGGCGGATGTCGGGCCAGGCGGCCTTGAACCGGGACAGGCGCGGCAAAAGCCACAAGGCCACGAACACCGACGAGAACGAGGCGCGCACTACATCCGCCCCCGCCTGATCGCGCAGCGCGATCACCGTCTCGTGCAGACGGTCAAAGGCGGCCACTGTCTCGGCAAAAAGCCTTTCCCCTTCGGCGGTCAGGGCCAGCCGCGGCTTTTCGCGGCGGAACAGCGCGAGGCCGCAGGCCTCTTCCAGCGCGCGGATGGTCTTGGAAACGGCGGGCTGGGTCACACCCAGTTCCCGCGCGGCCTCGGTAAAGCTGAGCCTGCGTGCCGCCGCCTCGAAGGTGAACAGGTAATTCGCCGAAGGGACGTGATGGCGCAGCTTGTGCATGACTTCAGGTTATGAAGCGAGAAAGGTTTTTGCAAGGTCACAGACCGGCAGACCGCGGATAAGGTTCCCCCGGCAAGCCGGGCGTCTGGCCGGGCGGTGGCGGGAAATCAGGGACGGGTGGTGTCATGCAATCTCATGCGCGGGCGGTTGTGGTCGGGGGCGGCTGCGTCGGGGCGGGTATCCTATACGGGCTGGCAAAGCGGGGCTGGTCGGATGTCGTGCTGCTGGAGCGCACGCAGCTGACCGCCGGATCCACCTGGCACGCGGCGGGGCTGATCCCCAGCTATGCCCGCAGCCATGCGGTGGCCAGGCTGATCAACCGTTCCATCGCGATCTATTCGGGGCTGGAGGCGGAAACCGGCCAGCATATCGGCTGGCATCCCTGCGGGCAGCTGCGCACGGCATCCTCGACGGACCGGCTGGACGAATACCGCAGCTATATGGATGTGGCGGCCGCACAGGGCGCGAATGCCCATCTGATCACCGCCGAGGAGGTGCGCGAGCTTTGGCCCTATCTGGAAAACCCGCGCATCCTGGCCGGGCTATACCACCCCGACGACGGCCATATCGCACCGGCGGGCGTGACCATGGCGCTGGTCGCCGGGGCGCGGGCCTGCGGGGCAAAGGTGCATCAGAACACCGAAGTCACCGGATTTTCGCGCCGCCCCTCGGGCGAGTGGGAGGTGCGGACAAGCCAGGGGCTGATCACCTGCGAACATGTGATCCTTGCCACCGGAAACTATGCCCGCCAGACCGGGGCGATGCTGGGCCTCGACATCCCCGCCATTCCCATCGTCCACCAATACTGGAACACCGTCCCCGTGCCCGAGATCGTGGCCCGCAAGGCCGCGGGCCGTCCCGAACTGCCGATCCTGCGGGACGAGGAGTTCAACGGCTATATCCGCGAGGAAGGCGACGGGCTGATGTTCGGCCCCTATGAACGGCCCGAGCATCTGAAGCTGTTCGCCGTGGACGGCGTGCCGGACTGGTTCGGCGCCGACCTGCTGGACGAGGATTTCGGCGCCGTCGAACCCCAGTGGGAGGCGGCGATCCAGAACGTGCCGATGCTGGGCCGCGCGGGCATCAAGGCCAATGTGCGCGGCCCGTTCCAGATGACGGCGGACGAGTTGCCGCTGTGCGGTCCGGCCTGGGGGCTGGAAAACGTCTGGCTGGCCGAGGGCGTGCCGGGCGGCATCCTGTGGGGGGGCGCGCTTGGCGATGCGCTGGCCGACTGGATCACCACCGGCACGACGCCGATCGACATGTCCGAACTGGACCCCCGCCGGTTCGGCACGCATTGCACCAAGGAATGGACGCGGGCCTCGGTGATCGAGACCTGGGGCACCCATGCCGACCTGCGCTTTCCCTTTGCGCAGCCGCAGGCCGCGCGGCCGGGCAAGACTGTGCCCGGCCACGATCTGCTTCAGGCCGCCGGTGCGGCATGGGGTGTCGTGAACGGATGGGAGGTGCCGATGTGGTTCGCACCCGATGGGGGACCGAAGACCCCCGCCCGCAGTTTCCGTCACGGGCCGGAACAGGCGCTGATCGGGGCCGAGGTCGCGGCGGCGCAGACCGGCCTTGCCCTTGCGGACCGGACGCCGATGGCCAAGTTCGAGGTCTCGGGCCCCGGCGCGGCCGATTGGCTGGACCGCACGCTGGCCAGCCCGCTTCCGGGCGAGGGCGAGGTTGGCGGTGCGCTGCTGCTGAACGGCGCGGGCAATGTGCGCGCGGCCTTTCGCATCGCAAGGATCGGGGCGGTCTTCCATCTGACCGCCGAGGCCACCGAACAGCGCCGCGCCTTTGACGAGTTGTTCCGCGACCTGCCCCCGGACGGGTCCGTGCGGCTGGACGACGTGACAGATGCTGTCGGCGTGCTGAGCCTGATCGGGCCGGGCGCGGCCGGGGCGCTGGCGCAGGTGACAGAGGCGCCGCTGCCCGGTGCCGGTCGCCTGGCGGTGGCAAGCTGCGGGCTGGTGCCCGGGGTGCGCATCCTGCGCGGCGCGGGGGATTTGCCCGCGTTCGAGCTGCATCACCCGATGGCCTTCCACCGCAGCCTGCTG